>NZ_JAFBCR010000001.1:1609977-1931973 GCF_016907795.1 Kocuria palustris
GGTGCACTGGTGGAACACGGCCCGCCTCCATGAAGCCCTCGGCTACTGCACTCCCGCGGAGGTCGAGGCGGCCTACACTCACGACCAGGATTCAGCGCCCGTTGCGTCCTGACCTCGGAACGAAACCCAGGGCGCTTCACATGCCTTCCCGCTCGGGTTGCGGCGGGCCATAATTCGCCTTTCACATGCCCGGCTTGCCGTCTTCGGAGCTGGGCCTTGACACCCCTGCACCGGGTACCCCCGCATCAGTACCGCACCTGCCGCTGGGCAGTCGATGCATCACCTGTCCGAACGGAATCGACCGGCCCCACGCTGATCACTGCTCCCACACCGCCGAAGCACTTCAACCGATCCGTCACTGCAGCATCATCGAGAAGCCGTCCTCGACACCGGCAGGTCCCGGGCCCGCTGGCTGTGATGTCTTCGCGCTGGCGGCGTCGGCGGGGAGAGGATTTCGCAGTGAGCAGCACCGCTCTTTCCGGGATCGAGGCGACCACCGAATCCGGCCCGCGGTGCTGCACGAAACCTTGGGGGCTCCATCGAGCCAGTGGCAATCCGACCCGTGGTTGCCTCATCATGGAGCGGTGAATGCTGAGCGTTGCCGATCCACCGCCGATCCTGCCGAACCCCTTTCCGATGCCGAGCTGCTCATCGGCCTGGTGGTCTCACCATCCCTGAGTGCGGTGCTCGGCCCCGAGGTCACCACCTCGGTGCGCAAGATTTTGGTGCAGCGGTATCCGGGAGTGCGCTGGCAACTGAAGATGGCCGAAGACCGGCTGGTCGATCCACCCACCGAGACCTTGGACCTGCTGGAGGCGGCCCGAAACCGCATGCTGGAGGAGAACTGGGATTTGGCCGTGGTGCTCACCGAGATCCCCCTGAAGACCGGCCGACGTCAGGTGCTCACCCAGCTCAGCCCCGTGCACGGGGTAGGACTGGTCTCCGTCCCAACCCTGGGACCCGTGCACGTGCGGCAGAAGGTGCAAGAGACCACCGTGCACGTGGTCGGGCAGCTCCTGGGCTACGACGCCGAAGACCTCAATGCCCAGCGGGATCTTGCTCGAAGAGCCCACCAGCTGTCCACCGATCTCGACGAACGCCCGGACGACAACGTCGTGCAGTTCACGGCCCGAGTGCTGAGCGGCAACGTGCGGTTGCTGCTGGGCATGATCCGCGCCAACCAGCCTTGGGCCTTCGTGGCCCGGCTCTCCCGGGCGCTGGTCGTGGCAGCGGCCACCGGCATGCTGACATTGGTGGCCTCGGACCTATGGGTACTGGCCATGGCCTACGGGCCGGTGCGCCTGGTCCTGCTGGCGGTGATGGCGATCGGGGCGGTGAGTGCCACCCTGATCCTGGGAGCCGACTTGTGGGAGCGCCCACGGCGGCGAGCCCAACGTGAGCAGGTGATCCTGTTCAATTTGGCCACCACCGCGACCGTGGCCATCGGGGTTGTGGTGTTCTACCTCGTCTTATTCATCCTGTCCTGGGTCGGCGCGCTGCTGCTCATCGACGAGCAGGTACTGGCCGGTGTCGCCGGTCACCCAGTGAACGCTTTGGACTACGCGAAGATCAGCTGGCTCACCGCCAGCCTGGCCACCGTGGGCGGAGCACTAGGAGCTGGACTGGAGGACGAAGATGTGGTGCGCGCCGCTGCCTACACCCGGTCCAGCACCTGACACAGCCCCAGCACAGAAGAAACTGAAACATCTACGCGTTGATGCCACGTCTATGCAGGTGTCATTGCCGGTCGCGATGACTTGGTGGGCTCAGCGCAGTGCACTGCCTCGTACTCGGCGGGTGGGGCGTTGCCGAGGCGGGTGTGCGGGCGGGCGCTGTTGTACCTGTCGATCCGGGATCCGCACCGCCCTGCCGGACGCGCGGATCGCAGTCGACAAGTGGCATCTCGTCGCCCTCGCCAACCTCATGGTCACCCAGGTCCGTCAACGGATCACCCGGCAACTGCACGGCCGCCGCGGCACCGCCACCGACAAAGTCTGGGCCAGCCGGCAACTGCTGCTCACCGGCTACGAGCACCTCACCGTCAAGCAAAAGGCCCGGTTCAACGCCGCCCTCGCCGCCGAGGATCCGACCAACGAGATCGCCGCCGCGCATGCCGTCAAGGAACGCCTGCGCCTGCTGCTGGCCGAACACCAGCCGCACCAGATCCGGCGGCCGCCTGGCGACCACGATCGACACCTGGTGGCCAGCGGTGCTCGTCGCGCTCACCGAGGACGTGACCAACGCCCGCACCGAGGGCTTCAACCGGATCATCAAGCAAACCAAGCGTGTCGGATGCGGCTTCACCAACATGGACAACTACCGAAGGCGCATCATGGTCCACATCGCCCTCACCCGAGGGCAGAGACCAGCAGCATGAAATCAGCACACGCCCCGCTCAAATGCGGAGAGCCCCATTATCGGGCCTCCGCGCAAACGCGCGATCCGCCAGTGACCCGGCAGATCGGCACCGACCTTCTCCGCCTTCTTCAAGTGCTGGCCTGGGATAGCCTCAGCGCATTCGGCCCCCTGTGCCTGCGCCGGACCAACCGCACGACGAAAGCGACCCCGCCTTGTCCCGCACCACCCTCTTCCACGGCGCCACGGTCTTCACCGGAGAGGCCGCCTCCCCCACCGCCGAGGCCTTCGCCGTGCAGGACGGACGCTTCCTGGCGGCAGGGACGCAGGACGAGGTGCGCGCAGTCGTCGGGCCCGACGCCGTGGAGGAGGGCCTGCACGGGGCCTTCGTGCTGCCGGGGTTCTGGGAGTCCCACGTGCACATGACCATGCTGGGCGAGGCGCTGGACAAGGTCTCGCTGCGCGAGTGCGCCACCCTGGACGAGATCCAGCAGCGTATCGCCGAGGCGCGGACCGCCGATCCGCAGGCCACCCAGATCCTCGGAGCCAGCTGGTACCCGCATGCCTTTGCGCCGGGTCAACAGCCCACGGCCGCCATGCTGGACGCGGTCGTCGCCGACATCCCCGTGATCCTGGACGCCAACAGCCTCCACGCCGCGTGGGTGAACACCGCCGGGCTGGCGGCCCTGGGGATCACCCGAGACACCCCGGATCCACTGGGCGGTCAGATCGTGCGCGACGCCGAGGGCGAGCCCACCGGCCTGCTGCTCGAGAACGCCGCGATCGAGTACGCCTGGGGGTACCAGGCCGCGCACTCCACGGAAGCGGATCAGGACCGCTTCCTGGACAACGCCTTCCGCTCCTACCTGGCCAGCGGCACCACGGGCGCCACGGACATGGGCTTCAGCGACTCGGACCTGGCAGTCTTCCGTCGTCGGCTGGAGCGCGACGGCCGCCTGCCCTTCCCCGTCGACGCCCACTGGCTGCTGCGCCCCACCGGCGACCCGGAGGCGGATCTCGCGGAGGTCGAGCGGGTGGCCGCGATCCGCGACGAGATGGCCGCCGAGTTCGGCACCCAGTGGCTGCGGATCGTGGGCGTCAAGCTGATCCTGGACGGAGTGATCGACGCCTGCACCGCCGCCATGCGCGCCCCGTACGTGGGCGGCGAGCTCCCCGATCCCCTCTGGGAGCGAGAGGCGGCCCTTCGGGTGGCCACCGCCGCCGACGCCCGCGGCCTGCAGCTGGCGCTGCACGCGATCGGGGACCAGGCGAGCACGCTGGCACTGGATCTGGTCGAGGAGTGCGTGCGCGTCAACGGGCCCCGGGAGGGACGGCGCCCCCGCGTGGAGCACCTGGAGTCGGTCGCTCAGGACACCATCGAGCGGATGGCGCAGCTGGGCGTGACTGCCTCGATGCAGCCGGTGCACTGCGACCCCGCCGTGCTGGACAACTGGAGGGCCATGCTCGGCGACGACCGCGCCGTGCAGGGCTTCCCTTGGCACCGCTTCCGCGAGGCCGGCGTGCCGATCGCCCTGGGCACCGACGCCCCCACCGCTCCGCATCAGGCCGCGCGCAATCTGTTCATCGCGCTCACGGCCCGCTCCGCGTTCGACGCCGGCCGGGATCCGTATCAGCCGGAGAGGGTCTTCGATCCGGCCGATGCCCTGGAGGCGCTGACGTCGGCCGGGGCCCGGGCCTCCGGGCGCGACGGCACCGGGCGGATCGCTGCGGGGCTGGCCGCCGACTTCTGCGTGCTGGATCTGAACCCGCTGACCGATGACCCCGACGAGCTGCTGGAGATGCAGGTGCTGCGCACGGTCACCGGCTGATCCGGTTGTCAGCCCTGCTGCTCGGGCTCGGACGGCATCCACACCTCGGACTGCGAGTCCTCGGGGTAGTGGTGGTCGCCCGGGATGGTCTGCATCCCGCAGCAGGCCGGCCGCGACTATGATCCAGATCACACAGACGCCGCCCGCTCCTGGCCCCCACCGGGAGCCGCACCCGCCCCCGAGCCCAGGAGCCCTCATGTCCCTCACCGACGCCCAGACCGCGCGCACAGGTCAGGAGCTGCGCCGCCATCTCGAGGTCTCGGACCTGACGCGTCAGCAGCTGTGCGAGTGGCTCGACCTGTCACCGCCCGAGCTCGAGCACGTCCTGCAGATGGACGGCCACGCCCACCCCGTGACGACCTGGCTGGTCCGCGATGCGCTCGACCAGGCGGTCGCCGAGTCGGGTGCCGACGCCGGCGGCTGGTCGGTGCTCACGGCAGCCCGGCGCCGTGAGGCCCGCCTGTGGTTCCGCCTGCAGGACGTGCCGCCTCGCGGGTGACTCCGGGCAGCCGCCCCCTCACCGACCCCATGAAATCCACAGCAGCAGGAGCGTCAGCAGGAACCCCGTGACCATGTTCAGCCACAGGAAGCGCCGCCAACCGCGGCGCGCCACCTCGCAGCGCTCATCGGGCACGTCATGGAACGGGAGGATGCTCACCAGGTACGGCACGACCAGCAGTCCGGCCAGCGCCGCGGGCCAGTCCGCCGCGGCCATCACGAGCCCGGCTGCGGCGTAGAGCCCGATCGCCAGCCGGACGGTCCTGCGACCGCCGAGAGCCGTGGCGATCGACCCGATCCCCGCTTCCCGGTCGGCGATCACATCCTGCACCGCCCCGAAGGCCTGGGAGGCCATGCCCCACAGGAAGAACGCGAGCAGGGAGACGGCGGCCGTCGTCGTCAGGGGCGCGCCCGTCAGCGCCAGGCCGAAGGCCGCCGGGCCCACAAAGTGGGCGGACGACGTCATGGAGTCCAGCACGGGACGCTCCTTGAACCGCATGCCAGGGGCGGAATATGCCACGACGGCCACCAGGGTGACCACCAGGACCGCCGCTGATGCCCAGGACCCCCACCAGAGCAGCGCGAGCACGAACGGAACCGGCAGCAGGCATGCCCACCACAGCGTCAGGCGGTGCCAGCGGGAGGCCAGCACGATGCCCTCGACCCCGCCCTTGCGGGGATTGCGCAGATCCGATTCGTAGTCGAAGACGTCGTTGATGCCGTACATCAGCAGGTTGTAGGGGATCAGGAAGAAGACCGTCCCCACCACCAGCTCGGCGGTGAGTCCTCCACCGGCCATCAAGTAGGCGGCCGCGAACGGATACGCGGTGTTGACCCAGCTCAGCGGGCGGGAGGCGCCCACGAGCTGCCGGGCGGCTGCCGCCGTCCCCTCGGTGCGCGTCATCGGCCGCTCCTCTCCCGTTCGCCGTCATCCGCCGGCCGGGCGAGAAGCTCCCACAGGGACGGCAGCAGCAGACCGGCCGCAATCGGCCAGGCCAGGTCCTCGATCGGGGCCAGGCCCACGAACCAGCCGTGCAGCTGCGCCTCGTCGTAGCGGAAGAGGTCCACCGCGATCATGAGGCTGTCGAACACGACGGTCAGCAGCAGCAGGCCGAGGATCGTCAGGGCCGTCGTCACCCACCAGGCAGGCCCGAGCCTGCGTCGCCAGGAGACCAGGACGGCCACGACGGCCGTCGCGGCCACGAACAGCGCGGCGAGGGCGGCATAGGTCATCGCGCACCCTCCTTCGGCAAGGCCCGGGAGCGATCGATGGCCAGCGCGATCAGTCCCCGCAGCACGAGCGTGAGGTAGCAGAGGAAGGTGATGAAGACGATCTCCTCCAGGGGCAGCTCGGGCGCCAGCATGAGCCCGGTCATCGGCCCCTGGCCCTTGCCGTAGTGCCCCGAGGCGATGGCCGCGAGATCCCACAGCAGGAAGACAGCGATCCCTGCGATGACGGTGAGCGCGCCGGCTCGCGGCGCCCGCCACAGCACCAGATGGAAGCGGCGGTCGAGCAGTGCCATGCAGCCGGTCGAGGCCAGCAGGGCGCCCAGGTAGATCAGACCCGTCATGGCAGCTCCCGGGCGATCCGGTCGGCGGCGATCTCGGCGCTGATCAGGCACATGGGCAGCCCGATCCCCGGGATCGTGCTCGACCCGGCGTAGTAGAGCCCGTCCACCTTCCGGGAGCGGTTGCCGGCGCGGAACATGGCGCTCTGGCCGAGGGTGTGCGCCGGGCCGAGCATGCTGCCTCGCCAAGCCCCCAGGTCCTCGGAGAAGTCCGCAGGGCCCACGGTGCGGCGCACCACGATGCGCTGGGCCAGGTCCTCGTGGCCGGACCAGCGAGCCACCTGGTCGATCGCGGCATCGGCGATGGCCTCGATCCGCGGATCACCGCCGCCGTTGATCCCCCCACGTCCCAGCTGCGGCTCGGCAGGCATGGGCACGAGCACGAACAGGTTCTCCTGACCCGCCGGCGCAGCCGACGGGTCAGTGGCCGAGGGCCGGCACACGTAGACCGACGCAGGCTCCGGCACTCGACCGTCCGCGATGGCGGCGAAGTTGCGCCGCCAGTCCCGGGTGAAGAACAGGCTGTGATGCGGCATGCGCTCCAGCGGACCGTCCACACCCAGCATCACGAGCACCGCGCCCGGACCGCTGGTGCGCCGGGCCCACCAGGATTCGGGGTAGGTCTGCAGGTGCCGGGGCAGCATCGTGGTCTCCGTGCGATGCAGATCCGCCGTGGACACAACGAAGTCCGCCTCCAGAACTCGCTCGAGGCCGTCGGCATCGCGGAAGCGCACCCCCGTCGCCTGCGCACGTGTCCCGCGACGGCCTCCTGCACCCGTGCGGATCTCCGTGACCTCCGCCCCGGTGTGCAGCCGGGCTCCAGCAGCCCGGGCCAGTCGCTCCAGGACGGCCATGAGCTCGCCGAAACCGCCCTGCGGGTAGAGCACCCCGCCCGTGAGGTCCATGGCGCTCATCAGGTGGTACAGCGCAGGCGTCCTGTCCGGCGAGGACCCCAGGAAGACGGCGGGATAGCCCAGGACCTGACGCAACCGCGGGTCCCGGAATCGTCGCGCCGTGAAGCGCTCGAGTGACTGCAGCAGCAGCGGGCCGAGCCGATGCGCCGATCCCAGGACGCGGCGATCCATGAAGGGCCGCAGCGAATCGAAGGATGTGTAGAGGAAGCGGGCCAGCGCCAGCTCGTAGGTGGAGCGAGCGGAGTCCAGATAGCGCTCCAGGACCCGGCCGGCACCGGGCTCGATCTCCTCGAACCGCTCGATGTTGGTCCGGACATCGGCCGCGATGTCCAGCGGCTCGTCGTGGCCCTCGAAGAACACCCGGTACCCCGGATCGAGCTGCTGCAGATCCAGCTGCTCGTCGACGCTCGTGCCCATCAGCTCGAAGAACCGCTCGAAGACCTCCGGCATCAGGTACCACGAGGGACCGGTGTCGAAGCGGAAGCCGTCAGCCTCCCACGTCCCGGCACGGCCGCCGAGGGCCCCCCGCGCTTCCAGCAGGTCCACGGACCAGCCGCGCCGGGCCAGCAGCGCGGCCGTGGCCAGCCCCGAGATGCCCCCGCCGACGACCACAGCCCGACGTTCCCGGCTCATGGGCGGCCTCCCAGCGCACGCACGATGATGACCGCCTTGCGCGCATCGGGCACCCGGATCCTGGTGCACCGGATCTGCGCGGCAGGGGTGCGGCGCAGGCGCCGCGAGAGCTCGGCGAACAGCCCGTGCGCAGCACGGACCGCCCGGCGGCTGTCGGGAGGCAGCTGGGCGATCGCCTCGGCGGCCACCGCCAGGTCGGCATCGATGTCATCCAGCAGCTCGTCGCGCCGGCTGTCGGTGAACGCCTCCGGATCCAGGCCGGGGAAGTACGTCCGCCCCAGCAGGTCGTGATCATCGGCCAGATCCCGCAGGAAGTTGATCTTCTGGAAGGCAGCGCCCAGCCGCTGCGCCCCGGGAGCCAGCCGCTCGTAGGCACCGCCGTCCGCCCCCAGGAAGCAGTGCAGGCACATCAGCCCGATCACCTCGGCGGAGCCGTATACGTAGTCGTCCAGGCTCTCGTCGTCGTGGGTGCGCAGTCCCAGATCGGCGCGCATGGAGGCGAAGAACGGGCGGATCAGCTCCGGACCGATGCCCCGCCGTCGTGCCACGGAGGCGAAGGCCTGGACCACCAGATTGGCGCTGCGCCCGTGCTGCAGGGCTCGGAGCGTGTCGGCCTCGAGCTCCTCCAGCAGCTCGGACCGCAGCTGCGGGCTCAGGCCCGGATCCGGGTCATCGACGATCTCATCGGCCACGCGCACCAGTGCGTAGAGGCTGCGGATCTCCGAGCGAGTCGGCTCGGCGAGCAGTCGCACGGCCCACCCGAAGGACGTCGAATAGCGGCCGATCACCTCGGCGGCACTCGCCGCGGCCACCCGGTCGTAGCGCGACACCGGCCTCACCGCCGTCATGACGCCTGCTCCCGAAGCGGAGCCGCACCGAACTGACCTTCAGCGCTGTGCGTCGTCATGGCTGAGATCGCTGTCCCCCTCACTCGCTCGATCAGCTGGGCCACCACGGCTTCCAGCTCTGCCGGGACGGCAGGTCGAGCTGCCAGGTGCAGAGCCTCCTCGAGCTGCTGGTCGGCCAGATCCTGGACGGCGCGCCGGGCACCGCACCCGGTGAGCAGATCACGGGCTCGATCGGCCTGCTCCTCGCCCAGCTCCGGGTCCCCGATCAGCGCGCTGAGCTCCGTCCAGCACGACGTGCCTCGAGCCAGGGCCAGCAGCGCAGTGGGCTTTGCCTCGCGCAGGTCGGAGATCACGGTCTTGCCGGTCAGCTCCTGGCGGCCGAAGACCCCCAGGAGGTCGTCCAGCAGCTGGAACCCGATGCCGACCAATCGCCCGATCACAGCCAGCTTCTCGAGCAGCTCCCACGGAGCATCGGCCAGGACGGCCCCGACCTGCATGGGCAGCTGGAAGGAGTAGGCGCTGGTCTTGAGCTCAGCCACCCGGAGAGCGTCCTGGAGCTGCAGCGCCTGCCCCTCGCCGACCCGGCTCAGGCGCACGTCCGCCAGCTCGCCGGATGCCGTGGCGTGGACCGCCTCCTCCAGCAGCTCGAGCAGCTGCTCGGTCTGGGCGGCCGAGGCGCCGCTGCGGGCCATCAGGCGCAGGGCCGAGACCAGCGCCAGATCACCGGCCAGGATCCCTGCGGCGGAACCCTGCCGCTGTGCCGCTGCCGCGCTCGCACCCGTCCTCCGGGCCTGCACCTCGAAGGCTCCGGAGACGTTCGGCCGCCCGCGGCGAGTGTCGTCGCCGTCAATCACATCGTCATGGACCACGAACGCGGTGTGCAGCATCTCGACCGCCGCAGCAGCACTGGCGACAGACTCGTACCGAGTGCCTCCAAGGGCCGCATGGACGGCGATGACGAGGTCGGGGCGCAACCCCTTCCCACCTCGGGCGGCTTCATCGAGCGCGCCCCACAGCTGTCCGTGCTCAGGCCCGAGACATGCGGAGCGCTCCCCACCGCGCCTCCACACTTCCTGCAGCTCACGCTGCACGGTTGCCGACTTCTGCTGACTCATCACGTGGGCCAGCCTCGCATAGAAAAGCTAGCCTGCCTAGATAACTATTCAGATACCCTTCGCCCATGACCCGGCCCCCAGAGCAGGGGTCGTCGAGCGACTCCTACTGGTACGACGACTCCGCCCCCGAGCGCGAGCTTCTGCGCGCCATGCGGCGCCTCCAGCGCGCCCGTCGCCTCATGCATCACCGGGCCACCGCCGAGATGGAGCTGAACCCCACCGATCTGAAGGCTCTGCAGCTGATCATCGCCGGCGAGCGCGCCGACGACCCCCTCACCGCCTCCGCCCTGGCCGCCGAGCTGGGGATCTCCACCGCCTCCACCGCCAAGCTGCTCAACCGCCTGACCAGCACGGGTCACCTCCGACGCGTGCGCCACCCCCGCGACGGGCGATCTGTGACCGTGATCGCCCAGCCGCTGGCCCACGAACGAGTCCGGGTTGTGATGACGCAGCCCCATGACCGGATGCTCGAGGCGGCCCGACGGGTCCCCGAGGAGTCCAGGCAGGCGGTGCTCGATTTCCTGGCGGACATGACTCAGGCCTTCGAAGGGACCGGAGAGCCGCCGCACCATGCCGCGGACCGCAAGATCTGAGGATCCGGGCTGAACACAGGTCGGCCCTGACCACGGATGACGTCAAGGGCTCCCAGGAGGCGGCCTCCGGGTCAGAACCCCTCGTTCGCCATGTTCGCGAAGCGGGAGTAATGGCCCTGGAACGCCACCACGATGGTCTTGGTGGGGCCGTTACGGTGCTTGGCCACGATCACGTCCGCCTCGCCTGCGCGCGGCGACTCCTTGTCGTAGACGTCATCTCGGTGCAGAAGGATCACCATGTCGGCATCCTGCTCGATCGAGCCCGATTCGCGAAGGTCCGAGACCATCGGCCGCTTGTCCGTGCGCTGCTCGGAACCACGGTTCAGCTGCGACAGCGCGATCACGGGGACGTCGAGCTCCTTGGCCAGCAGCTTCAGCGCACGCGAGAACTCCGAGACCTCCTGCTGGCGCGACTCGACTTTCTTGCCCGAGCTCATCAGCTGCAGGTAGTCCAGCACCACGAGCTTCAGATCGTGCTTCTGCTTCAGGCGGCGGCACTTGGCGCGGATCTCCATCAGCGACATGTTCGGGGAGTCGTCGATGAACAGCGGCGCCGAGTCCAGCTTGCCCATGGTGGAGGCGATCTTGCCCCACTGCTCGTCCTGCAACGTGCCCTTGCGCAGGTCCTGCAGGTTGAGGGTGGCTTCGGCCGAGAGGATCTTCAGGGCGATCTCGTTGCGCGCCATCTCGAGCGAGAAGATCGCGGTGGTCATGTTGTGCTTGATAGCAGCAGAGCGAGCGATGTCGATGGCGAACGTGGAGTTGTGCGTGGGGATGAACGTCCGTCCCGCCAGGAACAAGTGCTCCGGATGATCGACCTGCAGGCACCGGACCGGGACCGAGCCCACCGACTCCACGGCGACGATCGCCCGCTCGGTTCCCGGCTCAATGCCGCCGTCATGGCACAGCGGGAGTCGGGCGTCATCCGGAATGCGCACGAGGTGGCGCTGCGAAGAGGCCGCGATCTGCCCCGTGGTCACCACGCTGGCCGAGCCCGCATCAGCCGCACCGGCTCCGACAAGCACGGCAGTCCGCGTATGCGTCAGCCACTGGTGCTCCTCATCGGCGATGATCTCGCTGCCGTCGTCGAAGCTGACCCGGTAGCAGGGCCGGTCGAGCATCACGTCGGTCGCGGCGCTCACCCGCGTGGGAGTGCCGTCGACGGCCAGGACGAGGTCGCCGACGGAGATCTCCCCCATGGTCGTCCACCCGGTGGGCGTGGGGATGGGGGTGTCCAGCGCGAGCGCCTTGCCCATGGCCGGCCTGGCCGCGATCACGATCATCTGCCCGCCCTGCAGACCGTGGGTCAGCTCGTCGAACTCGACGAATCCGGTGGGCACGCCCTGCATGCCGGAGCGGCCGCCAGCGTCCTCGATCTCCTGGACGGTGGACTCCACAACGTCCTTGAGGACCACGTAGTCCTCGGAATTGCGCCGCTCGGCGACCGTCATGATCTCGGACTGGGCCTCGTTGACCAGGACCTCGACCTCGCCGTCCTGCGAGTAGCCGAGCTGGACGATCTTGGTGCCGGCGGTGACCAGGCGGCGCAGCACGGCGCGCTCCTGGACGATCTCGGCGTAGAACCCGGCATTGGCCGCGGTGGGAACCGACGAGATCAGCGAGTGCAGGTAGGCCGGCCCGCCCGTCCTCTCGAGCTCGCCGCGCTTGGTCAGCTCGTCGGCCACGGTGATGGCGTCGGCGGGTTCGCCCTTGCCGTAGAGGCTCATGATGGCCTCGTAGATGGACTCGTGCGCCGGCTTGTAGAAGTCGTTGCCGCGCAGCACCTCCACGACGTCCGCGATGGCGTCCTTGGACAGCATCATGCCGCCGAGCACGGACTGCTCGGCGACGTTGTCGTAGGGGGGAGTGCGGATCTCTTCGGACACGACGGGGCCTTTCCAGCGCTGACTGCAGCCAGGACGACGACGGCCGCCCGGCCCGCCCATTCTGGCCCACCGAGCCGACGTCATAAGCCGCTCGGCCGGAACGCTTGCAATGACATGCGCGGGCTTTATCCACTGATTGTGGATAACTTGTGGATGCCCTGTGGGGCGCGCCGTGCAGGACTGTGCGCAACCGGTGCAGATCTCCCTGCCCAGCTGTGGATATCCACAGGCTCAGACTTCGTGAACGAAGGATGAATCACCAGGTCAGAGTGTGATTCCAGGGTTTCTCCACGGCGTGTGCACAACTCTCCACAGGCCGTGTCCACACGAGACGTGGGCATTCCCACAGGGCTGTGTCGTCGTGCGTCGCGCGGCTCGGCAACCGAGCTCAGGACCCCATGGCCAGCTGCAGCAGCAGCATCAGGGTGGCCGGGCTGATCAGCACCGAGAGGATCATCACGATCACATTCCAGGGCCTGTGCCGCCGATAGGAGATCGTGCTGGCCAGCGCAGTGAGGAACGCCCCCACCTCCGCCAGCGTGGCCACGATCAGCCCCCCGAAGAACGTGAGGGTCATGGCCACGCCGGAACCGGTGTTGCCCAGCCCGAAGCCCGCCACGAAGGCCGCGAGCCCCACGATCCACAGGCTGACGGCGATCGGCAGCAGCCGCGGCTCGGCCTTGCCCTTGCGGCGCTTCCGCTGCGCAGAGGCAGGCGCGGCGGAGAAGCGACCCGCTCCTGACCGGGCGGCGGCGGGCTGACGTCGGGCGCTGCGGGAACTGGGGAACATGGCGGACATGGTGCCATCACCTGCTGGATGCCGGCTCACGTGAAAGTGAGCGGCAACCCGCAGCCACTCACTGATGACGCGTCACGTTTGTCGCTATCCTGGGGGCATGACAACGGCACCCGACACCGAACCCCGCAGCCTCCCCTCAGACGCCGACGAGCCCGGGGACTCCCCCTCGACGACAGCTGGCACGGGCGGCTCCGGCGACGGCGTCGACTGGCTGTCCGCACATGAGGAGACCGTCTGGCGCCGCTGGCTCGCCGTGAGCAGCCGCATCCCCGCCGCCCTGTCCTCGCAGCTGCAGTCCGATTCCGGCCTGTCGCTTCAGGACTACGACGTCCTGGTCATGCTCAACGACAGCGAGAGCTCCTCCTGCCGGATCACCGAGCTCGCCGGGCTGCTGGACTGGGAGCGCTCGCGCATGTCCCACCACCTCACCCGGATGGAGAAGCGCGGCCTGATCGCCCGCTCGGCCGCCCCGGACGACGGTCGGGCGCAGCTCGCACAGCTCACCGAAGCCGGTCGCCAGGCCCTGGCCGCAGCCGCCCCGGGCCACCTGGGCGCCGTGCGCAGGTCGTTCTTCGACGCCCTCGATGCACAGGACATCGAGGACCTGGACCGCATCACCTCCCGGATCGCCCGCAAGCTCGACATCCGCCGCCCGGACTGCGCACCGATCGACTGACCCGCGCAGGCCAGCTGCCGCCCTGCGCGGACACGGCCTGGGGCATCACGACGACAGCGCGTTCGTCGTTCCCGCCGTCCCTCGAGCACGGCGGACCTAATGGTTGACATGTCACCTACATCGACGCATACTGTTCCGTGAAACGTCACGCGATGACCGGACATCTCCGGTCATCGCGATGCGCACCCAAGGAGCGAGCACCATGCAGTTCGGCATCTTCACCATCGGCGACGTCACCCCGGACCCCACCACCGGCAAGGCGCCCTCCGAAGCTCAGCGCATCCAGTCGATGACCAAGTACGCCCTGAAGGCGGAGGAGGTCGGTCTGGACGTCTTCGCGACCGGCGAGCACCACAACCCGCCGTTCGTGCCGTCCTCGCCCACCACGCACCTGGCCTACATCGCCGCCCAGACCGAGCGGCTGCGCTTCTCCACGGCCACCACGCTGATCACCACGAACGACCCCGTGAAGATCGCTGAGGACTACGCCTTCCTCCAGCACCTCTCCGGCGGTCGTGTGGATCTCACCATGGGCCGTGGCAACACCGGTCCGGTCTACCCCTGGTTCGGCAAGGACATCCGCCAGGGCATCCCGCTGGCCATCGAGAACTACCACCTGCTGCGCAAGCTGTGGCGCGAGGGGGTCGTGAACTGGCAGGGCAAGTTCCGCACCCCGCTCAACAGCTACACCTCCACCCCGTGGCCGCTGGATGACACCCCGCCCTTCGTGTGGCACGGCTCGATCCGCTCCCCGGAGATCGCGGAGCAGGCCGCCTATTACGGCGACGGCTTCTTCCACAACCACATCTTCTGGAACATCGAGCACACCGCCTCGATGGTGAACCTCTACCGCCAGCGCTTCGAGCACTACGGCCACGGCGCCGCCGACCAGGCAATCGTGGGCCTGGGCGGCCAGATCTTCGCCGCTGAGACAGAGGCCGAGGCCAAGCGGGTCTTCCGCCCGTACTTCGACGACGCGCCGGTCTACGGCCACGGCCCGTCGCTCGAGGACTTCTCGCGGATGACCCCGCTGACGGTCGGCACCCCGGATCAGATCGTGGAGCGCTACCTGGGCTACGCGGATCAGGTGGGCGACTACCAGCGCCAGATGTTCCTGCTGGATCACGCCGGCCTGCCCGAGGAGGTGGTCCTGGAGCAGATCGAGATCCTCGGCCGGGAGATCGCCCCGCGCCTGCGCGAGGGCTTCGAGGCACGTCGCCCGGCGCACGTGCCCTCAGACCCGCCCACCCACGAGACCCTGCGCGCCCAGGGTCCGGACTCCAAGCACCGCCAGGTCATCAACGCGCAGCCGCAAGACGAGCAGAAGGAGGATGAGCAGCGATGACCCGTCAGCTCGTCGTCGTCTCGGCGGGGCTGTCCTCGCCGTCGTCCACCCGCCTGCTGGCGGACCGGATCGCCCAGGCCGTCGAGTCCCGGGTCGGCGCCCGGGGCGAGGCCCTGGAGGTCCACCACGTGGAGCTGCGGGACCTGGCCCTGCCGCTGGCGCAGGCCATGACCACGGGCGGGCTGCCCGATCCGCAGCTCGACGAGGTCAAGCGCCTGGTCGCCCAGGCCGACGGGCTGGTGGCGGTCACGCCGATCTTCCGGGCCTCCTACTCGGGGCTGTTCAAGATGTTCTTCGACGTCCTCGACGACGAAGCGCTGATCGACCTCCCGGTGCTCATCGCCGCGACGGCCGGCACCCCGCGCCACAGCCTGGTCCTGGACCACGCGCTGCGCCCGCTGTTCTCCTACTCGCGGGCGGTCGTGCTGCCCACGGGCGTGTTCGCCGCGACCGATGACTTCGGCTCCGGGGACACCGGAGGCCTGGAGTCGCGGATCGCTCGAGCCGCCTCCGAGATGGCGACGGCACTGGTGGCCGAGTCCGCTGGGGTGGAGGGCTTCCTGCCCACCGAGCCCGCGCGGGCGCCACGTCGCAGCGGCGTGGACCTGGGTCCGGTCACGGACTTCGCGAGCCTTCTCAAGGGCCACGACGGCTCCTGACGGGCTCACCGAGCTCTCGGAGGACCCATAGGCCGCCTGACCTGCTCATATGTCGAATGTGCAATATGAGCAGGTCTCGTCTCTCGCAGCGGAACCGGCTACCGCCCTGTCGGCATCCGATCCTGCCGCCTATAGTGGGCTGCGGACACGGGGTGCGCCGCCGGCGCTGAGATCAGACCCGTGGAACCTGCTCCAGCTCGCACTGGCGAAGGGATGTCCCCTTGATGAACTCCACCTCGAACATCGCCCCCCAGCCCGCCGTCGAAGCGGCCGGTCCATGGACGCAGTCGCTGTGGGATGACGGCGCGCAGACGGCAGCCGAGATCCAGGACTCGAGATTCGTGCGCGCCCTGCTGGACGGAACCCTTGACGACGCGCGGTTCACGTTCTACCTCGCCCAGGACGCCCTGTATCTGGCCGGCTACGCCCGGGCCCTGGCGGCTCTGTCCGCACGCTGCGATCACGCCCCGGACCAGCTCGCGTGGGCACAGGCCTCGGTCGGCTGCCTCACGGAGGAGGCCCAGCTGCACCGCACCTGGATGGCCGCCCGTCCGGAGGCCGCCGACGAGCCCGCCAGCACCGTCACCGCGGCCTACACGGACTTCCTGCTGGCCGCCGCCCTGGGACAGGACCGAGCTGTCGGCGCTGCTGCAGTGCTCCCCTGCTTCTGGCTCTACGCCCAGGTCGGAGCCTGTCTGCCGTCCGTGGAGCCGGATCACCCGTATGCCGCATGGCTGGAGACCTACCGCGATCCCGACTTCGTGGCTGCAACCGCTGCAGCCCTGGAGCGCGTCGAGCGGGAGCTCGCACAGAGCTCGGAATCAGGCCGTGCGGCAGCACAGCGGGCCTATCTGGCAGGCTGCCGCCACGAGCTGGCGTTCTTCGATCAGGCCCTGACTCAGGATCAGTCGGAGACCATCCCGCGCTGAGAGCGCGGACCGACTGACGGGACCCTCACCACGGTCCCTTCCGGTGCCGCGGCGCCGTGTCGGCCACGTGGCGACCGCGGCGTCGTCGGGCCGACGGCGGCGTGATGTGATCCCCGAACTCCTCCGGCTCGCGCCGCGCCAAGGGGCCCGTATGCGGATCCTCGGGGGCCTCCGCCAGCCCGATCCGATCGTGCACCCACCGCAGCGGGGCCGGTGCCCACCAGTTGGCCCGCCCGGCGATCCGCATGAACGCGGGCACCAGGACGCCGCGCACCAGGGTCGCATCGAGCAGGATCGCGAACGCCGTACCCAGGCCGAACAGCTGCATGAAGCTCACCTGGCTCGTCCCGAAGGCCGCGAACGACACCGAGAGCACCAGCGCCGCGAGTGTGTTGATGCGCCCGGTGTGCGCGAGCCCCTCCACGACCGCCATGCGGTTGCTGCCCGTCTGCTCCCACAACTCCTTCATGCGCCCGATCAGGAACAGCTCGAAGTCCACCGACAGCCCGAAGGCGATGCAGAACAGCAGCACGGGCATGGACATGTCCAGCGGGCCCCGCGTGAAGCCCAGGAACCCGGAGAGCCAGCCGTGCTGGAACACGAGCGTCACCACGCCCAGCACCGCCGGCAGGAGCACCAGCGTGATGGGCACGGCGATGTGCTCGGCCAGCCCCAGGTCCTTGATCACCTGCTGGCTGTTCGAGGCGATCATGGGCGCGGAGCCGCCCACCAGCACCTCGGTGCCGTCGCCGCGCTCCTGGCTCAGTTGGTCCACGAGCTCCGTGGAGATCTCAGTCTGCTCGGCCAAGGTGCCCTCGATGTGCGCGACGACCATGCCCGTGCGGCCGTCTTCAGAGCTCAGCGGGTCGCTCATGCCGGGATCGCTGAAGGCATGGACGGACTCGATGCCGTCGTGCTCGCGCAGATCCGCGGCGATCTCCTCCCCCACGTCAGCGGAGTCGGCTGCCTGGGAGCCTTCGGGGGCTCGGACCAGGACGACGAGGCTCGCCTCCCCGCCGACCTCTTCGTGCACGATCTGCTGTGCCCTGGCGGATTCCGAAGTCGGGTCGGCGTAGCCGCCGCCGGGAACGTAGCACGGGAGACGACGCCGGCGTCGGTGCTGGTCGGCGCAGAAGTCGGCCGTCCTGGGGACGGGTCATGCGCCCGCAGCAGATCCGCGCCGCGCCCGGGCCCCGAGGGCCGGGAACAGATGCGAGATCACCGCGCAAGGGACCACATCAGGGCCTGCCCTGTGTCGCTGCGCAGGGCCGTCGTCGTCATCCGCCGAACGGTGACCTGTCAGGGGCAGAGCCGCCCCCCGCCGGCGCCCGACAGGCCCGGCAACGACGACGAGCCGCCGCCCCGGAAAGGGGCGACGGCTCGTCGGTCAGGCGTGCCGTGCAGCACGGCTCACCCAAAGGATCAGGCGGGGACGACCTCGAACTCGATGTTCGCGTTGACGTCCTCGTGCAGGCGCACGGTGGCCTGGTAGGTGCCGACGGTGCGGACCTGCTCGCGGATCTCGACCTTGCGCTTGTCGATCTCGCCCAGGCCGGCGGCCTTGACGGCGTCGGCGACCTGCTCGGCCTTGATCGAGCCGAACAGACGGCCCTCGGCGCCGGCCTTGGCCGGGACCGTGACGGTGGCCGAGGTCAGCGAGGCCGCCAGGGCCTGCGCGTCCTCGAGCGAGGCGAGCTCACGGGCCGCACGAGCGGCCTTGATGGACTCGATCTGGCGCTCGGCGCCCTTGGACCACTGGGTCGCGAAGCCGCGGGGGAAGAGGTAGTTGCGGGCGTACCCGTCCTTGACCTCGACCACGTCACCGGCGGAACCGAGGTTGGAGACCTCGTGCGTCAGGATGATCTTTGCCATGAGTGTGTTCCTTTCCGATCAGCGGCCGGAGCCGGCGTAGGGGAGCAGGGCGACCTCACGGGCGTTCTTGACGGCCTGGGCGATCTTGCGCTGCTCCTGGACGGAGACGCCGGTCACGCGACGCGCGCGGATCTTGCCGCGGTCGGAGATGAACTTGCGCAGCAGCGCAACGTCCTTGTAGTCGATCTCGGTGACGCCTGCGGCCTTGAGCGGGTTCGCCTTCGGCTTGGGCTTGCGAATCTCATGCTTCGCCATCGTGGTGCTCCTTCTGAAGCGTGGAGCCCGCAGTGCTCTGCGGGATGGAAATGTGTTCTGTCTCCCGGCTCTGCGCCGGGTGGGTGCGAGGGCTCAGGCGCTCGGGCCGCCGATCAGAACGGCGGCTCGTCGTCCTGTCCGGTGCCCCAGTCGTAGCTGCCGCCGGCGGACTGGCCCCAGGGATCGTTCTGCGGGGCCGCCTGCTGGCGCCCACCGCCCTGACCGCCCTGGTTGTAGCCGCCGGAGGACTGGCCGCCGCGGTTGCCGCCGAAGCCGCCCCCGCCGCCATTGTCCCAGCCGCCGGAGCCGCCGGACTGCTGTCCGCCGCCGCTGAAGCCGCCGCCGGACCCGCCTCCGCGGGACTGGCGGTTGACCTTCGCCGAGGCGAAGCGCAGCGACGGGCCGATCTCATCGACGTCGAGCTCCATCACGGTGCGGCGGTCGCCTTCCTTCGTGTCGAAGGACCGGGACTTGAGCCGCCCCTGGGCGATGACGCGCATGCCCTTCTGCAGCGTCTCGGCGACGTTCTCCGCCGCCTCGCGCCACACCGAGCAGCGCATGAACAGCGTCTCGCCGTCCTTCCACTCGTTGGACTGACGGTCGAACTGGCGCGGGGTCGACGCGATAGTGAAGTTCGCGACGGCCGCACCCGACGGCGTGAAGCGCAGCTCGGGCTCAGCGGTCAGATTGCCGATGATGGTGATGATGGTGTCGCCGGCCATGGGACTCTCCTTCCGGAGAACTCGCGGTGATGGGGCTGGTGCTCCCCCATCCTCCTCCGCCGCTCAGGACGGAGTCGGTGGGATCGCACCCGATGCAGCTCGCGCCGTCACCGGCGCCGATCTGCTCAGGCCTCGGCGGTCTCGGCGACGGGCTCGCCGTTGACGTCGTGGTGCGGGTGGATCCGCTGCTCCTCGGGACGGATGATCTTGGTGCGCATGATCGCCTCGTTGAGGTTCAGCACACGGTCGAGCTCCTGCGAGGTAGCGGGCTCGGCGTGGAAGCGCACGACAGCGTAGATGCCCTCGGACTTCTTCTGGATCTCGTAGGCGAGACGGCGGCGACCCCAGATGTCGATGTTGTCGACGGTGCCGTTCTCACGGGTGACGACCTCGAGGAACTTCTTCAGGGTCGGCTCGACCGCGCGGTCGTCGACCTCCGGGTTGATGATGACCATCAGCTCGTATTCGCGCATGGAAAGAACCCACCTCCTTCGGGCTGGAACGGCTGCGGTCTCTCCGCAGCAGGAGGTTCAATGCGAGTCTGCGGCAGTCGGCCCCGACGGGGCCCTGTTCGCACAGACTGATCGACTGTACACCACCGCCGACCCGGGGTCCATGGCCGCTGCGGCATGCGACGGGCCCTCAGCGCCCGCCCGCTGCGGGGAGGCCCTCAGCGCAGCGCGACGTCGATCTCGGCGTCCCTGCCGTCGGAGGTGACGTCCACATGCACGGGGAAGCTGACGATCTCCTCGACCCTCTTGCCGTCTTCCAGGTAGGACAGCCGAGCCTCCGCCTGCGCCGTCTCGTCGGCGACCCAGTCGAGCTGCGAGTCGGAGTCCTCCTCGGCGACCAGCCACAGCGGCGGCCGCGAGACCAGCTCCCACTCGACCTCGGAGATCTCGGCCCCTGCCTTGGGATCCTTCAGATCGGATTCGGGGACCTCGATCTCCGCGTTGTCCGCGGCATCGGCGCGGGGCACGCCTCCCTCCGCCCAGCGGCGCGAGGCCGGGCATGCGTCGGGGCTCACGGAGGTCGAGTCCATGCAGCTCTCGACGCTGCGGACGATCTCCTGGTCCACCTCGGCCCACAGCTGCGGGGAGGGCTCCAGCTCCACGACGACCTCCTGCGGCTGCGGATCGCCGAGCAGGACCTCGGCCGGATCGATCGGCTCGGCCAGGACGTAGTCGTCGCCTCGGGGCAGATCCACGGCGAACCTCCCCGGCAGGGCCTCCCACTGCCACTTGCCCCCGGCGCCGTCGGCCACGGTGCGATCCTCGGGGTCCAGACGGATCCGCTCGCCGTTGATCGAGAGGTCCCGGATCCCGGGAGCGGCCACCGTCAGCGTGCTGGCATCCACGCCGTCCATCTCCCAGCTGTCGTTGAGGGGCCCGGTGCGCCGGACCTGGTGCACCGACCAGGTGTGCTCCTCGCCCTGCTCGGCGCCCTCCGGGACCTGCCCGTCCGGCCAGCGCACCGAGGCGGTGACCTGGGCCCGATCGCCGTCGCGATGGACGTCCACGATCTCCCAGGAGCTGATCCGTCCCTCGGCCTGCCTGTATGCCGCATTCGGCATGCTCTCCGCGCCGGTTCTGCCCCGTGAGTCGCCGAACAGGGCGAGGGCCTGGCGCGAGCGTCCGTCGACCATGGCGTCGAGCCAGTCCTCGACCGGCTCCTCCGGGTCGCGATCCACCATGAACCAGTTCAGGGCGGTGCCGCCGGCGCTGATGAGCAGGACCACGACGATCAGCCAGGTCCACAGCGACCGGCGCAGGCGTCGGCGGCGCCGTTGCTCGGCGGGACCGAGCTCCTGGACGTCCTGATCGAGCTCGGGCTCTGCCTCTGCGGAGGCGCCGACCTCTTGGCTCATGCGTTCCTCGCGGCCACACCGATCTGGGTCGCGCGGCGGCCTCGCTGCATGTCCACGGCGACGATGACGATGAACCAGATCAGGAACAGGTAGCGCGCCGCGGCCAGCAGGGCCTGCGGCGACCAGCCCCAGTCGCCGAACAGCGGCTGGGTCTCCCAGGCCCCGGCCGGGGCGTTCATGGTGGCCCAGTAGCCGATCTCCACGGCCTGCCACAGGAAGAACTCGAGCCAGCTGCGCCTGGCCAGGATCACCAGCGGGACGAGCCACACGGACTGCAGCAGCGACCAGTCCCGGCTGAAGAGCAGGAAGACGGCCAGCAGCATGAGCAGCACCTGGACGATGCTCGGCTCCTTGCCGGCCAGCACGCTCACCAGCAGCACCGCCACGACCCCGAGCAGGATCGCGATCATGGAGATCTGGTCCAGGTTCGCGGAGTCGATCGACAGTCCGGTGGCCGGTGCGCCCAGGGCGTTCCACACGCTCCAGCCGGAGTCGCTCGAGACCGGCGAGCGCATGGTCTCGCCCATGCGCTCGCGCCAGCGGTCGAACTCCTGGACCATGAACGGCCCGTTGACCATGGCGAAGACGACCAGCGAGACCACGAGCGCGCTGATGAAGTCGCCCAGGTAGCGGTAGCGCGCGGCCAGGAACAGGATGGCGATCAGCACGAGCAGCGGCAGGAAGCTGACCGTGGCGCCGAGCCCGATCCACACGCCGGCGACTCCCGGCGAGCCCCGGATGTAGGAGGCGACCGCGAGCATCATGAACATCACGGCCCACAGGTCCCAGGAGGTGAATCCGACCAGCAGGACGGTGGGCGCGAAGGCCAGGACCACGGGGTCCGAGGGCTGCTTGCCGGACAGCGAGGCGACCGCGGTGATGGTCACGACCCACACGAGGGCCGTGAGGAAGACGGTGAGGTCCAGGACCGTGTTCGGGGTGATCTCGAAGCTGAAGGCCTCGGCCAGACCAGTGGTCATCCAGCCCAGGATCGACGTGAACATGCCCACGACGATCGGCTGATCGCCCGTGGGGCCTCCCGTGAAGAAGCCGGAGAGCATGCCCCCGGGCGTCACGGAGAGGTCGCCGGGCTGCAGCTCGGCGGCGCACAGGCCCGGGAAGCGGGAGTCGACGCTCCACTCCGGCACGCGGCACGGGACCCGCAGCAGGAAGGAGAGCAGCACGGCCAGGATGCCGAGCACGAAGAGCACGAGACCGTTGGTCCCGCGCCTGCCGGGGCGTCCGTCAGCCATGGCGTCCTGCCCCTCCTGCTCGGGTGTCTGGTTCCCCGGCGATGATCAGCGGCCGCGCAGGGAAGGATCCGGCACTGCGATCCGCGCTCAGGATAGCCGGGGAGGACCCGGTCTCGGCGGCGCTCCCGCCGATCCGGTCCGGGTCGTAGACCGGCAGGCCGCGCAGGAGGCGCACGACCACCCGGGCGCACAGCCACACCACGGCCAGGATGTGCAGCACCACGGCCGCTGCGTAGAAGCGGCCCATCGCCTCCGCATTCGGCTGATCCGCGACCATCGAGTACAGCCAGGTGAAGACCGCGATCCAGTGCACGACCTCGATGACCTGCCACACCGCGTACTCCCGCAGCCGGGGGGCGGCCAGGATCACCAGCGGGACGAGCCAGAGCCCGAACTGCGGGGAGTAGACCTTGTTGGTCAGCACGAAGGCGGCCACGATCAGCAGGGACAGCTCCGCGAGGGTGGGCTCGCGCCTGGCTTTCAGCCCGAGCACCAGGACTCCCGCGCAGCACAGGGCGAACACCCCGTAGGCGATCACGTTGAGCGACTCCGCCGCCAGCGGCTGCGCGCCCAGCTCCGGCGCCCACACGACGTTCCACACGTGGTAGATCGACGAGAACCCGGCACCGCGCTCACCCGAGAAGCTCCAGAACCAGCTCCACTGCTGGCGGTCCCACAGGGCGAAGGGCACGTTGACGACCACCCATGCGACGACGGCCGAGACGACCGCCATGACCGCCGGGCGCAGCTCGCGCCGGCGCAGCGCCAGCACGATCACCGCCCCGAGCATCACGAACGGCCACAGCTTCAGAGCCGTGCCCAGTCCCAGCAGCACGCCGCCGACGGCCCAGCGGCTGCGCTGGAAGGCCAGAAGCGCGGCGACCGAGGTCAGCACCGGCCACAGATCCCAGTTGATCAGGGCCGTGGCGGCCACCGCCGGGGAGACGGCCAGCGCCGCGGTGTGGACCGTGGAAGTGCCCATGGCCGCGACCATCACCACGACGGCGAGCCACACGAGCAGCAGCAGCGCGGCATTGAGATCGAAGTAGATGTTCTGCACCGTCGGCACGGGCAGCCCCTCGCCCAGGCCGTAGGCGGCACGACCCGTCGCCGTGGCGATCAGGCTCTGCAGAAGCGGGTACTCCAGCAGCGCGGAGGGATCCTGCGACAGGTAGGCGAAGCTCCCGTCGGACATCCCCCGGGTCGTGAACAGGTAGCCGATGTCGGAGTAGCAGACGAGCTGCTGGGTGTGCGCCCCGTTCCACCCCAGCTGATGGCACGAGAAGCGCAGCAGCCAGGCCACGATCATGGTCCAGGTGCCGAGCCCGAGCAGCAGCCACAGCCACTGCCCGGAGCGCATGCCGCGCGGCGACCGCCAGCCCCTCCGGCCCGTCTCGGACTGCGCGGGTGCGCTCACTGGCTCTCCCACCAAGCCCTCAGCCGCTTCTCGGCCTCATCCTCGCCCAGAGAGCCCTCGTCCAGGCGCAGCTCGAGCAGGTGCTTATAGGCCTTCCCCACCTGCGGCCCCGGGGGGATGCCCAGGATCGCCATGATCTGCTCGCCGTCGAGGTCGGGGCGCATGGACTCCAGCTCCTCCTGATCGGCCAGCTGCGCGATCCGCTGCTCGAGCTCGTCGTACGTCCGCGCCAGGCGCGCGGCCTTGCGGCGGTTGCGGGTCGTGACGTCAGAACGGGTGAGGCGGTGCAGGCGCTCGAGCTGGGGGCCGGCGTCGCGCACGTAGCGGCGCACCGCGGAATCGGTCCACTCGGCGTCGCCGTAGCCGTAGAAGCGCATGTGCAGCTCGACCAGGCGGGTGACGGCGGCGATCGTGTCGTTGTCGAAGCGCAGCGCCTTCATGCGCTTCTTCACGATCTTGGCCCCCACCGTCTCGTGGTGGCGGAAGGTGACCGCGCCGTCCGGGCCGAAGCGCCGGGTCGCTGGCTTGCCGACGTCGTGCAGCAGCGCCGACAGCCGCAGGACCAGGTCCGGGCTCGGCACGGGGCCGTCGGGGCCGGTCTCCAGCTCCGCGGCCTGCTCCATCACGGTCAGCGAGTGCTGGTAGACGTCCTTGTGATGGTGGGCCTCGTCGGTCTCGAGCTTCAGCGCGGGCACCTCCGGCAGCACGACGTCGGCCAGGCCGGTGTCGACCATGATCTCCACCCCGCGGCGCGGGGCCCTGCCGCACAGGAGCTTGATCAGCTCCTCCCTCACGCGCTCCGCCGAGACGATCTCCAGACGCTGCGACATCTCCGTCATGGCCGCCAGGACCTCCGGGGCGACCTGCAGGTCGAGCTGGGAGGCGAAGCGGGCTGCGCGCATCATGCGCAGGGGATCGTCGTCGAACGACGAGTGCGGGGAGCCCGGGGTGCGCAGCACGCCGGCGGCCAGATCTCGCACGCCTCCGTGGGGATCCACCAGCTCCATCGACGGCAGCCGCAGCGCCATCGCGTTGATCGTGAAGTCGCGCCGGACCAGGTCGTCCTCGAGGGAGTCCCCGAAGGCGACGATCGGCTTGCGGGAGGAAGGGTCGTAGGCCTCCGCCCGGTACGTGGTGATCTCGAGCTGCTGATCCCCTCGACGCATCCCGATCGTGCCGAAGTCGCGGCCGATCTCCCACGTGGCATCCGCCCACCCGCGCACCGCCGCCAGGGTCTGATCGGGGGTGGCATCCGTGGTGAAGTCCAGGTCCGTGGCGACCCGGCCCAGGAAGAGATCGCGCACGGGGCCGCCCACGAGGGAGAGGTCGTGGCCGGCATCGGCGAAGCGGCGGCCCGCCTCCAGGACGACGGAGGGGACGGCGGAGGTGTCGAGCTGCTGGGTCATCGCGCCCATCATTCCAGACCCCCGGCCTCTGCCCTGCGGGGACGCGTCGCGGACCGCCGGGGGACGTCGGCGGCTCCGCCCGTTCCCAGACTCAGCCGTTAGTGTTGAGCGCATGGCTTTCCCCGTACCCAGCGCACCCAAGAGACGGCCCTCCGGGCCCGTCGCTGCGCTGCCCACGGTGGAAGAGGTCTCGGCCGGCGGCATCGTCGTCGACTTCGACTCACCTGATCTGCCGGTGGCGATCATCGCCCGGATCAACCGCGGAGGGCGCCTGGAGTGGTGCCTCCCCAAGGGCCACCCGGAGAACGAGGAGACGGACGGCGTCGCCGCTGTCCGAGAGATCGAGGAGGAGACCGGGATCGCCGGGAGGGTGATCTCTCCGCTGGGCAGCATCGACTACTGGTTCTCCGTCTCGGGGCACCGCGTGCACAAGACCGTGCACCACTTCCTCCTGGAGGCGGTGGGCGGCGAGCTGACCACCGAGAACGATCCCGATCACGAGGCCGTGGACGTCGCGTGGGTCAAGATCGACGACCTCGGCCGCCGCCTGTCCTTCCCGAACGAGCGGCGCATCGCAGACATCGCCCGCGAGTTCATCATCCACCAGCTCTGAACCCCCGCTTCGGGCGCCTCACCACGGGCTGCCCGGCCCAGCACGGGCCGCCCCCGGCGCCCGACGTCCTCGAAGGAGACCACGTGGCTCGATCCGGTGCCATGTCCAGCGCCATCATGGCCTCCGGCACGCTCGTCTCCCGGATCCTGGGCTTCGTAAAGACCATCCTCATCACGGTCGCGATCGGCTCGCTGACCTCGGTGGCGGACATCTTCCAGATCGCGAACAACCTGCCGAACTACATCTACGTGCTCGTGGCCGGCGGCGTGTTCAACGCGGTGCTGGTGCCCCAGGTGATCAAGGCCTCCAAGGCCTCCGCCGACGACGGCGCCGACTACATCTCCCGGCTGCTGACCCTGGCCGTGATCGCCCTGGCCGGGATCACGCTGGTCGTGGTGGCCTGCACCGTGCCGATCATCCGGGTCATGACCCAGGACTGGTCGGATCAGCAGCTGGCCCTGGGCGTCACGTTCGCCCTGTTCACATTCCCGCAGATCTTCTTCTACGGCGTCTACACGGTCGTGGGCCAGGTGCTCAACGCCAAGGGCGCGTTCGGCTGGTACATGTGGGCGCCCGTCGTGAACAACATCGTGGCGATCGCCGGCCTGCTGATCTTCATCCGGCAGTTCGGCAGCTTCGCGGAGGCAGAGCACTCCCTCGAGTCCTGGACCAGCGCCCAGACCCTGCTGCTGGCCGGGGTCACGACCCTGGGCGTGGCACTGCAGGCTGTCGTGCTGTTCTGGCCCCTGCAGCGACTGGGCCTCGGGCTGCGCCCCAAGTTCGGCTGGCGCGGCATCGGGCTCTCCCAGGCGGCCAAGCTCTCCGTGTGGACGCTTGCCACGGGCGTCGTCGCCAACCTCGCCTTCCTGGCGCTGACCCGCACCGCCTCGATCCCCACGGGCTTCCGCGAGCAGTACCTGGAGATGGACCCGCCGCAGCACATCGCCGGCAGCGCATCGCTGGACCAGGCGGCCATGCTCTACTCGCTGCCCCACGGCGTCATCGGCCTGTCGATCGCCACGGTCCTGTTCAACTCCATGGCAGCGGCCTCCGCCCAGGGCGACGACGAGACCCTCAAGGCCTCGCTGTCCCAGGCCCTGCGCTACTCGGGCATCGCCACGATCTTCTGCACGATGGCCATGATCGTGTTCGCCGGCCCGCTGGGCATGCTCTTCTCCGGCGGCGTCCCCGAGTCCGGTGCGGTGATCGGGCAGGTCTTCGCGGTGATCGCGATCGGCGCCCCGTTCATGACCACGGCGTTCATGCTCGGCCGCCTCTTCTACTCCCGCGAGGACGCGCGCACCCCGTTCATGGTCCAGCTGGCTGTCTCGATCCTCACGGTCGCGGCCGCGGTGATCATCAGCCAGACCATGCCTCCGCACCTGGTCGTCTTCGCCGTGGCCGCCTGCTACGCCGGGCAGAACATCCTGATGACGCTGCTGTACCACGTGATCGCGGTGCGCACGATCGGCGACTACCGCACCGCCGAGGTCATCGACACCCACATCCGCGCGATCGCCGCTGCTCTCGTCACCGCCGTCGCGGCGACCGTCGTCCTGTACGCCATGGGCGGCTGGGACCCCGAGGGCTGGCCGTGGTCCTCGCAGCTCAGCGCCATCGGCACCCTCGCCATCGGCGGTCTCGTCAGCGCCGTGATCTACCTGTTCATGCTCAAGGTGTTCAAGCTCAAGGAGCTGCCCGAGCTGATGGCCCCCCTCACGGCGCGCCTGCGCCGCTGAGGTCCTCATCGGCTCGCATGGACCCCCGAGTACACTGCGACTGACCCGCCGCTCCCTACCCCGTTCTGCCGCTGACTGCGGCGGACCCGCAGATCCACAGGAGACCTCGTGGCCCAGCCCATCAGCCTCGGCACCGTCCTGGGTGGTCGCTACATCGTCCTCGACGAGGTGCAGACCACTTCCGACGGCGATCACGTGCTCGGCGGCAAGGACCAGATCCTCGGCCGCGAGGTCACCATCCTCGTGCCGTCGGAGGCGCACACGGCCCGCGTGGTCGAGAACGCGCGCACCATGGCCATCGGCGCCGTGGATGCCGATCTGCACATCCTGGACCTCGGCCAGTCCGGAGCCGCGCCGTACCTGGTGACCTCGTTCGCCGCTCCCGCGGTGCTGCTCGAGGAGCTGCTGGCTGAGCCGGGCACCGTGGACGACGACACCCTCTCCGACGACATCTTCGGCCGCCCCCGCTCCTCGAGCTCGGCCGGCGCCTACGTCCTCGACGACGGCGAGCCGGATGCCCCCGAGTACGAGGACACCGCCGAGCAGGACTTCGGGCGCTGGGACGATCAGGACGACATCGAGACGGCCCCGGCCGCGCCCAAGGTCGAGAAGCGCCTGGGCCGCCCCCGACGCGCCTCCGAGGCCTCGACCCGCGCCACGCTGTTCGACCGCGCCGCCGCGGGCCGCGGAACGGAGCCGCAGCAGCGCATGCAGTCGGCCAGCGGGTCGATCGACCCCAGCTACGACGGCGACAACCGCTTCGACTCCTACGAGTACGACTACCAGAGCGCCGGCGCGTCGCGGCCCAAGTCCGAGGAGCCCAGGTCCTCGCGGCGCTCCGGGGCCTCCTCGCGCTCGGGCGCTGCGGCTGCCGGGACGGGTGCGGCAGCCGCAGCTTCGTCGTCCAGCGGCGGCTCGTCCGCCGCGCGCGGCTCGAGCTCCTCGCGCTCCGGCCGCTCCGGGGGCAAGGGACGGCTCGCGCTGATCTTCGCGCTGCTCCTGCTGCTCATCCTCGTGGGCGCGGGCATCGTGTTCGGCGGACTCGGCAAGGTCTTCAACTCCGGGCAGGTCTTCGGCCCGGAGGAGGAGCCCTCCGCGTCGGCCTCGCCCACGGAGCAGGCGGTCCCCGCTCCCACCACCGTCACGCGCCTGGTCCCGGACGACCCCACTCTGATGGCCGATCAGGACGCCACCCTGAACCAGGCCATCGACGGCGATCCCGAGACCTCATGGGTCAGCTACGGCTTCTCCGCCGCGGACTACGGCCAGCTCGTGTCCTCCGTGGCCCTGGCGGTGCGCTTCGAGGAGTCCACCCCCATGCACGAGCTCACGATCCAGCAGACCAGCGGCACGGGCGGCTCCTTCACGGTCTACGCCGCGGACAGCCCGTCGCTCGACGGCGCAGTGGAGATCGGCCAGGGCTCCTTCGACGGCCCGGAGACCACCGTGGAGCTCTCCGACGAGGCCGCGCAGGACGATCACCCCTACCTGATCGTCCAGTGGACCGAGCTGCCGTCGCTCGAGGAGCCGATCGCCGACTACCCCTACGGTCTGCGCATCGCCGAGATCGAGGTCTCCTGAGCTCGCAGCTCAGCCCAGCTTGCTGACACATCGTCAAGTCAAGTTGCCGCGGTTGCCGGAATAGTTCCTGCTGTCCCCTGGTTATGCGGGCAGACGACGGATCGCAGCGCCTGTCACACGCGCACGATCCGCACCCGGTCCGCCCGGCAGCCGTCGGACCGCAAGCACCGCACACGAAGGAAGAAGGACCGCGAACGTGAGCCCAGACTTCAGCCCCGCGATCAGCCTCGACCTCTCCTCGAGCACCCCGGAGACGTCCGCGGCGCAGTCCGTGGCTGCCGATCCGAGCGCCACGGTGCACGACGTCGTCATCGTGGGCTCGGGGCCGGCGGGCTACACCGCCGCCATCTACGCAGCGCGCGCGAACCTCAAGCCCATCGTGCTCGCCGGCTCGGTCACCGCCGGCGGCGAGCTCATGAACACCACCGAGGTCGAGAACTTCCCGGGATTCCAGGACGGCATCATGGGCCCCGAGCTCATGGGCACCATGCAGGCCCAGGCCGAGCGCTTCGGCGCCGACGTCCGCTACGAGGACGCTCTGTCGCTGAAGCTCGAGGGCGACATCAAGGAGATCACGGTCGAGGGCGGCGAGGTCCTGCGGGCCAAGGCCGTCATCCTGGCCACCGGCTCCGCCTACCGCGAGCTCGGCCTGGAGGACGAGAAGCGGCTGTCCGGCCACGGCGTCTCCTGGTGCGCGACCTGCGACGGCTTCTTCTTCCGCGAGCAGAACATCGCCGTGGTGGGCGGCGGAGACTCCGCGATCGAAGAGGCCACGTTCCTGACCAAGTTCGCCTCCAAGGTCACGATCATCCACCGCCGCGACGAGTTCCGCGCTTCCGAGATCATGCAGCAGCGCGCCTTCGAGGACCCCAAGATCGAGATCCTCTGGAACAAGGAGGTCATCGGCATCTCGGGCGAGTCCAAGGTCGAGGAGCTGACCCTGCGAGACACCGTCACGCAGGAGGCCTCCGCGCTTCCGGTGACCGGCCTGTTCGTGGCGATCGGCGCCGATCCCCGCACCGGCCTGTTCGCAGACCAGCTCGCGATCGATCCCGACGGCACCGTCCAGGTCGACGGCCGCTCGTCCCGGACCTCGCTGCCGGGCGTCTTCGCCGCCGGCGACGTCCTGGATCCCACCTACAAGCAGGCCATCACGGCCGCCGGCTCCGGCTGCGCCGCGGCGATCGACGCCGGGCACTACCTGGACGCCCGCGCCGGCTGAGCCCAGGCCCTCCCACAGACCCTCACCACCCCAGAAGGAGCACACCATGAGCAACGCAGCAGCCGTCAACGAGTCCGACTTCGAGGCCGAGGTCCTCCAGTCCGACAAGCCCGTCATCGTCGATTTCTGGGCCGAATGGTGCGGCCCCTGCCGCATGGTCGGCCCGGTCCTGGACTCGATCGCCGAGGAGCACGACTCCGTGAAGGTCGTGAAGGTCAACGTCGACGACAACCAGGCCATCGCCGCCAAGTACGGCATCACGTCCATCCCGGCCGTGTACGTCTTCAACAACGGCGAGGTGGCCAAGCAGTCCATCGGCGCCAAGCCCAAGTCAGCTCTCGAGAAGGAGTTCGCCGAGTTCCTCGGCGCCTGATCCGCTCACTTGCCGAACGGCCCCCGGAAGCCCGCCATCGCGGGGGCTTCCGGGGGCCGTTCGGGTGCCTCTTCCCGCTGGTGAGATGCACACACGCACCGAGTGCCTCTAGTATTCAAGGAATTTCCCTCGTTCCCGACTCCGTAAGGTCTCCATGTCCGACTCCTCTGCCGCCTCCCTGGGCCGCGGCCACAGCGACCGCCGCGTACGGGTCCTGCGCGAGCGACTCGTGCGCGCCGGCCAGCTGCCCCAGGACACCGACCTGGACGGCCCTCAGGCCACTGAGTTCGACGCCGCCCTGGAGACGGCGGTCAGGGCCTTCCAGCAGAGCCGGGGACTGATCGTCGACGGCTTGGTGGGCCCGGAGACCGAACGGCGCCTCAGCGAGGCCCAGTACACCCTGGGGGACCGTCCGCTGCAGTGGGACCGCCAGGAGCCCATGCGGGGCGACGACGTCGAGCGCCTCCAGCACAATCTGTCCCTCCTCGGTCTGTACTACGGCCATCTCAACGGCGCGTTCGAGGAGAAGACTCACCTCGCTGTGCTGGAGCTGCAGCAGAGCCTGGGACTGGAGCGCAGCGGCCGAGTGGATCACCGCACCATCGAGGCCCTGGCCCGGATCAACAAGAACATCACGAACTCCAAGGCGTTCTCTCTGCGCGACTTCCACAATCTGGAGTCCGCCAACGGCGCAGTGCGCTCGCACCGCATTATCCTGGTGCCCAGCGCCATGATCGGGGAGCACCCCAGCCCTGCGGAGGCTCCCCCTGCGGATCGGCAGCGCAGTCGGGACCTCTCCTTGGATGTCGCAGCTCGTGCCCACGAGCTGCTCGCCGACATCGGCGCCCATCCCGTCGTCGTCTCCGATCAGCCGCTCCAGGCCGCCGACGGCACGGTGATCGAGACTCCCGGCACCCTGGATGAGGCCCTCGAGGGCGTGCGCCAGCCCGTGGTCGTCGTGCTCGGATGCGATTGGAACCGCTCGGAGAAGGCCAGCGGCATGGCCTCGTACTTCTGGGGGAATTCCGGCTCCGAGCAGGACGCCCTCTCCCCGATCGGCCAGCGCGGCGCCTCGCTGATCCAGCGCGAGATGGTCGCACGCACGGGTGCACTGGATCTGGGCTGCCATGGCCGTCAGTGGATCGTCCTGCGCACCACGCCTGCGCCCACGATCTACCTGGACATGGGCTACCTCTCCAACCCCGGGGAGTCCGAGGATCTGGAGCGGGGGGAGTACCGAGCGCATATCGCTCAGGCGATCGCCGTGGGCCTGCAGCGCATGTTCGCGCAGTCCTCCCAGGATCACCCCACAGGGACGCTCAGCACCTCGGATATCGCTCGAGAGCTGGCACGACGACCCAAGGCCTGACCTCCTCCAGAGCGACGAAGAGCCCCTTTATGTGACGTACATCACATAAAGGGGCTCTTCTGCGTGTTCAGCGCTGTACCAGACGGTCAGGGAGCGAGGCGGTGCCGCACCCCGCCCGGAGCTGTCGTCACGACCGATCCGGGCGAGGTGCCAGCAGGCGCTCAGTCCTCCTGAGCCGCATCCTGCGTCTGCGGATCCAGCACCGAGATGATGCGATTGAGATCCTCGACGGAGGCGAACTCGATCGTCATCCGCCCCTTGCGGGCACCCAGGTTGATCTTCACGCTGGTGTCCAGCTTGTCGGAGAAGGCGTCGGCGATATAGTCCAGACGCTCCCTGTGGTGCTCCTGGGCCCTGGCCGCGGGTCGACGCCCCGGCTTGCCGCGCTTGGACAGCGATGCTGCCTCCTCAGCAGCGCGCACCGACATGCCTTCAGCAACAATGCGCTGGGCCAGCCGCTCCATCTCGGCAGGATCTTCCAGCGCCAGCAACGCACGAGCATGGCCGGCCGAGAGCACACCTGCCGCCACCCGGCGCTGAACCAGCGGTGGCAGGCGCATCAGACGCAGCGTGTTGGAGATCTGCGGACGGGAGCGCCCGATGCGTCGAGACAGTTCCTCCTGAGTGGCCCCGAACTCCTCGAGCAGCTGCTGATACGCCGCAGCCTCTTCCAGAGGGTTCAGCTGGCTGCGATGCAGGTTCTCCAGCAGTGCATCGCGCAGGAGGTCATCATCTGCGGTGTCGCGGACGATGGCGGGCACGGTGTCGAGGCCCGCGCGCTGAGTGGCCCGCCAACGGCGCTCACCCATCACCAGCTCGTAGGGCTGACCGTCCGGCTCTCGGGACGGCCGGACGACGATCGGCTGAAGGACTCCGAGCTCGCCGATGGAGTAGGCGAGCTCCGCGAGCTCGTCCTCGTCGAAGATCTGACGCGGCTGCTTCCGGTTGGGGTGGATGCTGCCCACGGGGACTTCCGCGAACGCCGCGCCGGGGACCGAGGCGAGGTCCGACGTGTCGGGATCCGCAGGCAGATCCGCAGCGGGCGCGGGGGTTTCCGCGACTACGGCCTCTGGTTCGACGCCTTCCGCGTCAGCCCTCGACGTTCCACGTGAAACATCAGCCGTCCGATCAGCGTCCGTCGCGCCCTCTGGGGGCTCGGTGACGGAAGTGCGCACCTCCGTGGTGGCGTCCGAGGCGGCGGGAGCAGCCGACTGCACGGACTCCTGCTGATCCGAGGCCTCGTCCGGAGAATCGGCAGATTCCGCTGATTCCGCGGACGAGGGAGTAGGGGTGAAGAACATGTCGGACGGGCGGCCGCTTCCTCCGCGGTTCTGCAGGGCTGCCCCCATATCCATCCGGGACTTCATGGCGCTCTGTCGAGCACTGGCCGAGACCGGGCGGCGACGGCCGCCCGTTCCACGTGAAACGGACGATGTCGCCTCCTCCGCAGAACCGCTCGACTCGGCGTGCTTGGGGTCCACCGCAGTCGCCCTCGCATCCGCCTCGGAGACGGGGGCCCCGGCCGCAGTCGACGTTCCCTTCCCCTTCTTCTTTGAGGACTTGGGGGCGGTGGATGCCTTTCCACTCCGCGAGGCGGCAGTTCCAGACTTCGAGGACGCTCCTGTCGCCGCTCCGGTCTTGGAGCGAACCCCCGTGGGAGACGACGACGGCTTAGACTCCTCAGGCTGGGGTGCTCCCGTCCCGGAACGTGCAGCCTCCGACTTGACTCGCCCAGGTCGATCCGTACGGGAGTCGTTGCTCTCCGTCGCATCGGACGCATTCACCGCTGCGGTATCAGCTGCGACGGTCGACTCCGACTGCGCTGCCGCGCTACCGGCCTGCGGCGCCTCTGCACCCCCAGCGTCGTTTCGCCGGACACTCGACTCCGAAGACGGCTCCTCGACAGGTGCACTGGGAATCAGGGCTCCGAGGCCTCTACCGAGTCCCCTCTTGCGCTCCGCCATGGACAACACTCCTCTACTGGACGACCCGGACAGTCTACGGAGCATCGACAGAGATTCGCGCGTTTCACGTGGAACCACCCGGAGTTCCGGGCCACATTGTGACCGATCTGGCCTGGCAGGACGCACTCCAGTCGCGAAGGCATGGTCTTCGCGATCGTTCCACGTGAAACATCGAGCGCCCATGGGCGCTATCCACTCCCGAAGCGGACTGCATCTAACGGTCAGGTGTTCGTTTCACGTGGAACATCGCTCAGTCACAAGGCCATCCACGCGCACGTTCCGAATAGAATCCAGGAATTTCGCCTCGACTGTTACGACGTTGAAGACACGCGCCCATCACCCGACTGGTCGTCCAGACAGTGTCCTAGGGGGCCATTCCCGCAGCGTTCCACGTGAAACATCACGGCATGCGCACGCCCATTGCGCGATCGGTACGAGGAGGACGTCACGCATCCTGCATTCCGTCTAAGTCCATGGCGTGTGCGCCTCACCCCTGAATCACCTCTGCGTGCTGCAGCCGGTCTCCGTCTCCGGGGCGTGGATCGCGTGGATCACCCGCATGTCGCCTCAAACCGCAGACCGGCCGGTGTATGCCCTTTGGCCCTCGCGTACCAGTGAGCTGACTACCGCGCGCAGAGCCTGGCTTTCAGAGCCGTGGCCCTCGGCCCTTGGCCTCCGCTCTGGACACAGATCATCGCATCAAGTGAGCTGCTACGGGTTGATGAGACCCGGCCTCAGTCTTGACAACGCTCGCGCAGTAGGACCTCTCAGTTCGCATGGCATCGTCGCCACACAGAGGCAGCACTTGTCCCATGACCAATGGTGCACTCGCCTGGCGGCATCGCCAGCATGTACAGGGACCCGCCTTCCCGGTCCCGCCGCGCACCCCGGAGACTCTCGCCGTCGCGATGCGCTCCGCAGCACCCGACAATCGAAGCACGGAGAGCAGACAGACACCAGAGACAATGCGTTCCACGTGAAACATGGACTCGCGCAATGACCGAAGACGGCCACCATGCCGCCGACGAGCCATCGAGGGTCCTGACGTCGGATCCAGCTCTCGACTGGACCTCTTCCCGTAACGACCCTCACGTTCCGTCACGCGTCGTCCATCGCGTGCTGCAGACCAGGGCATGCAGAGGCGTCTCCCAAGGGAAGAGCTTTTCCGCCTCTCACTTGATCGCCGTGTGCCTGGGACGACGGACAGCGGGCAAGACCCGGAGTTCGTCGGAGTCATCGGGGTCCGATTCCTCCTGCGCTTCCTCGGACAACCGTCGCGCATGGACGACCGCCGGCACCCCTCGCCACCTTGAGTCAAAGACCGTATGGAGAAGGTTCGAACCGCACGTTCCACGTGAAACACGCCGACAGAAGACGAGCGGCAGCAGTCGACATCCGCCGGCCGACGATGACAGCACCGTCTCCCTCTTGCAAGAGCTGGAATGACTACGGGCCCCGTTCCACGAGGAACGGGGCCCGCTAGGACCTGCAGAGCCTGCCCGATCAATGGATCACTTGCTCTTCGGCACGCCTCGCGCGGCGATCTCAGCGGCTGCCTCGAGATAGGACAGAGCGCCCGTGGACTGCGGATCGTAGTTCAGCACCGACTGCTGATAGCTCGGCGCCTCGGAGATCCGCACGGACCGGGGGATCATGGTCTCCAGCACCTGCTCCGGGAAGTGCGCCCGCACCTCATCCGCCACCTGGGAGGACAGGTTGGTACGGCCGTCGTACATGGTCATGAGGATGGTGGACACGACCAGATCCGGGTTCAGGTGCTTCTGGATCATCTCGATGTTGCGCAGCAGCTGGCTCAGGCCCTCGAGCGCGTAGTACTCGCACTGGATGGGGATCAGGACTTCGCTGGCGGCCACGAAGGCATTGATGGTCAGCAGGCCGAGGCTGGGCGGGCAGTCGATGAAGACGTAGTCGAGACGCTCCAGGCCCTGCTCCTCACGACCCTTGGCATACTGGTCCAGAGCACGGGACAGCCTCTGCTCGCGCGCCACCATGGACACGAGCTCGATCTCTGCACCGGCCAGGTCGATGGTCGCCGGCGCCACCACGATCCGATCGGACTCGGGGGAGGGCGCGACCACCTGAGCCAGCTCCATCTCATCGACGAGGACGTCGTAGACGCCGTCAACCTCCGAGCTGTGCGGGACGCCCAGGGCGGTGGAGGCATTGCCCTGCGGATCGTTGTCGACCACCAGAACGTTGAGACCCTGCTTGGCCAGGCCCACTGCCAGGTTGACGGCGGTGCTCGTCTTGCCCACGCCGCCCTTCTGGTTGCTGACCGTGATCACGCGAGTGCGCTCAGGCCGCTGAAGCTGCACGTGCTCGAGTCGGCGACGTCGCTGATTCTCTTCCACGAGCTTCCTTCCGAGGGGGGTGTCTCCCGCGCCTTGTGCGGCGGCTGTCGCGTCGGCGTCCTGTCTTGCAGTCAACCGCGATCCGCGGTCCGGTTGCACTGCCGAATCCTGCGAGACCGGATCAGGGGGAAGACCGAAGTCATAGCCGTGAGGCCTGTCGTTCTGGGTCACCACGTCGCCTTCCTCGGTCCTTTGTGATATGCATCACATTACATGTCGCGGCCGCTGAGGGGCCTGCCCCACACTACCCAAGACGCTTCCCCGGACCGTCGATCGAGGTCAGCGCCTCGAGACCGATTCAGAGGACGACTCGTACCACGGTGGTCGGCTCCTCGAGCAGCTCCGAGCCCAGGGTGAGCACCTCGGTCTGCGCGACGCGGTGCCGCTTGAGCTGCTTGCGTGCCTTATCGATCTCCTGCTGCGCCGACCGGCCCTTGAGCGCGAGCAGCTCACCGGAGCCCTGCAGCAGCGGAAGCGTGAAGTCCAACAGACCGCCGAGCGCGGAGACAGCGCGGGCCGTGACCACGTCCGGCGCGGAACCGCCCGGCAGCTCCTCGACCTGCTCGCCGCGCGCACGCAGGACCTGCACGTTCTCGAGCTGCAGATCCTGGACGATCTCGTTCAGCCAGGTCACGCGGCGCTCGAGCGGCTCGATCAGCGTGAGCTCCAGATCGGGGCGTGCGATCGCCAGGCACAGCCCGGGAAGTCCCGCCCCGGAGCCCACATCGGCCACACGGGCATCCTGCGGGATCAGTGCCTCCACCACGGCGCAGTTCAGGACGTGACGTCCCCACAGCCGCGGAGCCTCACGCGGACCGATCAGTCCGCGCACGATGCCCGATGAGGCAAGGTGCTCCACATAGCGCTGGGCTAGCTCGAGCCGGTCGCCGAACAGGCTCTGCGCGGCCTCGGCCTCACGCCCCTGCAGCTCGGGAGCCGGCTGGGCGACGGCTCCGTCGGACTCCGCCTGCCTGCTGCGATCAGAGCGTTCGCCTGGGTGCTGCTCCGTCATGCCTCAGCCGTTCGCCGAGACCACGATGTGGCGTCCGGGGCCCTCGCCCTCCGACTCGGAGTGCATGCCCTCCTCCGCCACGACGTCGTGCACGATCTTGCGCTCGTAGGGGCTCAGCGGGTCCAGGTGCACCGGCTCGCCGGAGCCCCGCACGCTCTGCACGGCACGACGGGCCAGCTCCCGCAGCTGCTCGGCACGGGCCAGCCGGTGCCCGGCGATATCGAGCACCAGCCGGCTGCGCTGCTCCGTGCCGGCCAGCACGGCCAGCCGCACGAGCTCCTGGAGAGCCTCGAGCACCTCTCCGTCCTTGCCGACGAGCATGTCGAGGCCGTCATCGCCCTCCTCCTCCGTCACCACGGAGAGGTAGGTGCGGCCGTTGCGGACCTCGATGTCGATGTCGCCATCCAGATCCGCGAGATCCAGCAGCTCCTCGAGGTAGTCCGCAGCGACCTCGCCCTCCTCCACGAGGGGGTCGAGCTCGTCGTCATCCTGGTCGCTCTGCTCGGCAGAGGCCGCAGCGGCCTCGTCGTCCTGCGGGACGTCCACACCGGCGACGACCGCCGAGGCGTCGACCTTCTGACCGGGCTCCAGGTCCTGGATCTGCACGCCCTCGGGCGCGGAGTCCTGAGCCTGCTCGCTGTGCTGGTTCTCGCTCATTCGTCTCTCCTGACGGAAGTGGTGCAGCAGCCGTCTCGACAGTATGACTCGAGCGGCGCCCTGAGGGGTTCGGTCTCAGGACCCGGACTTGCCCTTGCCGGACTTCTTGCCGCCCGACGAGCCCTTGGAGACCGGCGACGACGAACCAGTGGTCGACTCCCCGTTGATCACCGGCCCCTGAGCCTTCTCAGGCTGCTGGACATCGTCCTGGCCGGTCTCGAGCGGGCCCTGGTCCTTGATGCCCTTGGCCTTCTGGCGCTTCTTGCTCATGGGCTGCTGGCGCTGACCGGCGGCAGCCTTGGCGCGAGCCTCCTCGATCTCGGCCTGGTGCTCCTCCTTGGTCTTGCCGACCGGGGGAAGGCCCTTGGCCTCGCGGCGCTCGTTGAGCTCGCGCTCGGCCTGCGAGCCGGGAGTGGGGTTGTTGCGGATGACCCAGTACTGCTGGCCCATGGACCACAGGTTGGAGACGGTCCAGTAGATCAGCACGCCGATCGGGAAGTTGATGCCCGTGATGAGGAAGATGATCGGGAAGATGTAGATGATCATCTGCTGCTGGCGGTACATCGGAGAGTTCTTGGTGGCCTCCGAGACGTTCTTGGACGCCAGCTGCTTCTGCGAGATGAACATGGTGACCGTCATGGCCACCACCAGCAGGGCCGCGATGATGATCGTGGCGGTGTGGTTGCCGTCGCCGGGCGAGCGCAGCGTGGAGAACAGCGGGGCGCCGAACAGGGTGCCGTCGTAGAACTGGTGGACCTTGTCCGAGGACAGGACCAGGATCCCCTCGTCCCGCTCGGCAGCGCCGGTCACGCCGTTGAGCACCTGGAACAGGCCGAAGAAGATCGGCATCTGGGCGATGATCGGCAGGCAGGAGGCCAGGGGATTGACCCCGTGCTCCTTGTACAGGGCCATCTGCTCCTGGGCCATGGCCTGGCGCGAGACCTGGTCCTTCTTGCCCTTGTACTTGGCCTGCAGCTTGGCCATCTGCGGCTGGATCTCCTGCATGCCGCGCATGGAGCGGATCTGGCGCAGGAACAGCGGGATGGTCAGGGTTCGCATGACCAGGGTCAGGCCCACGATGGCCAGGACCCAGGTCCATCCGCTCGCCGCATCCAGCCCGATGAGGGTGAACAGCTCGTGGAAGAGCCACAGGACCGCCGAGACGACCCATTTGAAGGGCCAGAGGATGATGTCGAAGATGTTCATCGTGAGGAAGCTCCTTGAGCCGTCTGCGCGGCAGCCGGGTCTGCGCCGTGCTGGCGCGCGGACGTGGTCTCGTGTGCCGGATCGCGGGGTGTCAGCACCGCTGCGCGATCGGCGGGTGTGGGGTGGTTGAGCAGGATGATCCGCGGCAGCTCGGTCTCCGAGGAGAACCGGCGGCCGCCCTGCGGCACCCTGTCGATTCCGCCCGCCGCCCAGGGATGGCACCTGAGCAGTCGTCGCACGGTCAAACCTAGGCCCCGGACCGCCCCGTGGCGAACCACGGACTCGAGGCCGTAGGCCGAGCAGGTGGGGAAGTGCCTGCAGACGTCCCCGTAGAGCGGGGAGATCAGCATGCGGTAGAGCTTCAGACCCGCGATGATCAGGTTCTGCGGCAGCAGCCACACCGCCTGGACCGCACCCCGGGGGCGCACGAAGTCCGACGGTGCCTGCTCCCAGAGCTGCTCCTCATCCAGGACAGGATGCTGATGGCCGAGGCCCTGCGCGGTGCTCATGCCGGCACCTCGGCCTTGCTCGCGGCCTTGCGCCAGGCGGATTCCCAGTCCCGCCGCAGCTCGGCGAAGTCGGCCTCTGCCGAGGCGGGCAGGGCCCGCACCACGACGTCGAAGCCGGCTGGGCTGCCCTGGATCGTCATCCCGACGAGCTCGCGCAGCCGCCGCTTCACGAGATTGCGGCAGACCGCATTGCCGACCCGCTTGGATACCACAAAGCCCGCCCGGGACGGCTGGTCCCCGGACGTGGCGCGCACATAGACGACGACGTTCCGGCGCCCCTGTCGGGCACCGGAACGTGTGGTCGCTGCGAAGTGCGTGGAGGTGCGCATCCTGTGCTGTGCGGGAAGCACGCGCTCACCCCTTCGGTCTCGGCGGCGTCTGCGGACCGGGGCTCTGCTGAGCAGAGGCCGTCGGATCCGCGAGGGCGACGAGAGGGCTCAGGCAGAGAGGGAGGCGCGGCCCTTGGCGCGGCGCGCCGAGAGGATGCCGCGGCCGGCGCGGGTGCGCATGCGGGCGCGGAAGCCGTGCTTCTTGGCGCGACGACGGTTGTTCGGCTGGAACGTGCGCTTGCTCATTGATCTTCTCCGGATGCAGGACGGGCGTGCCCCTGCCCTGTGCGGATCCGGCGCACGCTGCCCGTGCAGAGCACGAGCGCGCAGCAGGCCGTCCGCCTGAGGAAGGGGTCCACCGCTGTGGTGGTCGATGGCTGTGCCGCCGCGAGGCGCATGGCGCCGGGCGCAGGTCAGACACAGGACTGATCGATTGTAGGCGCGGCGAGTGGGACGGTCAACCGAACCGACGGTGACCGCCTCTCGCCCACATGCTGTGCACGTCTTCCGGAAATTCCTGTGGATAACCGGATCCCCGTCCTTGCCAGCAACGGTGCGCTCTCGCTCGTGTAACTACACGATTGTAGTTCTTTTCGGCCCCGATCGGGGCTAGGTCGGGGCTTTGAACGTGCTCTACGCTGAACCCTCGCGCTCGAGCCCCGAGCCGCTGTCCACCGCTGTGAACAACTCTGTGGATGACCGGTCGCGAGCGCACCCGGGCACCCGCCCGGAGCCGACATCGCCCCCGAATCCCGGAGTCCCCGCCACCGTGAGTCCTCAGCAGAATCCGGAGCTCGACGCCCGTTGGGCCGAATGCGTCCGCGCCATGACCGAGGACCCGCAGATCTCCCCGCGTCACCGCGGCTTCCTGCGCCTGGCCAAGCCCCGGGGCCTCATGGGCACCACGCTGCTGATCGCCGTGCCGAACGAGCTGACCCGCGAGGTCCTGCAGTCCAAGATCGCGCCGGCCTTCAACCAGGCGGTCACGAACTCCTTCGGCAAGGACACCCTGGTCGCTCTGGTGGTGGACACCGACCTGGAGGAGGTCTCCGAGCAGGAGATCGAGTCCGCGTCCCGGGCCTCGCTGCCGCCGCTGAACGAGCTCGAGGCCGAGCGCGGCCACACCGCGCCGCCGGCTGCCCAGGAGGAGACCGAGCAGGACTCCCTGTCCACCACGAGCTCCGAGTACTCAGGGGCCGTGAACACCTTCAGCTCGCCGTCGCCGCGACCGCCGGCGCCGCGGCCCTCCGCACCGGAGCCGGCCCGACGCCCCCTGCCCGGGCAGCCCGCGCCGCAGGACACCGCCTCCGCGCAGAGCACCGGAGAGGCCGCAGTCGGGGAGACCGGACCTCAGGACACCTTCGTCCCCGCCGCTGTCCCGGGCCGCTCGGCTGCGGAGGACCACGGCACGGCCGGTGCGGCCTCGGCCGAATGGGATTCGAGCGCTCGGCTGAACCCCAAGTACGTCTTCGAGTCGTTCGTCATCGGCCAGTCCAACCGCTTCGCCCACGCGGCGGCCTTCGCGGTCTCCGAGACGCCGGCCAAGGCATATAACCCGCTGTTCATATACGGGGATTCAGGGCTCGGCAAGACCCACCTGCTGCACGCGATCGGGCACTACGCCAAACGGCTCTACCCCGGCATCGCGGTGCGCTACGTGAACTCGGAGGAGTTCACCAACGACTTCATCAACTCGATCCGCGACGACGAGGGCTCCTCCTTCAAGGAGATCTACCGCAACGTCGACATGCTGCTGATCGACGACATCCAGTTCCTGGCGGGCAAGGAGCACACGCAGGAGGAGTTCTTCCACACCTTCAACGCGCTGCACAACCACGAGAAGCAGATCGTGATCACCTCCGATCTGCCGCCGAAGCAGCTCACGGGATTCGCCGATCGCATGCGCTCGCGCTTCGAGTGGGGACTGATCACCGACGTCCAGCCGCCCGAGCTCGAGACCCGCATCGCCATCCTGCGCAAGAAGGCCGATGCCGACGGCACCCAGGCCCCGCCCGAGGTCCTGGAGTACATCGCCTCGCACATCTCCACGAACATCCGCGAGCTCGAGGGCGCCCTCATCCGCGTCACGGCCTTCGCCTCCCTGAACAAGCAGGACGTGGACCTGCCCCTTGCCGAGCTCGTGCTCAAGGACCTGATCACCGACGACGACGGCGAGATCACCGCCGCCACGATCCTGGGGCAGACCGCCGCCTACTTCGACATCTCGCTGGACGAGCTGAAGTCCAAGTCCCGCACGCGCACGCTGGTCACGGCCCGGCAGATCGCCATGTACCTGCTGCGCGAGCTCACGGACATGTCCCTGCCCAAGATCGGACAGGAGCTCGGCGGCCGCGACCACACCACGGTCATGCACGCCGATCGCAAGATCCGGACGCTGATGGCCGAGCGCCGGCAGATCTTCAACCAGGTCACCGAGCTCACCAACCGGATCAAGCAGCAGCGCCACAGCTGATCCGCAACGCAGCCCATGCGCTGCGCTCTGCCTCATCCCTTCAGGCCCCGGGCCCGCACGAGCGGACCCGGGGCCTGCGTCGATCTCCGGTCATCCACAGGACGGCGCGGCGCGGATGCGGGCTGCGAAACCCGTTCTCCACAGCTGTGGGAAGCCCTGTGGACAGGCTGTGCACGACACGATTCCACCGGTTGTGGACAGCACTGTGGAGAGAACCGCGATCGCGGTGGACAGTCGAGGCAGATCCGGGGATCGGCCTGTGCACGGGCCCGGAATGACAAGAATGTGATTACACAGGCACGGGGCGGTCCGTGGATGGCGGTGCACAGCCGACCCACAGCCATGATCCGCGCCAGATCAGCCGATCAGGGTTTTTTCCACAAGATCCACAGCGGTTATGAACACTACTGTCCATTAATACCTCCCGCCGGACAACGAATGCCCTGACGCCCGATCCGGACCCGGCGAGCTCGTGTAATTACACGTTCAGCCGCACCGAGAGCTGTTCGCTGCCTGCCTCGAGCAGGTCACGGGGCTCCACACCTCCAGGATTCTTGGAATTACAGAAAGCCGGATCCACCGAAGCGCCTCTGCGACTCCCCGGTCTGCTCCGGCAGATGGCACAGGGCACAGCGCGCCGATAGCATGCTGTCGTCGTCTGTCCGGACCTCCGCACCGGACGCCGCGCGGACGACATCTGCGAACGAAAGGCGCCCCCACCGTGAAGTTCTCCGTCGAACGCGACGTTCTGGCCGAGGCCGTGACCTGGACCGCCCGGTCACTGTCCCCTCGCCCGCCCGTCCCGGTGCTCTCCGGTCTGCTGCTCAAGGCGGATAACGGGCAGGTCTCCCTGGCCGGATTCGACTACGAGATCTCCTCTCGGGTCTCGATCGACGCCCAGATCGAGGAGGAGGGCACCGCTCTGGTCTCCGGCCGCCTGCTGGCAGACATCTGCCGCTCGCTGCCCTCGGCTCCCGTGGACGTCATCACGGATGACGGCAAGCTGACGCTGATCTGCCGCTCGTCTCGGTTCAACCTGGCGGCCATGCCCGTGCAGGACTACCCCGAGCTGCCCGGCCTGCCCGAGGTCTCAGGCGTCATCGACGGCGCTGAGTTCGCCCAGGCCGTCGCGCAGGTCAACATCGCCGCCTCCAAGGACGACACCCTGCCGATCCTCACCGGCGTCCGGATCGAGATCGACGGCGAGCGGATGACCCTGCTGGCCACCGACCGCTACCGCCTGGCCATGCGCGAGCTCACCTGGCGCCCCAACAGCAGCTCGCTGCAGACGGCTGCGCTGATCAAGGCCAAGACGCTCAACGACGTCGCCAAGACCCTCGGCCCGGCCGGTGAGCTGAACCTCGCCCTGTCGGACAGCACGGAGCTGGTGGGCTTCGAGTCCGGCGGCCGCCGCACCACCTCGCTGCTGATCGACGGCGAGTACCCCAAGATCCGCTCGCTGTTCCCCGAGTCCACGCCCATCACCGCCTCGGTGCGCACCTCCGAGCTGGTGGAGGCCGTGCGCCGCGTGTCCCTGGTGGCCGAGCGCAACACCCCGGTCCGTCTGGCCTTCACGGACGGCCAGGTGGCCCTGGATGCCGGCACCGGCGAGGACGCCCAGGCCTCCGAGGTCATCGAGGCCAACCTCCAGGGCGAGGACATCACCGTCGCCTTCAATCCCACGTACCTCTCGGAGGGCCTGCACGCCTTCCACTCCGAGTACGTGCGCTTCTCCTTCACCGCTCCGCCCAAGCCGGCAGTTCTCTCGGCGCAGAAGGAGCAGGACGGGGACGACGACGTCGCCTACCGGTACCTGCTGATGCCGGTCCGCCTCCCCAGCTCCTGAGCCCCGGACCTGCGTGCACGTCGACTCCCTCTCCCTCGCGGACTTCCGCAGCTATGAGCAGCTCCAGCTCGAGCTGACCCCCGGGATCACGGTCCTGCTGGGGCCCAACGGGGTGGGCAAGACCAACGTGGTCGAGGCGATCGACTACGCCGCCACGCTGGCCTCGCATCGGGTCAGCGGCAATGCCCCGCTGCACCGAGCAGGCACCGAGCGCGCCATGATCCGCACGGGGATCCGCAGGGCCGGGCACCGCACGAACCTCGAGTTCACTCTGAGCGAGGGCCGTGCTCCCACGGTGCGGATCAACCGAGGCGGCTCGGTCCGCGCCCGAGAGGCCCTGGGCATCCTGCGCACCGTGCTGTTCTCCCCGGAGGACCTCGCGCTGATCAAGGGCGAGCCCTCCGGGCGCCGGGCGTTCCTGGACGTGCTGGGCTCCTCCATGCGTCCGGCCCTGGCCGGGGTCATCTCCGACTACGAGAAGACCGTGCGCCAGCGCAACGCCCTGCTGAAATCGGCGCGGAAGGCCGGGCGCTTCACCCAGGCGCACGAGGCCACTCTCAGCGCTTGGAACGACCAGCTGGCGACCTATGGGGCCGCGGTCCTGCAGTCTCGTCTGCAGCTCGTCCTCGCTCTCGAGCCCGAGGTCCGCCGCGCCTACAGCAGCCTCTCCGACGGTCCCCGGATGCCCCGGCTGCGGTACCGCTCCTCGATCCTCCCGGAGAGCGCAGACGGTCGGGTCGATCAGCTTGCCCATTTCAGCACCGCGGATCTGCGCGAGCTGATGCTCCAGGCCTGCGCGGAGGCCCAGGACCAGGAGATCGAGCGGGCGGTGTCCCTGGTGGGACCGCATCGCGACGAGCTCGAGATCCAGCTCGGCGATCTGCCGGCCCGCGGCTACGCCTCCCACGGCGAGATGTGGTCCTGCGCCCTGTCCCTGCGGCTGGGCTCCTGGTACGTGCACCTGGACGACGACCGCTCCGAGGGCTCCTCCCCCGTGCTGATCCTCGACGACGTCTTCGCCGAGCTCGACGCCCAGCGCCGCAGCCGCCTGGCCGACATGGTCTCGGAGGCCGAGCAGGTGCTGGTGACCGCCGCCGTGGAGGAGGACGTCCCGCAGGAGCTGCTGGATGCCGATTCGGGGCTCACCCTGGTGCGCGTGAGCCCGGGCAAGGCCGTCGTCGATCCCGGATCCCGCACGTGATCCCCGCCCAGCAGCCGCGCGCCGAGCGCGACCGCGACATCGTCGATCCGGCCGCCGCCGCCCTGATGCGCGTGCGCCGGGGCGCCGAGGCCCGCGGCGAGGGACGGCTTCACGGCGCTGCGGCCAAGGCCAACCTGCGCAGCTTCGGCGCTGCCATGGAGGCGCTCACCGCCAGTCCCGTGCGCCGCCGGGACGCCGAGCGCGATCCGCGGCAGCTGGGCGGCTATTCGGGCGCCGGAGACTCGCCGCGGGATCCGCAGGGCATCGGCGGGGTCATGGATCGCCTGGTCTCCGGACGCGGCTGGCGGACCCCGGTCGCCGTCGGGTCGGTCATGACCCTGTGGCCGGAGCTGGTGGGGGCGTACGTGGCCGAGCACTGCGTGCCGGAGTCCTTCGAGGACACCGTGCTGCGCGTGCGATGCTCGTCCACCGCCCAGGCCGCCAACATGCGGATGCTGCAGTCCCAAGTGCTGTCGACCATCGAGAAGCGCCTGGGCCCGGGCATCGTCACGCGCCTGGACATCGTGGGCCCGGCGGCCCCCAGCTGGCGCAAGGGCCGGCGCTCGATCCGCGGCCGCGGGCCCCGCGACACCTACGGCTGATCCGGACCGCCGTCGATCGGCATCTGCCTCTAGACCGTGGACGGCCTGCAGAGTGCTCTGCACCTCCGGAGACGACTTCCGGGTCAGCGAGCACCCCCGGAGGCACTCCTAGGGGCGTTCTCGTGCCGCTGACAGCGGGTTCAGGCCGTCCCGCACCCGGCATCTGCGCAGATCCGGTATGATGGGCCCGGATTATCGACGCAGCGCATCGAGCGCGCAGACCCCGCGGCCCCCCGAATGCTCCGGTGCGTTCCGCTCGCTCGCTGTCGTCGGGAGTGCTGCCTGCGCCCCGGACCCCGTGCTCCAGGACCCTTGCGGCCTCCATCATGACCATCAGGAGGAACCAGCAGCCCGTGTCAGAGGACAAGAGCACCGAAGGCAGCTACGGCGCCAGCGACATCACCGTCCTGGAGGGCCTCGAAGCGGTCCGCAAGCGCCCAGGCATGTACATCGGATCCACCGGACCGCGGGGCCTGCACCACCTGGTCTACGAGGTCATCGACAACTCCGTGGATGAGGCCCTGGCCGGCCATGCGGATCACATCGAGGTCGTGCTGCGGGCCGACGGCGGCGTGAGCGTCACCGACAACGGCCGCGGCATCCCGGTGGACATGCACCCCACGCAGGGCCGCCCCACGGTCGAGGTCGTCATGACGATCCTGCACGCCGGCGGCAAGTTCGGCGGGGGCGGCTACGCGGTCTCCGGCGGTCTGCACGGCGTGGGCATCTCCGTCGTCAACGCGCTGTCATCGCGCGTGGAGACCGAGATCCGCCGCCAGGGCTACGTCTGGCGCATGGAGTTCGCCGACGGCGGCCGCCCCCAGGGCGAGCTCGAGCGCGGCGAGCAGACCGAGGAGACCGGCACCACGCAGACGTTCTGGGCTGATCCGGAGATCTTCGAGTCCGTCGAGTACGACTTCGAGACCCTGCGCGCCCGGTTCCAGCAGATGGCGTTCCTCAACAAGGGGCTGCGCATCACCCTGACCGACCAGCGGCGCCTGGACGAGTCCGGCGACGAGGTCGCCGGCGAGTCCGCGCGCACCGAGATCATCACCGAGGTCGAGGGCCAGGACGCCTCCGAGGTCCCCACCGCGCAGTCCCCGGAGGCCGAGAGCGGCGCCGAGCAGGCGGAAACGGCCAAGGCTCCGGCGCTGAACACCGTGGGCGTGACCGCCGACGGCCACCGCCGGGTCATCTACTGCTACGAGCACGGTCTGCTGGACTACGTCCGCTTCATCAACAGCGGCAAGAAGGCCGAGCTGGTCCACGACGAGATCATCGACTTCGAGACCGAGGACGTCGAGCGCTCCATCTCCGTGGAGATCTCCATGCAGTGGACCACCGCCTACAGCGAGTCGGTGCACACCTACGCGAACACGATCAACACGCACGAGGGCGGCACCCACGAGGAGGGCTTCCGCACCGCGCTGACCACGGTGATCAACCGCAAGGCCCGCGAGTTCAAGCTCCTGCGGGACAAGGACGACAACCTCACCGGCGAGGACGTCCGCGAGGGCCTCACCGCGGTCATCTCGATCAAGCTCGGCGACCCCCAGTTCGAGGGCCAGACCAAGACCAAGCTGGGCAACTCCGAGGCCAAGCCGTTCGTGCAGCGCGTGGTCGCCGACGAGTTCGGGGACTGGATCGAGCGCAACCCGAACTACGCCAAGGACATCATCCGCAAGGCCATCGGCGCCTCGCAGGCTCGTCTGGCGGCGCGCAAGGCCCGCGAGACCACCCGGCGCAAGGGGCTGCTGGAGTCCGGCGGCATGCCGGGCAAGCTCAAGGACTGCTCGTCCAAGGACCCGTCGAAGTCCGAGATCTACATCGTGGAGGGCGACTCGGCAGGCGGCTCGGCCGTGCAGGGCCGCGATCCGGCGCACCAGGCGATCCTGCCGCTGCGCGGCAAGATCCTGAACGTCGAGCGGGCCCGCCTGGATCGTGCGCTGTCCAACGCCGAGGTCCAGTCCATGATCACGGCCTTCGGCTCGGGCATCGGCGACGACTTCGACATCGAGAAGGCGCGCTATCACAAGATCGTGCTCATGGCCGATGCCGACGTGGACGGCCAGCACATCACCACGCTGCTGCTGACGCTGCTGTTCCGGTTCATGCGCCCGCTGATCGACCACGGCTTCGTGTACCTGGCGCAGCCGCCGCTGTACCGCATCAAGTGGTCGAACGCGCCGCACGACTACGTCTACTCGGATGCCGAGCGCGATCGCGCCCTGGCGGAGGGCCAGGCCTCGGGCAAGCGGATCCCCAAGGACAACGGCATCCAGCGCTACAAGGGCCTGGGCGAGATGTCCTACACCGAGCTGTGGGACACCACCATGGATCCTGAGCACCGCACGCTGCTGCAGGTGACCATGGAGGACGCCGCCGCCGCCGAGCAGGTCTTCACCATGCTCATGGGCGAGGACGTCGAGTCCCGCAAGGAGTTCATCCAGCAGAACGCCAACGACGTCCGCTTCCTCGACATCTAGTCGCAACGGAGCATATGCCGACTGCGGCATATGTGCCCGTCGCCGCCTCCATGGCGGTGGCCGGCGGATCAGTCTCGAGCACCACGGCCCAGCGGCCGAGCAGACGCACAGACGCCCGCGGGCGTCGGGAGAAGGACGGGAAGCGCACGAATGAGCGACGACAGCCAGGTCACCCCGGAGGAGCCGGAGAACCAGCCGGGCACCGAGGTCGAGGCCGCCACGATCACCGGCGATCGCGTGGAGCAGGTCGACCTCCAGACGGAGATGCAGCGCTCCTACCTGGACTACGCCATGGCGGTGATCGTCGGACGAGCCCTGCCGGACGTCCGCGACGGCCTCAAGCCGGTGCACCGCCGCGTCATCTACACGATGTACGACGGCGGCTACCGCCCGGACCGGTCCTTCAACAAGTCGGCCCGCGTGGTCGGCGACGTCATGGGCCACTACCACCCGCACGGCGACTCGGCGATCTACGACGCCCTCGTCCGCCTGATCCAGGACTGGGTCCAGCGCTACCCGCTGGCCCTGGGCCAGGGGAACTTCGGCTCCGCCGGCAACGACGGCGCCGCCGCCCCTCGATACACCGAGACCAAGATGGCTCCGCTGGCAATGGAGATGGTCCGGGACATCCACGAGGAGACCGTCGACTTCCAGGACAACTACGACGGCAAGTCGCGCGAGCCCACCGTGCTGCCGGCGCGGTTCCCGAACCTGCTGGCCAACGGCTCCGCCGGCATCGCCGTGGGCATGGCCACCAACATCCCGCCGCACAACCTGCGCGAGCTCGCCGACGGCGTGCAGTGGTACCTGAAGAACCCGGAGGCCAGCCGCGAGGAGCTGCTCGAGGCGCTGCTCAAGCGCGTCAAGGGCCCGGACTTCCCGGGCGGGGCGCAGATCCTCGGCCACAAGGGCATCGAGGACACGTACCGGACCGGCCGCGGCTCCATCAAGATGCGCGCGGTCGTCTCCGTCGAGGAGATCCACGGCCGCACCTGCCTGGTGGTCACCGAGCTGCCGTACATGGTCAACCCGGACAACCTGGCCATCAAGATCGCGGACCTGGTCAAGGAGGGCAAGATCGGCGGCATCGCCGACATGCGCGACGAGACCTCCGGGCGCACCGGTCAGCGCCTGGTGATCGTGCTCAAGCGCGACGCCGTGGCCAAGGTGGTGCTGAACAACCTCTACAAGCACACCCCGCTGCAGGAGAACTTCTCCGCGAACATGCTGGCCCTGGTGGACGGTGTGCCGCGCACGCTGTCCCTGGACGCCTTCATCTACCACTGGGTGCGCCACCAGATCGAGGTCATCGTCCGGCGCACCACGTTCCGTCTGCGTCAGGCGCAGGAGGAGGCGCACATCCTGGTGGGCCTGCTGAAGGCCCTGGATGCCCTGGACGAGGTCATCGCCCTGATCCGCCGCTCGCCCACCCCGGACGAGGCCCGCACCGGGCTGATGGAGCTGCTCGGGATCGACGAGGAGCAGGCCCAGGCCATCCTCAACATGCAGCTGCGGCGCCTGGCGGCGCTGGAGCGGCAGAAGATCCAGGACCGCTTCGCCGAGCTCGAGCAGATGATCGCTCGCTTCGAGGCGATCATCGCCTCCGAGGACCTGCAGCGCCAGATCGTCTCCGAGGAGCTCGAGGAGACCGTCGAGAAGTACGGCGACGACCGCCGCACCGAGATCCTGTGGGGCTACGACGGCGACATGTCCATGGAGGACCTGATCCCCCAGGAGGACGTGGTCGTCACGATCACCCGCGGCGGCTACGTCAAGCGCACGCGCATCGATCAGTACCGGGCTCAGCGCCGCGGCGGCAAGGGCATCCGCGGAGCGAATCTGCGCGGCGACGACGTCGTCGAGCATTTCTTCACCACCACCACGCACCACTGGATCCTGTTCTTCACGACCCACGGCCGCGTATACCGCACCAAGGCCTACGAGCTGCTCGAGGCCGGTCGCGACGCCAAGGGCCAGCACGTCGCCAATGTCATGGCCTTCCAGCCCGGCGAGCAGATCGCCCAGGTCATGGAGCTGTCGACCTACCAGGACGCCCCGTACCTGGTGCTGGCCACGCGCAGCGGCCTGGTGAAGAAGTCCCGGCTCGAGGACTACGACACCAACCGCACCGCCGGCGTGATCGCGATCAATCTGCGCGAGGGCGACGAGCTGGTCTCGGCCAAGCTCGTGGACTCCGACGACGACATCTTCCTGGTCTCGCGCAACGGCCAGTCCCTGCACTTCCAGGCCGATGACGAGGCGCTGCGACCCATGGGCCGCGCGACCTCCGGCGTGACCGGCATGAAGTTCCGCGATGACGACGAGCTGCTGGCCGCCGACGTCGTGGCGAAGGGCACCGAGAGCTACGTTTTCGTGGTGACCGAGGGCGGCTACGCCAAGCGCACGGCCATCGAGCAGTACCGGCGCCAGGGCCGAGGTGGGCTCGGCATCAAGGTCGCCAAGGTCGGGGATGAGCGCGGCAAGCTCGCCGGCGCCTTGATCGTGGGAGAATCCGACGAGGTCATGGTCGTCATGGCCTCCGGCAAGGTCGTGCGCTCTGCGGTCTCGGAGGTCCCCGCCAAGGGCCGCGACACCATGGGCGTCATCTTCGCCAAGCCTGCCCCCAAGGACTCGATCGTGGGTGTGGCCTGGAATGCCGAGCGCCACATCGAGGACGCGGTCGAGGAAGCCGTCGAGAACGGCACGGCTACGATTGCGGATCCGACAGCCGATGCTGCGGATGAGGATGTCGTAACGTTGGACGAAGTCAACAACGGAGGTAACGAATGAGCCCCGAGGCACGCTCTGGTGCGGCTGGACGTTCGAAGTCCGGCGGCGCTGGTCGGGGATCCTCCCCTAGCCAGGCCAAGAAGGCGGACAGCGCCAAGGCGTCGTCGTCCAGCAGCCGCACGCCCCAGCGGTCTTCGACCAAGGGACTGGTGCGGCCCGCGCCGCGCGCCAAGGTGCGCCGCGCGCGCCTGGTCGTGTCGCGCGTGGACACCTGGTCGGTGCTCAAGCTCGCGTTCCTGCTCTCGGTTTCGCTGGGCATCGTGGTGGTCGTCGCGGCCGTGCTGATCTGGATCCTGATGGACATCACGGGTCTGTTCAACGGCATCAACGAGCTCGCCGCCATGCTGGCGGGCCCGGGCGGCAGCACAGAGGTCCAGGAGGTCGTCTCCCTGGGGCAGGTAGCGATCTTCGCGACCATCCTCTCGGTCATCAACGTCATCCTGCTGACGCTGCTGTCGGTCATCGCCGCCATGCTCTACAACCTGGCCGCCGGCCTGATCGGCGGCATCGGAGTCACGCTGACCGACGACTGACCTGCGCGGCGCCGATGACGGGGATCCTCGATTGGTCCCGGTCGCGGCGATCGTGTAGAGTCCCTATTCGTTCCGCGACGGACAGACCCCTTGGTCGGTTCGAGTGGACGTGATCGGTCCGCCGGTCACGGGCGTATAGCTCAGACGGTTAGAGCGCTTCGCTGATAACGAAGAGGTCCCAGGTTCAATTCCTGGTACGCCCACGGTTCAACGGCATCCCAGTGCATCGGAGACCGGCATGAAGAACGCTTTCACGGCGATCGTGCTGGTGGTCGGTGCCGCCGGAGCAGGAGTCGCCGCCTGGCGGTTGCGCTCCGCAGATGCCGATCGCGCCGCTTGGCGCGAAGCCGCAGATCCCGTCGACTGAGTTCAGCTCGACAGGATGCTCCGGGGGCATGGCGCAATTGGTAGCGCATCTGCTTTGCAAGCAGAGGGTTAGGGGTTCGAGTCCCCTTGCCTCCACCGGATCCCATATCGACGACGGCCCCGCCTGATGGCGGGGCCGTCGTCGTGCGCCCGCCACTGATCTCAGGAGCTGCCCCGTCATGGCCGTGATCGTCTTCCTCCATGCCCACCCGGACGACGAGTCCTCGCAGACCGCCGGCACCATGGCCCGTGCCGCGGCGGAGGGGCACCGCGTGGTCGAGATCTTCGCGACCAACGGGGACTTCGGCACACCTCTGGAGGCGGCTGACGACGCCCAGGAGGTGCTCTCGGTCGCGGATCACCGACGCACGGAGGCAGCTGCCGCAGCGCAGGTGCTGGGCATCTCCCGGGTGGAGTGGCTCGGCTACCACGACTCCGGGATGACCGGCTGGGAGCAGAACGACGGCGAGGCCTGCTTCCACCGTGCTGACGTCGACGAGGCCGCACGGGCCGTCGCCGCGATCCTGGACGACGAGGGCGCCGATGTGCTGGTGGGCTACGACTGGCACGGCGGCTACGGGCATCCCGATCACGTGAAGGTCCATCACGTGGCCCACCGCGCGGCCGAGCTCGCCGCTTCGCGGCCCCGGCTGCTGGAGCAGTCCATGAACCGGGACCGGCTCCGGCAGCTGCGCGATCAGGCCCTGGCGGCAGGGGCCTCCCCGGACGAGGTCATGGACCCGGACGGCCCCGCCGATGACGGCAACGGCTTCGGGATCCCGGCCTCCGAGCTGCATTGGCAGCTCGAGCTGGATGACGAGCTGCTGGAGCTGAAGCGGCGCACCATGCAGTGCCACTCGTCCCAGGCGGATGTGCAGGGGATGCTGGCCATGCCGGCCGAGCACTTCCGGGCGTTCTTCGGGGTCGAGTCCTACCGGGAGCCGGGCCTGGAGCAGGAGCTGACCTCGCAGTGGCCGTTCGCCTGAGGAGGGCGTCGCTGAGACCTGCATGAGCTGCGGTGCCGGCTGATGTTCAGGATCTGGGCATCACCTGAGATACTCATGGCGCAGATCACGTCATCAGAAGGGTGAGTCATGTCCGCACCGAAGGAGTACCTGGGGCCCATGCCCCACATCGATCCGGATGAACAGCTCACCGCGATCCGTCGCTGGAAGATCATCGGCCCGGGCCTGGTCGTGGCCGGAACGGGCGTGGGCGCAGCCGACCTGGTCGCGACCCTGACGGCCGGCTCCCGCTACGGCTACGCCCTGCTGTGGGCGGTCATCGTGGGCACCGTCGTGAAGATCGTGCTGGTGGAGGGCGCCGGGCGCTACTCGCTGGCCACGGGCCGCACGATCTTCGAGGGCTGGCGCTCGCTGGGCAAGTGGACCACGGTCTACTTCGCGCCGTACATCATGATCTGGGGCTTCGTGTACGGGGCCACGGCCATGTCCTCGGCTGCCCTGCCGATCGTGGCGCTGTTCCCGAACACCATGCCGCTGCCGGCCTGGGCCATCCTGATGGGCCTGGCCGGCTTCTTCATGGTCTGGTTCGGCAAGTACGCGCTGGTGGAGAAGCTCACGGCCGTGATGGTCGGCATCATGTTCGTGGTGGTCGTGGGTCTGGCGATCATCGCCGCACCCAACATCCCGAGCATGATCGCCGGCCTGGTGCCCATGATCCCCGAGGGCGGACTGGTCTACACGCTGGCGCTGTCCGGCGGCATCGGCGGCACCATCACCCTGGCGGCCTACGGCTACTGGCTGCGCGAGAAGGGATGGGCCAGTCCCAAGTGGATGCGCGTCATGCAGCTCGACAACACGGTCGCCTACGTGGTCACCGGCATCTTCGTGCTCTCCATGCTGATCGTGGGCGCCGAGGTGCTCTATGCGGCGGGCGTGTCCATCTCCGCGACCGACGCCGGGCTGCTCGATCTGGCCGACGTCCTCAACGATCGCTACGGCCAGGCCATCGGCACAGCGTTCCTGATCGGCTTCTTCGCCGCGTCGTTCTCCTCGGTCGTGGGCGTGTGGTCGGGCGTCTCGCTGATGTTCGCGGACTTCTGGGGCCACCACCGCGATCTGCCCTCGGGTCACCCGGCCACCCGTCCGGGCGGCAAGTACGTGAAGTTCTACCTGCTGTGGATCACGTTCCCGCCCATGCTTCTACTGCTGCTGGGCCGTCCGATCTTCCTGATCCTGCTCTACGGCGTGCTGGGCGCGCTGTTCATGCCGTTCCTGGCGATCACGCTGCTGGGGCTGCTGAACACCAAGCGCACCCCCGACCGCTGGCGCAACGGCTGGGTCACCAACGGCGTGCTGATCATCTGCGCCGTGCTGTTCACGATCCTGGGCATCTACCAGGTCTGGGACACGCTCCAGGACGTGATCGGCTCCTTCGGCTGATCCCCGCCCCGGGGTCCGGCGGCACTCATGCCCCGGCCCCGGCATGCAGGACGACGACGGCCCCCTCACCTTTTCGGTGAGGGGGCCGTGCGGTGTGCGGCCTCAGCCGCTGAAGGCGATCAGGCTCAGGCCTGGCCGTCCTTCTTCTCGTTCTGGGTGCCGTTGATCTGGTCCTTGATCTCGTTGACCGTCTGCTTGGCATCCTCGGTCACGGACTTGGCCGTGTCCTTGACGCTCGAGTCGGCCTTGGCGTCATCGACCTTCACACCGTGGCCGGCGGCCACGGTGGTGGACTTGTCGACCGGGGAGGCCGTCACGCGCGGGGAGGTCGAGGCCGGGGTCTTCCAGGGATCCTGGACCGGACGCGAGGCCTTGAAGGCGGCGGCGCCGGCGACCAGGCCGGTCACGACCAGGCCGAGGACGAGCAGGCCGCGGCCGCCGCCCTTCTGCGCCTTCTTCTGCTGCTTGGCGTAGTCCTTGGACATGCGCGCGGCGGCCTTCTTGGCGTTCTTGACGGCCTTCTTGTTGCCGGTCAGGCGCGCGACGGCGGCCTCGAACTGCTCCGGGGTGTCGGCGTCGGCGAAGCGCTGGGCCAGCTGAGCGGCCGTGGCGTTGTAGCGCTCGGACACGGCCAGCTTGCCGTCGTTGGCGGCCTTCAGAGCCTTGGCGGCCTGCGGGGAGGCCTTCACGGCGGCACCGACCGGAGCGACCTTGGCGGCGACCTTCAGAGCCTTGGCGGCCTGCGGGGAGGCCTTCACGGCGGCACCGACCGGAGCGACCTTGGCGGCGACCTTGGCGACCTGCGGGGCCGACTTGGCGGCCTGCACGGCGGCGCGGCTGCGCAGCTCGGAGGTGGCGCCCTTGGCGCTGGCGGCGCCCTGCTGGACGTACGGGGTGGCGGTGTGGATGCCGCCGGCCAGCGAGATCGCGCCGGAGCGCACGCCGTCCTGCAGGCGCGGCGCCAGGGCGCCGATCTCCTTGGCGAGCCAGTCGCCGGCGTCGACGACGCGGTTCTCCACAGCGGCCTGACGCGCGGCGGCTGCCTTGGCGGCCTTCTTCTCTGCCCTCTTGCTCATGGAAGCTCCCTCCTCAGGGGTCTAGGATTCTTGGTCCAGCATACGGGCTGTGCCTGGGATGACCCATGGTGGAGGCCGTCGGGTCACCCATCACTCAGGGAGTTTTCAGCAGACGGCTGTGCTTTTTCACTCGCGGCGGAACGGGAACCGTCGTCGTCTCTTCTCCGCGACAAGCGAGCCGGTCATGGGATACTGGGGCCATGACTTCTCTTGCCACCGCTAAGGCGACCATCCACACGAACCACGGCGACATCGTCGTGGAGCTCTTCGGCAACCACGCTCCGAAGACCGTCAAGAACTTCATCGGTCTGTCCGACGGCTCCCAGGAGTGGGTGGACCCGAACACCGGCTCCAAGGGCGAGGGCCCCCTCTACAAGGACATCATCTTCCACCGCATCATCAAGGACTTCATGATCCAGGGCGGCGATCCGCTGGGTCAGGGCGTCGGCGGCCCGGGCTACATGTTCGACGATGAGATCCACCCCGAGCTCAGCTTCGACAAGCCGTACCTGCTGGCCATGGCCAACGCCGGCAAGCGCGGCGGCCAGGGCACCAACGGCTCGCAGTTCTTCATCACCACCTCGACCACCCCGTGGCTCAACGGCAAGCACACGATCTTCGGCGAGGTCGTCGACGACGCCTCCAAGAAGGTCGTCGACGAGCTGAACAGCGTGCGCACCGGCGGCATGGACCGCCCGGTCGAGGACGCCGTCATCACCTCGATCGACATCGAGCAGCTCTGAGCAGCACTCGCAGCACCCGATGATCCCGCGCTCGCGGCGATCGTCGACCCGCAGGGGCCCGGCCGATCGGCCGGGCCCCTGCGCCATATCCGACGGCGCAGGGCCCGCGACGACGGCGCCCCGCCGCCCAGCCAGGACCATCCATCGCACAGGAGCACACCGATGACCCAGGGACCCCACGAGCCGATCGGCGAGCCCGGATCTCCCCGCGATCCCCGCAGCGACAGCGGCCCGCAGCGGCCGCAGTACGGGCGGATGGCGGACCCGTCGCAGCCTGCTGGGCAGCCGAGCGATCCGCTGCAGGGGGCGTCGTGGCAGGCGGGGCATCCTGAGGCGCGTCAGGCTCGGCCCGCCCCCTCGGTTCCCTCTGTTCGCCAGGCTCGCCGGCGCGGGGGCGCCCTGGCCGTGACCTGGGTGCTGATCGGGATCAACGTGGCGGTCTACGCGGTGCAGTGGCTGCTGAGCCTGATGGGGATCAACCCCCTGGTGCTGCTGGGCCTGGCCCCCGGCTTCGTTTCGCAGGCGCCGTGGACGGTGATCACCAGCGGTTTCTCGCACTCGATGTCCAACCCCGCGCACCTGCTGCTGAACATGTACACGCTGTGGATCTTCGGCCGGATGCTCGAGCCGGAGATCGGGCGCGGGCGCTTCCTCACGGTCTATCTGCTCTCGCTGCTGGGCGGAGCGGCGGCGGTGCTGCTGCTCTCGCCCGCCTACACGTTCACCGTGGGGGCCTCCGGCGCGGTCTTCGGGCTGTTCGGCGCCGTGCTCGCCCTGGCGCTGTGGGGCGGGCGGCGCTATCGCGAGAACCTGTCCGGGATCCTCGTGCTGATCGGGTTCAACACGGCCTTCGGCCTGTTCTTCCCCGGCATCTCCTGGCAGGGCCACCTGGGCGGGATCGTGACGGGCATGGTGGTCATGGGCGCGCTGCTGGGACTGCGCGGGCGCGGCCGTCGCCCCCGTGGCTGAGACGCTGTGCACATCGGCTGTCCACAGACTGTGTCCACAGCGGTGGACGAACGCCATTCGTGTAATTCCACAAGTGTGAACAAGCCTGTGGATACCGATCAGGGCGGATCGAGCCCGCACTGTTCGCAGACATGTTCGACTTCTTCACACCTTTCTCCACACCTGTGGATAACTTTGTGAACCGGGTGGGGACGGTCTCGGAGTCATCCGCGGGGCGGGATGCCGATCAGACCGCGCTACCACGACGGGGCGCGGCGACGGGCACGAAGACCAGACCCGGGTCCGATGTGCCGACGATGCCCCGCGGCGCATCGTGGAGCCATGACAAGAGCTGTTCTCCACGCCCATGACCTCGCACAGCACTACGGATCGACGGCCGCCCTGGACGGGGTGAGCCTCACGATCGCCCCCGTGGGAGTCCGTGGCGATCACCGGGCCCTCGGGTTCGGGAAAGACCACGCTGCTCCACGCCCTGGCCGGGATCTCGGTCCCTGATTCCGGGCAGGTCCGCCTCCGTACCGCGGACAGCTCGGTCGCCGTCCAGGAGCTGTCGGCGGAGGAGCGGGCGCGGCTGCGACGGGAGCACTTCGGCTTCGTGTTCCAGCAGGGGCTGCTGCTCGATGAGCGTCGCGACCCTGTCCCGCTCCGGCTCTGCCGTGCCCCCGCCGGCCGTGCTCCGGTTGGAGCCACGACTACGCCGAGCCCGGGATGCGGATGCTGTACAGGGCCCTCAGCGCTGAGGCGCTGTGCATTCTCGGTCTGCCGCTCGTGCAGCTCGCTGGCGCTGCGGCCAAGCTGTCCGCGCGGCGGCGCGATGCGCGGCTGTCCTGGCTGCGCCTGCTGGGGGCAGGGAGGGCCATGCTGCATGCCCTCGTGCTCCTCGAGGCGCTTCTCCAGGCTGCGATCGGGCTGCTGGCCGGCCTGGGCATCTACGCGGCGCTGATCCCGGCCCTGGGCGGGCTGCATGTGGACGGTGTGCGGATCGGGGCCGCCGCCCTGGTGCTGCCCTGGTGGGCGATCGCTCTGTGCGTCGCCGCGCTGCTGGGCACGGCCGGTCTCGCCGCGGCTGCCGGATTGCGCCGGGTGAGCATCATGCCGCTGGCCGTGCGGACCCGTCGCGATGTCCCCGCCATGGGGACGTGGCGCGTGATCCTCCCGGTCCTGATGGTGCTCGCCGTCCTCCTCGGCGGGCGAGCCGTGCTGATCGATCAGGCCGCTGCGGGTCCTGCTGGTCATCGCCGTGGGAGCGACCGTGATCGTCCTGTCGCCCATGATCGGGGAAGGGGCGCTGATCTCGCCGATGACTCTGGCGGCCGTCGTCGTCGTGCTCGGAGCCGGTGCGGCCATGATCCCGATCGCCCTGCGGGCCACGAGGCCGGCACTGCGCCGCCGTGCCGAAGGAGGGCCTGCGGGAATGTGAGCCGTCCCCGGGACGGCGGCAACCGGTTGCCGGGGCTTGACCAAGATCAAGCCCCGGCCGCGGCGGCGGTGCAACGATCCAAGGTGCGGCCGGAACCGGCCGTCGGCTCAGCGCCTGCCGCGGGGGACCACCGAGGCGGCGATGGGGCGAAGCCCTGCACAGGAAGAGGAGCCCATGCTCTCCGAGTCAGCCCGCCCGCTCATCGAAGCCACCGCGCCCGTGATCGCCGAGCACCTTCCGGACATCGCGCCGAAGTTCTACAAGTCGATGTTCGAGGCGGAGCCGCAGCTGATCGAGGAGGGCATCTTCAGCCGCGCGAACCAGCGCACCGGTGAGCAGCCCCTCGCCCTGGCCGGCTCCGTGGTCGCCTTCGCCACCCACATCCTCAACCACCCGGAGTCCTACCCCGACGAGCTGCTCTCGCGCGTGGCCAATAAGCACACGTCGCTGGGCATCGTGGAGGGGCAGTACCCGATCGTGGAGAAGCACCTCCTGGGCGCGATCGCCGATGACTTGGGCGCTGCCCTGACCCCCGAGATCGCCGCGGCCTGGACCGAGGTCTACTGGCTCATGGCCGATGCCCTCATCAAGCTCGAGAAGGGCCTGTACTCCGAGCAGGCCAACGACAACGTGTTCAACGAGTTCACCCTCGTGGACAAGCGCGAGACCTCGGAGGGCACCTATGTCCTCACCTACGAGCCCGCCGACGACACCCCCATGACCGATGCGGTGGCCGGGCAGTACGTCTCGATCAAGGTGCGGCTGCCCGAGGGCATCGAGCAGTCCCGGCAGTTCACGCTGATCCCGGTCGACAGCCCCCGTCAGCGCCGCCTGGCCGTCAAGCAGGACATGGACGGGGAGGTCTCGCCGGTCGTGACCGCCATGGAGGTCGGCTCCACGGTCAAGCTGTCGAACCCGTACGGCGACGTGGTCCTCACCGGCTCCACCGCCCCGCTCGTTCTTATCTCCTCGGGCATCGGCGTCACGCCCATGGTCGCGTTCCTGGACCGTCTGGTCGCCGAGGGATCGCAGCGCCAGGTCACCGCGTTCCGCGTGGACTCCTCGGACGCGGCGGCGCCGCTGCTCGAGGAGCAGAAGGCCCTCATCGAGAAGCTGCCGGAGGCGCGTTTCGAGCGCTGGACGGTCGAGGAGGGCGAGGCCGACCACATCGGCCGTGCCGACTTCGGTGCCCAGGGCGTTGACGCGGGTGCGGAGGTCTACCTCTGCGGCAGCCTGGACTTCATGAAGGAGACGCGCTCTGCCCTGATCGGCGCCGGCATCCCGGGCAAGCAGATCCGCTACGAGATCTTCGGCCCGGACCTGTGGATGCTCCACGACGACGCCGTGGAATACCACGCCGACGCCGAGTGACCTCGGTCGGCGAGTGAGTCGAGCCGGCGCGCAGTGATCTCACACGAGGCCGGCCGCGCCTGGAACCCAGGTGCGGCGGGTCAGTGGAGCCCCAGGTGGTCCTGGGGCTCCAGGACGCGGGAGACGACGTAGCCGAAGAGGGTGCCCCAGAACGCGGCGTGGATGTTGAACAGGTCCAGCCCGGAGACCGTCACCACGAACGTGACCAGGGCGCCGAACGTGAAGCGCGTGGAGAACGCGGTGACGAACGCCCCCTGCAGCGCCTTGATCATGGCGATGCCGCCCAGGGCCAGCACGAAGGCCTCCGGGGTGGCGAGCATGAACCGCGTGAACACCGGGGCGAACAGGGCGAAGACCAGCGAGAGCACGCCGTAGGTGACAGCCGCCGTGTACTGCCGCTGCTTCTGCCCCGATGCCGTCAGGAGCACGTTCGTGGGGCCGGTGACGCAGGCGGAGACCGCGCCGACCGACGCATTGACGATCGAGAAGGCGCCGGAGGCCACGGCGAGCGAGTTGATGGGCGGGTCGTGCTCGGCCTGGCGCAGCACGGCGATGCCCTGGCCGTTCTGCACCACGAGCACCGTCATCGCCAGCGGCACCAGCAGCTCGAGCTGGGCGCCCAGGGTGAACTCGGGCGCGGTGAAGACGGGCTGGGCCGGCACGCGGCCGTCGGCCTCGAAGCGGAACTGGCCCGTGGCGACCACCATGACCAGCCCGATCAGCAGGGTCCCCAGCACCGGGGCATGCGCTTGCCGAGGGCGGGCACCGCGGTGAGCAGGACGAACACGATGACCATCGGCAGGGCGATCGCCGGGGCAGAGGTGGAGGCGTCCACGACGTCCGTGCCGAAGCGCAGGAAGATCACCGCGACCATGGCCATCACGATCGGCATGGGGATCGCGGCCATGGCCCTGCGCACCACACCGGTCATGCCCAGTCCCATGACCAGGACACCCGTGGTGAAGAACACACCCACGACCTCCGGGAAAGACAGGTGCTGCAGCGACGGCCCCAGCAGCACGGTTCCCGGGATCGACCAGGCGAAGCCGAAGGGGCGGCGGAACAGCAGGGACATGAAGATGGTCGCCAGCCCCGCCGAGAGGAAGATGCCGAAGACCCAGGAGGCGATCTGCTCATCCGACAGCCCGCCGGAGGCGCCCACGGCCAGCGTCTCGGTGATCGGCCCGGAGGCTGAGAAGATCAGGCCGATCAGGCCGTTGACCGCGTACTCGGGACTGAGGTCGCGCAGCAGCTGCCGAGGCCCGGCGGGGGAGAGGTCGGGCCGCTCGAGGACCGGAGCACGCTGCCGCGTCGACATGGGACTGCCCGGTGGCTGGACGGCGGACGGATTCCGCTCAGTCCACCAGAGCCGGCCCCCCGGCGCGCTGCGCTGGCCCCCGACGACGACGGGCCCCGTCGGCGAGTCCCCGGTCTGCGTCGCGAGGAGGTCGCAGCGCGGGCAGGGGTGAGCACGGACTACTACACGCGCCTGGAGCAGGGCCGGCACAAGCGGCCGTCGGAATCGGTGCAGCTCGCCCTGGCCGAGGCGCTCGAGCTGGACCCCACCGCCGCCCGCCACCTGCAGGATCTGGCCCGGGCGCTGGTACTGCCCCAGTGGGCCAGGGCCCCCCACGGCGGAGCAGCAGCGCCTCAAGCACTCGCTGACCGCCTTCCTGCTGGCGGACACCCCCGCCCGCGCCCCCGGGCAGCGCAGCCTCATCCACTGGGCCTTCCTGGACCCCGAGGCTCGCGAGAAGTACGTGGACTGGGAGAAGGTCGCCTCGTCCATGGCCGGCACCCTGCGCCTGGATGCCGGGCGTCACCCCGACGATCCCCAGCTGGCTCAGCTCGTGGGCCGCATCGATGTGCACTACGAGGCCCTGGAGGTCACCGGCGCGGAGGATCAGACGCTGTTCCTCTACTCCACCGAGAAGGGCTCGGACTCCGAGGCCCGGCTGCGGACCCTGGCATCTTGGCTGGCCGAGAACCAGCCGGGACCAGTCAGTATGCCGATCTCGGAATCCATGAGCTGAGGCTGCGGGAGCCGATGGGGCGGGACCTCGCCGGAGGCTCAGGCCGCAGGTGCAGCGCCGGGGGCGCCGGCCCCGCCACCCATCCCGCCCATCGACGGCTCCGTGTTGGTGTCCACGCCCACGGTGATCGACAGGGTGTACCCGCTCTTGGCATCACCGGTCACGGTCGCCAGCTGGGTCTGGCCGCCGTCGTCGCTGAACACGTTGTCCGTGTCCAGGGACAGCGAGGCCATGTTGGTCACCGAGGACTCGTAGCCCGCGGTCGCGTAGGCCTCATCGCAGGTGGCCTGCGGGATCGCGATCTGCGAGATCGACGCCGCGTTGGACTGATCGGTGATCGAGGCCTCGTCAGGGAAGACCTCGAAGTGGATGTGCGGCCACCGACCCGTGTAGCAGGCGGGGAAGATGCTGGTGAAGGTGACCTTGCCGCTCGAGTCGGCGATCTGCACGCCGCGCAGGTAGTTCTCATCCTCGATGCCCTCGGAGTACATGGAATACTGGCCATCGCGGTCGCAGTGCCAGACGTAGACGGCAGCTCCGGCCCAGGGCTTGTAGCTGTCGGTCATGTTCACGATGGTCATCTCCAGGGTCATGGGGATGCCCTCGGCCGTGGCGGAGCCGGTGCCGAAGCTCGAGCGGATGTCGCTGCGCACCACGCCGGACTCCTCCAGGACGTCGGGCCCGTTCGAGCCGTCGCCGGGGTAGGGGCCGGCGGTCTCATCGGGGATCTCGGAGGCCACGTCGATCGAGGCGTCATTGGTGGGGGTCGCCGAGCTCGTGGCGGAGGCCGACGAGGACGCCGAGGAGGAGCTCGAGGTGGGCGCGCAGGCCGCCAGCCCGAAGGCGGTGGCACCCAGGCCCAGCGCCGAGAGCGCGCTGCGACGGGAGACGAGCGTCTGCAGGTCGAAGGACAGCCCCTGGTCCTGGACCTCGTCCTCGGGCCGCTTGAGCGGGCGCCCCTGGTAGTGGGGTCGCCCGTCGATCATCTCGACCCGGGGGTCGTTCTCATTGTCGGCGGGCGGCTCGGCAGTGGGCTCCTGAGAGGCGGAGTCCTGGGAAGCGGTGTCGCGGCTGCGGCGCAGGAAGAGCACGGCTGCTCCTTCGTGATCGGGGTCCGCCCGGCGCTGCTGCCGGGCTGTCTGATCACGAAGCTACGAGCGGCCCATGTGGCGAGGTTCGCCTGGACCTGTGCTGGGGCTGTGAGGTGCCGACGGCAGAGAATTCTTCGATCGAGCGGCTCACCGGCGGGGATTGCGCCTCGCGATCGAAGTGCTCAGCGCCGTTGCGAAGCCGCACCACAGGATGTAGGGGACCAGGGCTGCCCCCGCTCCTCGATGGGCGGAGCCCGCACGTCGGCTCAGGTCTGCGCAGCTGAGGGTCAGCACGGCGGCGTGCACCGAGGCCAGTTCGAACTCGCGGGCCCGGAAGAAGGTCCAGCACCAGCCGGCGTTCAGCGCGAGATTCACGGCCAGGGATCGACCCAGCCCGGCGCTGCGACGACTCAGCTGCCGGGACAGCGGGCGGGAGCGCCGCGCGGGGACCCGCGGCCGCTGCGGCGGCACGAGCTCGTGCTCATCGGCCTGCGCTCGCTCGTGGTGCCGGGCGAGGTTCGTCAGCGCCAGCGCCGACGTGCACGCGATGACCGTGTAGAGGCCCGTCCATACGATCGGGAACGCGACTCCCGGCGGCTGCCATGAGGGCTTGTCCAGCTGGGTGTACTCGGGGGAGCGCACCGCCGGACCCGTGGCGAGCGAGCCGATCGCTGCCGTGGCGGTCACGGCGGCGCCGGTGGCCAGCAGCCGGGGTGCCAGGCGCGGTGCGCGCCTGGAGCGGCTTCTGCGCAGGATCTGCACGGCTCAGCCTCCGAAGGCCAGCGGCTGCATGCCGCGCACGCCCGGCTCGACGGCGTAGATCGATCCGGCCGCCGGCTCCTCGTCATCGGGGAGGTTCTCCCGCGACGTCGTGATGAACAGCCGGTCCAGGTCCGGGCCGCCGAAGGTGCAGGCGGTGATCTGGCGGACGGGCAGCTCGATCACCTCGGTGAGCTCGCCCCCGGGGGAGTAGCGGTGCACGGCGCTGCCGCCGTTGAGCGCTGTCCATATGCCGCCCTCGGCATCCACGGTGAGGCCGTCGGGGTGCCCCGCGTCCTCCGGGATCCGCACGAAGGCGCGGGGGTCGACGGGTCCGCGCTCCGGGTCGTGGTTGAAGACCGTGATCTGTCCCGTGGGGGTGTCGTTCCAGTAGGCGAGGTCCCCGCCCGGGCTCCAGCCGATGCCGTTGGCGATGGTCGCGCCATCCCAGGCCGTCTGCGGCTCGGTGCCGGGCCCGTCCCAGCGGTAGACGCTCGAGGCGCCCTCGGTCTTCTCATAGGCCATGTCGCCCAGCCAGAGCCGGCCCTGGGGATCGCAGCCGCCCTCGTTCGTGCGCAGCCCGGAGTCCTCGAACAGGGTCACGATCTGCTCGAGATCCGAGAGATCCTCCTGGCGGGCCAGGCCGATGCCGTTCTCCAGCCCGACGACGGCGCCGCCGCCCACCCGCGGGCGCAGCATCGAGGCGATGCGGGAGGGGACCTCCAGGCGCTGGTGGCCGCCGTCGTCGATCTCGATGATCGCCCCGTGGAGCATGTCCACGAACCTCAGGCGCCCGGTGGCCGCCCACCAGACAGGGCCCTCGGCGTGATGGGCGATCGAATCGGTGATGCGCTGTGCCTTGATGGTCATGCTCCTCAGCGTAGGACGCCGGGCCGGAGCCTGGGGAGGCTCCGGCCCGGCGTGGTCGTGCGGTGGCGTGTGCCGATCAGGCGACGGGCGAGCCGCCGTTGACGTTGAGGACGTCGCCGGTGACGTAGCTGGACTCGGGGGAGGCCAGGTAGACGTAGGCCGGGGCGAGCTCGGTGGGCTGACCGGCGCGCCCGATCGTGGCCTGGCGGCCGAACGAGGTCAGCTGCTCCTCGTTCTTGTTGTCCGTGACCTGCAGCGGCGTCCAGATGGGGCCCGGAGCCACGGCGTTGACGCGGATGCCGCGCTCGACGAGCTGCTGTGCCAGGGCCTGGGTGAAGGCGTTGATGGCGCCGTTCGAGGACGCGTAGTCCACCAGGGTCTCCGAGGGCTTGTAGGCCTGCACGGAGGTGGTGTTGATGATCGACGAGCCCGCCGGCATCACGTTCAGCGCCGCCTGCGTGACGCGGAACATCGAGAACAGCTTGATGTCGAAGGTGTTCTCGAACTGCTCGTCCGTGATCGCCTCGAGGCTCTCCCAGTGGTACTGGCGCCCGGCGTTGTTGACCAGGATGTCCAGGGCGCCGAGCTCATCGGCGACCTTGCCGGGCAGCTTGCGGGCGAAGTCCTTGTCGCGCAGGTCGCCGGGCAGCAGCAGGGCCTTGCGGCCGGCGCCCTCGATGACCTCCTTGACGTGCTGGGCGTCCTGCTCCTCCTCCGGGAGGTAGCTGATGGCCACGTTCGCTCCCTCGCGGGCGAAGGCGATCGCCACGGCGGCGCCGATGCCGGAGTCGCCGCCGGTGATCAGGGCCGTGCGGCCCTCCAGGCGCCCGGTGCCGCGGTAGGTCTCCTCGCCCAGATCGGCGCGGGGATTCAGGTCGCGGTCCAGGCCGGGGGCCTCCTGGGACTGCACCGGCGGGTCGATCTGCACGTAGCGGGTCGTGGGGTTCTGGAAGGTGAGCTGGTCGTGCTTCTCGTTGTTCGTCATGCTTCGAGCCTAGAACATCAGCACCCTGACTGTCTGTGCGGGACCTGGTCCTGACCTGGCTGTTCGCTGACGGCGCGAACCCCCGTTGTGGTTGGCTCAGGGCCGTGTCATGGCGGGGCCTTCCGGTGCGGCGGATCCGCTCACGGCCAGCGGGTAGTCGGTGTAGCCGGCGGCGTCGTGCGTGTAGAAGGTGGAAGGGTCGGGTTCGTTGACCGGCAGGCCCTCGCGCCAGCGCTGCACCAGATCGGGGTTGGCGATCATGCTGCGGCCCACCACGGCTGCATCGCCGGCGCCGCTGTCCACGATCGCGCGCGAAGTCTCCAGATCGGTGATCTCCGCCCACCCGGTGTTCAGCAGGAGCGGGCCGTCGAACAGCTCGCGGACCAGGGCGACCGAGGGGTCCTGCGGATCCGCCACGAGCAGCGAGACATAGGACAGGCCCAGCCCGCCGATCTCCTGCAGCAGCGCGCGGTAGGTGGCCTCGGTCTCCTGCGGGTCGGTCTCCGCCGTGCCCTGCGCTCCGTTGCCCGGGGACAGGCGGATCGCAGTGCGATCGGCTCCGACCTCCTGGGCCACGGCGCGCACGACCTCCGCCACGAACGACGCCCGCGCCGCAGGCGTCCCGCCGTACCGGTCCGTGCGCTGATTCGACGCCGGAGCCAGGAACTGGTGCAGGAGATAGCCGTTGGCGCTGTGCAGCTCGATCAGATCCACCCCGGCGTCGACGGCCCGGCGTGCGGCGGCCGCGAACTCGTCGCGGACACCGGCCAGCTCCTCGGTGCTCAGCTCGCGGGGCACGGGGATCTCGTCCTTGCGCCCGTCCTGCAGGTGCAGGGAGGTGCCGGGGGCGATCGCGCTCGGGGCCACGGGCTGCTCGCCGCCGTTGATCTCCGGATGCGAGATGCGGCCACCGTGCATGACCTGCATGGACAGCCGCCCGCCCTCGGCATGCACCGCCTCGGCCACGCGCTTCCACCCGGCGGCGTGGGCGTCGTTGGCGATGCCGGCCTGGCCCGGGTAGGACCGCCCGACGGCTGCGGGGAAGGTGCCCTCCGTGGTGATCAGGCCCGCCGAGGCGCGCTGGGCGTAGTACTCGACGTTCAGGTCCGACGGCGTGCCGTCGGCCTGAGCGCGCAGGCGGGTCAGCGGTGCCATGACCACGCGGTTGGGGATCTCGAGAGCTCCCAGGGTCAGCTGGTCGAACAGATCGGGCATGAGCGGCCTCCTCGGCGGCGGGACGGAACTGTTCGGTTCAAGACAGGACGAGCCCGACATATTCCGTCGCTTCATTCCCCGCCCTTGGACGAGAGGTACTCGTCCAGCACCGCCGAGCCGAGCTCCTCGGGATCCACGGCCACCACGCGGCCGTCGGCCCGGCGGGCCATGGCGTTGAGGAAGCGGCTCAGGCCGGGGTCGTCGCCGAGCTGGAAGAACGTGGTGTGCGCCCCGGTGCGGGTGACGCGGTCCAGCTCGGAGACGGTCGCCTGAAGCGTGGGGGTGGAGGTGGGCCAGTCGAAGTGAGCGTCGCCGCTGGGCAGCAGGTGCGCGGTGGGCTCACCGTCGGTGACGATCAGCAGGATCGGCTGCATCGACGGGTGCCGGCGGAAGAACCTGCCCGCCAGCAGCAGGCCGTGATGCAGATTGGTGCCCTGCTCGTGCACCGGCGGCATGGCGGTCAGCTCGTTCTCGTCCAGGGTGCGGGCCCATCGTCCGAACGAGATCAGTTCGAGGGAATCGCCCCGGAACCGGGTGCTGATCAGGTGATGCAGGGCCAGGGCGGTCTGCTTCATGGGCAGCCACCGGCCCTCGGCTGCCATGGAGAACGACGTGTCCACGAGCAGCGCCACCGCCGCCTGAGTGCGGTCCTCGGTCTCCTGGACCTCGACATCCTCCACACGCAGGCGCATGCCGCGGGACGGATCGCCGCCCTCCCCGACGGTGCGCTGGATCGCGTTGGTGATCGTGCGGGTCACATCCCAGGACTCCAGGTCCCCGAACTGCCAGGCCCGAGTGGAGCCGGTGAGCTCTCCCGAGGCGCCGGTGCGGCGGGTGTCCCGTGAGCCGGGGCGGCCGGAGAGCTGCTCGGCGGTGTCGCGCAGCAGCGCCCGCCCGAGCTGGCGCACCGCGCGCGGGGAGAGCCGCAGCGCGCCGTCCGATCCGCGGTGCAGCAGCCCGGAGTCGCGCAGGGCCTTCTCGAGCTCGCTGAGCGTGCGGGCATCCACGGCGGCGTCCTGCCCGAGCTGGCGGCCCAGGGCGTCGAGGTCGATGTCATCCAGGGCCGCGCCCTGATGGCTCTGGGAGAGCTGATCGGCCAGGGCATCCAGGTCCGCGATGTCCTGCAGCACCCCGGTGCCGTCGCCGAGTCCCAGGCCCTCCTGGCCCTCGAAGCGCTCGGAGCCGCTCCAGTCCTCGCCGGGGCGCAGGGCCTGGAGGTTGGCGTCGAGCTGAGAGAGCTGCTCCATGAGCTGCGGGGAGCCGAAGGCCTGGGCCGACAGCTCCATGAGCTCCTGGCGCTGCTCCGGCGTCATGGAGTTCATCATGCGCGCGGCCGCCGCCGAGCGCTGGGCCAGGGCGTCGATCAGCTCGTCGATGTCCTGCGGATCCTCCGGGAAGTGCTCCCCGTGCTCCTCCATGAACTGCTCGAAGTCCTCAGGGGTGTCCTCCCCGCGGGCGTGCTTGGCCAGCAGCTCGTTGAGATCGGCGAGCATCTGCGAGATCGCCTGGCGGTCCTCCTCCGTGGCGCCCTCCAGGGCCTGCTTCATGCCGGCGAAGCGCTGATCCAGCACCTCGCGGCCGAGCTTGTCCTTGATCTGCTCATAGGTCTGCCGTGCCTGCTGAGAGGCCCAGTCGTAGTCCGCCAGCTCGGACACGGCCGCGGCCGTGGACGACGGCAGTGCACCGAGCTGCATCTCCCGCAGCTGCCGGTCCGTGGGATCCATGCGGGCGTCACGCAGCAGCTGCTCGCGCTCCAGCCGCACGGCCTGCTCGAGCAGGCTCTTCACCTCATCGAGCGTGCCGCCCAGGCTGTGCTTGCCGAGCAGCTCGCGGCGGCGCTGGTTCACCCGCCGGGAGAGGTCGTCCAGGCCGCGCTGGCCGCGACCGCCTCGGCGCAGGAACTCGCGCAGGGCATCCTGCGGAGAGTACCCCTCCATGACATCGCGGCCGATCGCGTCCAGGGCCTCCGTGAGGTCCGGCGGCGGCGCCAGGGGATCGGGTCCCCCGCGATAGCGGCCGTAGCGGCTGTTGCGATACGCAGGCACTGCGCACCTTCTTTCCGTGGTGCAGGGACGATGAGCGCGGACCCGGTCAGCGGCGCCGGGAGCCCTTGCTCAGCCGTAGATGGTGCCGTCGTCGTCGGCGTCCTTGGAGATCTTCTGCGCCAGGAACAGCCACTCGAGGGCCAGCTCGACGGCCGCGGCGCGCTCGCCGGCGGACTCGGCGCCGAAGGCCTGGGCGATCCGGTCGTAGAGGTCCTGGCTCTCCTCCGGCAGCTCGGGCAGCTCCTCCAGCAGCTCGTGGGCGGGGATGTCCGCACCGGTGGTCACGGTGACGGTCCCGTCCAGGGCCTCGATCAGGGGATCCAGGTCCACTCCGCGCAGCCGTGCCGCCAGGGTCTCGGCGGTGGCCCGGCGCAGCAGGTGGTCCAGGACGGCCTGCTCGCGGCCCTCCTCCCCGGCCTCGAACTCGATCTTGCCGGCCAGCACGTCCACGGCGGCGTCGATGTCCACGAGCCGTGCGACGGCGGCGTCCTCCCGGTACACCGTGGCTCGGCGCAGGGCTGCCGCGGCCGTGGTCTCCGCACCGGCGATCGAGAAGCGGGCCGAGACTCCGGAGCGCTGATCCACGGCCGGCGACTCGCGCAGCAGCCGGGTGTAGCGCGCCAGGATCTCCAGCAGGGCCTCGGGGACCTCGGCGACCAGGTCGGCCTCCTGCGAGATCACGGCCATCTCGTCCGCGAGCTCGATCGGGTAGTGGGTGCGGATCTCCGCGCCGAAGCGGTCCTGCAGCGGCGTGATGATCCGCCCGCGGTTGGTGTAGTCCTCCGGGTTGGCCGAGGCCACGACCAGCACGTCCAGGGGCAGGCGCAGGACGTAGCCGCGGATCTGGACGTCGCGCTCCTCCATGACATTGAGCATGGCGACCTGGATGCGCTCGGCCAGATCGGGAAGCTCGTTGATGGCCACGATGCCGCGGTGGGCGCGGGGGATCAGGCCGTAGTGGATGGTCTCCGGATCGCCCAGGCGGCGGCCCTCGGCCACGCGCACGGGGTCGACGTCGCCGATGAGGTCCGCGACCGACGTGTCCGGGGTGGCCAGCTTCTCCACGTAGCGCTCGTCGCGGTGTCGCCAGATGATGGGCAGGGAGTCGCCCTCGGCGGCGATGCGGGTCCGGGAGGCGTCGGTGATCGGATCCAGCGGGTGCTCGTGCAGCTCCGAGCCCTCGATCTCCGGGGACCATTCGTCCAGCAGGCCCACCATGGTGCGCAGCAGACGGGTCTTGCCCTGTCCGCGCTCGCCGAGCAGGACGATGTCGTGCCCGGCGATCAGGGCGCGCTCGACCTGCGGCAGGACCGTGCGGCTCAGGCCGTGCAGACCGGGCCAGGGGTCGCGGTCCTCCGCCAGGGCGTCGAGCAGGTTGGCCCGCAGCTCCTCACGCAGGGTGCGGACAGGGAGATCGGCGGCGCGCAGCTCGCCCAGGGTGCTGATGTCAGGGTGATCGGTCACACCTTCACGCTAGCCTTGCACCGCGACAGCACAAGTGGCCTGGCAGTACCCGGCTGGGTGCTTTCGCGCTGAGCGCACTCGGTGCCTCCGCCCCTCTTCCGCAGTCGGCCGCGGGCGGTACGGTGAGCGCGTGAGCGACAGACAGACCGAGACCGACAGTTCCCAGACCTCCGCCGAGCGCCCCACGCTGATCCTGCTGGTCCGCCACGGACTCACCCCCACCACGGGAAAGGTCCTGCCGGGTCGTGCACCGGGGCTGCACCTGTCCGAGAAGGGCCTGGCCCAGGCCGAGCGGCTGGCCGAGCGCTTCCAGGGCCTGAGCGTCGACGCCCTGTACACCTCCCCGCTGGAGCGCACGCGAGAGACCGCCGAGCCGATCGAGAAGGCCACGGGCCTCACTGCGGAGGCGCAGACCGACCTGCTCGAGTGCGACTTCGGCGAGTGGACCGGCGAGAAGCTCAAGCACCTGGCAGAGCTGCCCGAGTGGAACGCCGTGCAGCAGGCTCCTTCGACCTTCCGCTTCCCGGATGGGGAGAGCTTCGCGGAAATGCAGTATCGGATGGTCGAGGGCATCCAGCGCCTCCGGGACCGGCACCCGGGTCAGACGGTCGTGTGCTTCTCCCACGCGGATCCGATCAAGGTGCTGCTCAACCACGCGCTGGGTTCCCACCTGGATCACTTCCAGCGCATCTCCGTGGACCCCTGCTCCGTCTCGGCGATCTCATATATGCCGGGACAGGCACCTTCGGTTCTGCGCATGAACACGACCGACGGCTTCCTGTCCGACCTGCTCTCGGACTGATCCCCCTCCCATGAGCGCTGACGAGCACGTCCTGCAGCACGGGGAGATCGAGCTCGTGGGCCTGTTCCGCGAGTCCTCCAACTCCGCGCTGCTCGTGGACGTGACCGACGACGACGGCCGCACCGTCCGCGGCGTCTACAAGGCGGAGGAGGGGGAGAAGCCCCTGCGCGACTTCCCGCCGCGCATCTACCGCCGGGAGCGGGCAGCCTACGTGCTGTCCGAGGCCCTGGGTTGGGGGCTGATCCCCACCACGGTGCTGCGCGAGGAGGGGCCGTTCGGCCCCGGGTCGATCCAGCGCTTCGTGGACCACGATCCGCAGGAGCACTACTTCACGCTCTACGACTCCCATCCCGAGACGCACGACGATCTGCGGCGGATGGCGGTCTTCGACGTCATCGCCAACAACACCGATCGCAAGGGCGGCCACGTCCTGCACGGCGCCGACGGCCGCATCTGGGGGATCGATCAGGGGCTGTGCTTCTCGGCCCCGGACAAGCTGCGCACCGTGATCTGGGAGTTCGCCGGCGAGCCCGTGCCGGAGGGGCTGCTCGAGGACCTGGCTCCACTGGCCGAGCAGCTGCCCGACGAGCTCGAGGACCTGCTCTTCCCGGTCGAGCAGATGGCGCTGCAGCTGCGGGTGCAGATGCTGCTGGCTGAGCCGTACCTGCCGTTCGATGAGACCGGTGGATATCGGATCCCCTGGCCGCCGCTGTAAGGCCCGTCGTCCCGGGCGCTGAGCTGGCATGCTGGGGGGCAGGAATGCTTGCCCGCCTCAGCACAGGAGACCCCAATGACCTTCCGCCTCGTCGCCTTCGACATCGACGGCACCCTGCTGGGCAGCGACCGCCAGCTCCAGCCCGGCACCCGCCTGGGGCTGGAAGCCATCCGGGAGGCGGGCGCTCAGATCATGCTGGCCTCCGGCCGCCCGATCCCCGGTCTGAAGCAGCTGGCCGAGAAGCTGGAGATCGGCGAGGATCTGATCCTGGCCGGCATGAATGGGTCGATCATCGTGGACCAGGCCTCCGGGGAGGTCATCGCCCGCCGGGAGATCGACGCCCAGACCGCGCAGGAGATCATCGACCACGTGCTTTCGCGCGGCCTGATCGTGATGATCCCGCTGGGGGAGGAGCTCTTCGCCTCGGAGCCCGAGCACCCGCAGGTCCGCCATGAGGCCGAGGGCAACGCGCTGAGCATCCGTCCGCTGCCGCAGGTCGCCGATCTGCCGGAGCCGGCCACCAAGCTGCTGTTCACCGGGGAGCGCCCCGAGCTGCTCGAACTGCAGAAGGAGCTGGACCGGGATTTCGCCGATCGCGCCGAGTGCACGTTCTCCTCGCCGATCTACTTCGAGGCCACCGCCCGCGGCGTGGACAAGTCCTCGGCGATCACCGACTACTGCGCGGCCAAGGGCATCCCGCTGGAGGCCGTCATGGCCTTCGGCGACAACGGCAACGACATCACCATGCTCTCCGCGGCGGGTCTGGGCGTGGCCATGGGCAACGGCATCCCGGAGGCCAAGGAGGCCGCCGATGTCGTCACCGCCACGAACGACGACGAGGGCATCGCCCGCATCCTGGAGCAGTACTTCCCGTTCTCGCTGTCCGAGGTCGATGCGCAGGACGAGCGGCGCGAGGACCGCACCGAGACTCCGGAGCCGACCGGGCGCGGCTGAACCTCATTCAGCACCGCCTCAGGCCCATGGAGCTGCCAGCATCCTGGCAGTTCCAGGGGTTTTCCGATGGTGTGCTGGCAGCACGGCCGGGCGAGAGGGCGCGGCTCGTGCCTGCCGAACGCCGGGCGCTCACAGCGCCGCAGCGACCTCCACGCCCTGCTTGATCGCGCGCTTGGCGTCGAGCTCGGCGGCCACATCCGCTCCGCCGATGATGTGCAGGCTGATGCCGGAGTGCTCCAGGGGCTCCACGAGCTCGCGCTGGGAGACCTGACCGGCGCACAGGATCACCGAGTCGACCGGCAGCACCAGGGGCTCGCGCGGGGCGTCGGCGGCATCGGTGCCGGACGAGTCCTCGGCGGGCACCGTGAGATGCAGGCCGTCGTCGTCGATGCGCACGTACTGCGCGCCGGTGATCTGGTGGACGCCGCGTGCCCGCAGGGCCGCGCGGTGGACCCAGCCGGTCGTGACGCCCAGGTCCTTGCCGATCGAGGACGTGCGGCGCTGGATGAGGTGCACCTGGCGCGGCGACGGCTCCGGCTCGGGCTTGCGCAGCCCGCCGATCTGGGCGTCGGGGCCGCTGAGCGGAGCCACGCCCCATTCCTTCTGCCAGTCCTCCACGGGCGTGGGCTGCGGGCCGCCGTGGGTCAGGAACTCGCACACGTCCACGCCGATGCCGCCGGCGCCGATCACGGCCACGCGCTCGCCGGCCTGGCGGCGTCCGCTGACCAGGTCCGGATAGGTGATGACCGACGGATGCTCGAGCCCCTCGATCTCGGGGACCCGCGGCTCCACACCCGTGGCCAGGATGACGTGGTCCCAGCCGCCGTCGATCAGCTCCTGGGCGCTCACCCGGTGCCCCGTGCGGACCTCCACCCCCAGGTCGTCGAGCCGCTGGGTGAAGTAGCGCAGCGTCTGGGCGAACTCCTCCTTGCCGGGGATGCGCTGGGCCAGGGCGAACTGCCCGCCCAGGTGGTCCTGGGCCTCGAAGAGCTCCACCCGATGACCGCGCTCGGCGGCGGCCACCGCGGTGGACAGGCCTGCCGGGCCGGCGCCGATCACGGCCACCCGCTGCGCGGTGCGCGTGGGCTTGAGCACCAGGGTCGTCTCCCGGCCCGCCCGCGGATTCACCAGGCAGGAGGCCCGCTTCTGGGAGAACGTGTGGTCCAGGCAGGCCTGGTTGCAGGCGATGCACGTGTTGATCCGGTCCTCGCGGCCCTCGAGAGCCTTGCGGACCCAGGCGGGATCGGCCAGGAAGGGCCGCGCCATGGACACCAGATCGGCCTGGCCCTCGGCCAGGATCGCTTCCGCGTCCTGCGGCATGGAGATGCGGTTCGACGCCGCGACCGGCACCGAGACCTGGGCCTTCAGCGCGGCGGTCGCCTCCGTGAAGGCAGCGCGCGGGACGCTCGTGACGATCGTGGGCACGCGGGCCTCGTGCCAGCCGATGCCGGTGTTGAAGACGTCGACGCCTGCGTCCTCGAGCTCATGGGCCAGGGCGACGACGTCCTCCCAAGCCTGGGCGCCGTCGACCAGGTCCATCAGGGAGATCCGGTAGATGATCGGCAGCCCCGGGGCCGCGGCGCGCACCGCGCGGACGACCTCCACCGGGAAGCGACGACGGCGCTGGGCGTCGCCGCCCCAGTCGTCCTCGCGCTGATTCGTGCGCTGGGCCAGGAACTGGTTGAGCAGGTAGCCCTCCGAGCCCATGATCTCGACGGCGTCGTAGCCGGCCTCCTGGGCGAGCACGGCGCAGCGGGCGAAGTCCTGGATCGCGGCCCGGACCTGCTCGTCGGTCAGCTCTCGGGCGGGGAACGGGCTGATGGGGGACTGCGTGGCCGAGGCGGAGACCGCCTTCGGGTGATAGGCGTAGCGCCCCGCGTGCAGGATCTGCAGGGCCAGCAGGCCGCCGGCCTCGTGGACGGCGTCGGTGAGGATCCGGTGATGGGCCGCCTGGGCGGGATCCGAGAGCTGGCCGCCCCCGGGGGTGAGGCGGCCTTCGCCGTTGGGGCTGAAGCCGCCGGTGATCATCAGGCCGGCTCCGCCGCGGGCGCGCTCGGCGAAGTACGCGGCGAGCTCGGGGAACTGCTCGGGATCGTCCTCCATACCTGTGTGCATGGAGCCCATGAGGATGCGGTGGGGAAGCTCCAGCCTCCCGATGCTCAGGGGGGCGGAGAGGCGGGGGTGCTCGGTCATGCTGCTCCTGGGTGCGACGACTCTCAGCAGGTCGATGCAGTGGGGTATGTGATCTGCGCCATCATAGTGACGAAGCGTCAGCAGTAGCGAACATCACATTCGATTGTTGAACAATCGCCCTCAATGGTCCATCCTGTTCCAACCACAGCAAGGAGGCCGACTTCCATGAGCGCCATCACTTCCGGGCAGCCCCGGATCGATCTCAACGCCGACTGCGGGGAGTCGCTGACCTCCTGGTCCATGCCGGACGGAGCCGAGATCCTCGAGGTCGTCTCCAGCGCCAACGTGGCCTGCGGCTTCCACGCAGGCGATCCGTCGGTCGCCCGCGAGACCTGCCGCATCGCCTCGCAGCGCGGGGCGGCCATCGGCGCCCACGTCAGCTACGACGACCTCAAAGGCTTCGGGCGCCGCTTCATCGATGTGGTGCCCTCGGAGCTCACGGATCAGGTGATCTACCAGATCGGCGCCCTGCAGGCCTGCGCCCGCTCGGTGGGCGCGCAGGTCCGCTACGTGAAGCCCCACGGCGCGCTCTACAACACGATCGGCCACCACGAGGCCCATGCCGGAGCCGTCGTGCGGGCGCTCGCGGAGCTCGGCGACGAGCTGCCGATCCTGGTCCTGCCCGACTCCGAGATCGAGCGCCAGGCCGCAGCCGCCGGCATCCCCACGGTGCGCGAGGCCTTCGCCGACCGCGCCTACACGCCGGAGGGCCGTCTGGTCTCACGCCGCGAGGAGGGCTCGGTGCTGCACGATCCGGCCGAGATCTCCGCCCGCGTGGTCCAGATGGCCACCCAGCGCGCGGTCACCGCGATCGACGGCTCCACCATCTCCGTGGATGCCGAATCGATCTGCGTCCACGGCGACACCCCCGGAGCTCTCGAGATCGCCCGGCAGGTCTCGGCGGCGCTGTCCGAGGCCGGCGTCGAGCAGCGGTCGTTCCTCTCGTGAGCGAGTCCCGCGCGTCGTCCGAGGTGCCGCAGCGGCGGCTCCTGCCGGTCGCCGATCACTCGCTGCTCATCGAGTGCGCCGACCTGGCCGACGCCGTGGCTGTGCATGCCGCGCTGTCCGAGCAGGGCTTCCGCGGGGTGGGCGGCGCCTCGACCGTGCTGATCCGCACGAGCGACCGTCCTGCGCTGGAGGCCGCGCTCGCACGCATCCCCCGGGGCTCACTGGCGGATCAGCCGGGCCGGGAGATCGCGCTGGACGTCGTCTACGACGGCGAGGACCTTCACGAGCTGGCCGAATCCCTGGGCGTCTCTGCCGACGGGCTGATCGAGTGGCACACTGCCGAGCCCTGGATCGCGGCGTTCGCCGGCTTCGCTCCGGGCTTCCTCTACTGCGCTCGAGCGCTGGAGTCCGTGGATGGCCTCCAGCTGCCCGATGCCTTGCGCGGCACGCCCGAGATCCCGCGCCGCAGCTCGCCTCGCACCGCCGTGCCCGCCGGCTCGGTGGCGCTGGCCGGGCAGTTCTCGGCGGTCTACCCGCGCAGCTCCCCGGGCGGCTGGCAGCTGCTGGGGCGCACGACGACACCCATGGTCGATCTGAACCAGGATCCGCCGGCGCTGCTGGCCCCGGGCGACCGCCTGACGTACCGGGCGGTGCGTGAGGCCGTGGAGATCCAGCCGGCCGCAGACCCGGAGCCGAGCGAGGTCGATCCCGCGCATCACCTGGTGGTCGAGACCGCCGGGCTGCAGGCGCTGATCCAGGACCGCGGTCGCCCGGGGCGCTCCGACGTGGGGATCTCCTCCTCCGGGGCTCTGGACCGTGCCGCCGCTGATCGAGCAGCCCGGCTGGTCGGCAATATGCCGGATACGGCATGTCTGGAAAGCGTGCTCGGCGGTCTGAGCGTGCGCGCTGCGGGCGATCAGGTCCTGGCCGTCACCGGCGCTGCCGTGGAGCTCGAGGTCGTGCCGGCGCCGACGTCGGAATCGGCTGACAGGTCTGCGATCGAGCAGTCCGAGCCGGGCGAGCAGACGGTGAGCGCTCCGACGCCCGAGCGGGGCTGGCGTCCTCGCACCGGCCTGCCCTTCGCGCTGAAAGACGGCCAGACGCTGCGTGTGGGAGCTCCCTCGGACGGGCTGCGCGTGTATGTGGCTGTGCGCGGCGGCATCGACGTCCCCGCGGTCATCGGCAGCGGTGCGACCGACACTCTCGCAGGGCTCGGCCCCGCGGCGCTGTCCGACGGCGACCGCCTGGCCGTGGGCCGTGACCCCGGCACCGCCGTGGACTGGCCGCTCGAGGTCGCCGGCGCTCCGGTTGCCCAGCCGACTCCGCCGAGTGGGCCGCTGGAGGTCCGCGTTGTCCTGGGCCCGCGCGACGACTGGTTCACATCTGAGGCCCTGGAGTCCTTCCAGGAGCAGGAGTGGGCCGTCGCGGCGGCCTCCGATCGCGTGGGCGCCCGACTCGAGGGCCGGGAGCTGGCTCGCAGCATCGAGCGCGAGCTGCCCAGTGAGGGGACGGTGCCCGGCAGCATCCAGGTGCCGGCCTCCGGGCTGCCCGTCGTGTTCCTGAGAGACCACCCTGTGACCGGCGGCTACCCGGTCATCGCCTGCGTGCTCGAGGCCGATCTGGACCTCATGGCCCAGGCCGCTCCCGGCAGGACGGTGCGCTTCATCGCCGTCGACCCCGCCACCACCACCGCTTCCACCGACACCGTCGCAGCGCCTGCTGCCGAGAACCACTGAGGAGACCATCGTGCAGAAGGTCCTGATCGCCAACCGCGGCGAGATCGCCGTGCGCATCATCCACGCCTGCGCCGAGGCCGGCCTGAGCTCGGTGGCCGTCTACGCCGACCCCGACGCCGACGCCCCGCACGTCCACCTGGCTGACGAGGCCTACGCGCTCGAGGGCACCAGCCCGACCGAGACCTACCTGGATCAGGAGGCGATCCTGGCGATCGCCCAGCGCGCCGGTGCAGACGCCGTCCACCCCGGCTACGGGTTCCTGTCCGAGAACGCCTCGTTCGCCCGCGGAGTCATCGACGCCGGCCTGACCTGGATCGGACCGAAGCCCGAGACCATCGAGAAGCTCGGCGACAAGGTCCAGGCTCGCGACATCGCCCGCACCGTGGGGGCCCCGCTGGTGCCGGGCACCGACGGCCCGGTGACCTCGGGTGCTGAGGCCACCGCCTTCGCCGAGGAGCACGGGCTGCCCGTGATCATCAAGGCCGCTCACGGCGGCGGCGGGCGCGGCATGCGCGTGGTCCGCGAGCTCTCCGAGGTCGAGGACGCCTTCGCTTCGGCCGCCCGCGAGGCCCAGAGCGCGTTCGGGCGCCCCGAGTGCTTCGTGGAGCGCTTCCTGGACGAGCCGCGCCACGTCGAGGCTCAGGTGGTCTGCGACTCCCACGGCGGCGTGGCCGTGCTCGGCACGCGCGACTGCTCGCTGCAGCGCCGCCACCAGAAGCTCGTGGAGGAGGCCCCGGCGCCGTTCCTGAGCGACGAGCAGCGCGAGCGGATCCACACCGCCGCCGCCGAGATATGCCGCGAGGCCGGTTACGTGGGGGTGGGCACCGCCGAGTTCCTGGTGGGCCGCGACGGGCTGATCTCCTTCCTGGAGGTCAACACGCGCCTGCAGGTCGAGCATCCGATCACCGAGGAGGTCTACGGCGCCGACCTGGTCCAGTTGCAGCTGCTCGTGGCCGACGGCGGGCACCTGCCCGAGGGTTTGGGCGCCCAGCCGCAGGGCCACGCCTTCGAGTTCCGCATCAACGCGGAGGACCCGGGCCGCGGCTTCCTGCCCGGCGGCGGGCGCATCGAGGCGATCGACGCCCCCACCGGCCCCGGCATCCGCCTGGACTCCGGCGTGCGCGCCGGTCAGGAGGTCGCCACGACCTTCGACTCGATGCTGCTCAAGCTGATCGTGCACGGCGCGGATCGGCAGGCCGCGCTGCGGCGGGCCCGTCGTGCCCTGGCCGAGATCCGCATCCACGGCGTGGCCACCACAGTCCCGTTCCACCGCGCGGCGGTCGAGGCCCCCGAGTTCGCCGCCGAGACCGCTGAGGACTTCACGGTCCACACGGCCTGGATCGAGAACGAGTTCGCCGAGCGGCTCAGCGCCGACGACGGCTACGCGGCCGACTACCTGCGCGCCGCCGAGCTGGGGCGCTCGCGGTTCAGTGTGGACATCGACGGCCGCCGGGTGATGCTGGGCGTGCCCAAGGCGCTGGCCGCAGCGCTCGAGTCCGGTGGGCAGACGTCGTCGGCGGGCTCTGCGGAGACCGACGACGACGGCGCGATCAAGGCCGGTGTGGGCGGCACGGTCCTGAAGTGGCTCGTGGAGGAGGGTGCGCAGGTCCAGGCCGGCGACGACCTGCTCGTGCTCGAGGTCATGAAGACCGAGTCGAAGGTCGCTGCGCCGTGCGCTGGCACCCTGTCCGAGCGGGGCGCGGCCGAGGGCGATGCCGTGACGGCCGGTCAGGTGCTCGGACGCATCACGTCATGACACGGGAGGTCATCCTGGCGCCGACTGGCACGATGAGCTCATGACCATCGAGAGCAAGGCGCCGCTGCCCGACATGACCGTGCTCGCGCCGGTGCGCGATGCGGTGGACGCGGAGCACGAGGGTCGGGGCGCGGTCGCGCGCGGAGCCGAGGTGCTGCGCCGCGGCGTGGTCACGGGCCTCCTGCGACCGGGCGCCCGCCTGCCCGAGGAACGGCTGGCGGCGGTCCTGGGCATCTCCCGCAACTCCCTGCGCGCAGCCTTCGACGAGATCGAGCAGGAGCACCTGGTCGAGCGCGAGCGCCATCGCGGCATCCGCGTATGCCTTCCGGATGAGGCCACGGTCCATCAGCTCTACCGCGCCCGGCTGGCCCTCGAGGGGGCGGCTCTGCGCTGGCCGGAGGCGGGGACTCGTCATCGTGCGGTCGAGCAGATGAGCGCCGCCGTGGAGACCGGCCGCTGGGCCCGCAACGCCGGGCAGGTGGCCGCCATGGCCGAGGCCAACGACGCCTTCCACCGGGCCGTCGTCTCGCTGTCCGGCTCGCACCGGCAGCTCGAGCTCATGAAGCGGGTGCAGTCCGAGCTGCGCCTGCTCTTCCACACGCTCGATGACACTCCGGCGTTCCACCAGCCGTGGGTCGAGCGCAACGCGGCGCTCGTGGACCTCGTGGCCCAGGAGCGCGATGCCGAGGCGACCGACCGGATCGGGGCATACCTGCGGGACTCCCGGGGCATGATCCTGGAGCTGTGGGGCCGCTCTTCCTGCAGCCGGCCATCACCGGCGAGCGGAAGGCCGTGTGGGTCCTGCTCGTGATCGCCCTGCCGCTGCTGGGCTCGTTGGGCTGGCTCTTCCTGGGGCGCCCCGGCGCCCGCCGCCAGCGCGCCGCCGTCGGACAGGGTTGAGGCACCCCTCGTCGGCGAGCCCCTCGGGCTGTACAAATTCTTGTACAGGGAGGTCGAATGAAGACGATGACCTATTCCGAATCGCGCCAGCGCTACGCCGAGGTGCTGGACTCTGTCGTGGATGACCGTGAGGGTGTCGTGATCACCCGCTCGGGTCGCGAGTCCGCCGTCATCCTCTCGCTGGAGGACTACGAGTCCTTGCGGGAGACGGCGTACCTCATGCGCTTGCCCGCCAATGCCCGGCGTCTCCTGGATGCCATACCGGAAGGTCCTCAAGCGCATCAACAGGCTTCTCGAGGACATCCAGCGCAACAGCAATGAAGGCATCGGCAAGCCCGAAGCGCTCAAGCACGACTTCGGCGGCTTCTGGTCGCGGCGGATCACCGATGAGCACCGACTGGTCTGCAAGGTCCTCGAGGATCGTGTGCTGATAGCCCAGTGCCGCTACCACTACGGCCGCTGAGATGGGCCCGCGCGTGGTGAGCTGCGCTACAGTCTGAGACTGTATCCCCTAGTGGGAGCTCATAATCTCCCCCGAGGGGGCATGCCATGAAGACCGTTGCGCGCCGACCGATCACTCTTCTTGCGTCCGTGATGCTGCTGGCATCGACCGCGGCGGGAGCATCCGCGGCCACGGCGGCATCCACTGCGTCGCCGACGGGCGGGGACATCACCAAGAAGCAGTACGACGTCCTGCTGCGCAACTTCACGCCCCAGGAGATCGTCGAGCTCGACGCGATCTCGAGTCAGGCGGAGATCCAGGAGATCGTGCGGCTCACCGGAGGGTCATCATCCCTCCGCCTGGCTCAGACTTCCGCTATACCTCAGGCCTCCGCTGCTCCTCTGGCAGCGGCGACCGACGAGACCAACGGCTGCAGCTATTCACCGGATCAGTGGGGGCGCGCTGATTTCAAGCCCACCTGCGACGATCACGATCGGTGCTATTCGTCCACGAGCTTCGTCGATCGATTGGACTGCGACACGGTGTTCCTGTCCGGGCTCACGGCGCCCTGCACCCGGGCCTACCCCACCGAGACGATCCGCCGCAACGCGTGCCTCGGGGTGGCCGATGTCTACTACTACGCGGTGCGAAATGCGGGCGGAGCCTTCTACGAGGGGCAGGGGCTGAACAACTAGTCGGCCGAGTCAGGGTGAAGTCCGCGGCGTGCCAGCCGTTCACGCAGGTCACAGCACCGCGATCTTCTGCCAGACCTTGCGGGCCATGTCGGAGGTCAGGGTCTCCAGGCCCTCCACGCCGTCGATGATCTCGCCGTCCGTCGTATCCTCGGCGAACAGGGCAGCGGTCTTGCCCACGAGCGAGAGCATCTCCGTGCAGTAGTCCAGGTAGTGGCGCAGCTGCTCGCGGCTGAGATCCAGGCCGCCGTCGGCGCGCGAGCCCCGCTCCAGGCGCTCGGGGACCTTGGTCAGCTGATGCATGTCGATCACGTGGGCCAGGGAGCGCAGGCGGTGCAGCAGCCGCATCACGCGCGCCCGCTCCATCCGCTCCGGCACGGCGATCAGGAAGAACACCGCCAGGCCCGCGAACACCGCGTTGTTGATGACGGTCTCCAGCAGCGGCAGGAAGTCGATCGGGCTGATGGCCTCCGGATCGGCCCAGATGTCGGCCGCGGCCAGCGCGATCGTCAGTGTCACGAACACGACGATGAGCGCGACCAGCAGCCGCGACATGAAGCGGGCGAACCGGATGCGACGGCGGCTGATGCCGCCCTCCGAGCCGACCTCGTCCACGAGCGCCGCGAGCTCGCCGCATACCTCCCACAGCCCGCGATCCGGGAAGCGGGAGCGGATGCGCTGCTGGAGCGCGCGCGTGGAATCGCGCACCGCTTCGTGCTTGAGGCTCTGGTACCGGCTGCCGTCGGGAGGGCTGTCGTCGTGGTCGTCGGGCCGCTCGGCCAGCTCATCGAGGTAGGACACCAGGAGAGGGTAGGGCACGCAGCGGCCCGCGCGGCGCCGTCGTCGGCAGGGTGCTGATCAGTAGGCTGTGGGGCTTCCCCGCGACCCCCGACGACGAGGCTGATGTGACCCCTGCGCGCTCCCGGATGACGACCCCCGCCAAGATCGGCATCGGCTGCGGCGGCTGCCTGGGCCTGCTGGTCCTCGCCTTCGTGGCTCTGGTGGTCATCGCGCTGATCGTCGGCCCGTCCTCCGAGGAGGCCGAAGATCCGCGGCCGGGCTCCTCGGCGTCGTCTGCACCGCAGGCGCCGGAGGCCCCGTCATCGGAGGCGCAGCAGCCTGGCGGGGCCGAGTCGTCCGAGGCAGCAGAGGCACCCGAGGCGGTCGAGACGTCGGCGCAAGCCTCGGAGCCCGAGAGCTCGCCCGCGCCCGTCGACGACAGCGCCGCCTCCGACTCCGCTGAGGCCCTGACCGTGCTGGAGACCCTCGACATCAAGGGCCGCGCGCCGAAGACCGGCTATGGCCGCGATCTCTTCGGTCCCACCTGGCACGACGTCGACGGCAACGGGTGCAGCACCCGCAATGACATCCTGGCCCGCGACCTCACGGGCATCGAGCGCGAGGACGGCTGCTCCGTGTCCTCCGGTCTGCTGCAGGACCCCTACACGGACACCGCGATCGACTTCACCGCGGGAATGGACACCTCCGCCGAGGTGCAGATCGATCACGTGGTGGCGCTGTCCGATGCCTGGCAGAAGGGCGCCCAGCAGATGTCCGAGCAGCAGCGGCTGGTCTTCGCCAACGACCCGCTGAACCTCCTGGCCGTCGACGGCCCGACCAACCAGTCCAAGGGCGACGGTGACGCCGCGACCTGGCTGCCGCCGAACCGCTCCTACTGGTGCCCCTACGTGGCGCGGCAGGTCGATGTGAAGGCCAAGTACGACCTGTGGGTCACCCAGCCCGAGCACGACCGGATGGCGGAGGTGCTGCGGGACTGCGAGGGGGAGTCGTCGTCCGAGTCCGGTTCGGGGTCGGACCAGAGCTCGACGCGGGCGCCCGCCGAGAGCGCACCGCAGCCCGCCCCGGCACCCGAGCCGGCCCCTGAGCCGGAACCGGTCCCGGCGCCCGCCCAGGAACCTGCCCCGGCACCCGCTGCATCGGGTGCAGCCTTCGCGAACTGCTCCGAGGCCCGGGCCGCCGGTGCCGCACCCCTGTACCGCGGCATGCCCGGCTATGCGCCGCGCATGGATGGCGACGGCGACGGGGTCGCCTGCGAGTGACCGGCGTCGCGGCCGTGTGACGCTTCTCGCGGGTCGGATGGCCCCGTAGGCCTGACAGGCAGAGCGAGCCGAGGTCTAGCGTTGAGGGTTCTGCCGCGAGCGTGAGGCCTCCGCCGCGGTGATGCAGTTCTTCATCGATCCATCATCCCGGGAGGTGTCCTGTGACCGCTGTGCATGAGACCCAGGGCGGCGCCGTGCTGTCGCCGACGCGCCGCCGCATCGCGCTGATGGCCCTGGCCCTCGGAGGCTTCGGCATCGGCTCCGCCGAGTTCGTCTCCATGGGGCTGCTCCCGCAGATCGCCCAGGGGCTGCTGCCCGAGATGATGGCCTCGGACCCGGAGCAGGGCGTGGCCCGCGCCGGATGGGCCATCACCGCCTACGCGCTGGGCGTGGTGGTCGGCGCCCCGCTGCTGTCGCTGCTGGCCGTGCGCCTGAGCCGCACCCGCCTGATCGTAGTGTTCGCGGGACTGCTGTGCGTGTCCACCCTGGCCTCCGGGCTGATGCCGAGCTTCGAGCTGACGTTGCTGGCCCGCTTCATCGCAGGGCTGCCGCATGGCGCCTACCTGGGGGTGGCCTCGCTGCTGGCGGCCTCCCTCATGGGCCCCGGTTCGCAGGGCAAGGGCGCGGCCGTCGCCCTGTCCGGGCTGACCCTGGCCAATCTGGTGGGCGTGCCCATGCTCACGGCTCTGGGGCAGGCGGCCGGATGGCGCGCGGCCTTCCTGACGATCGCCGCGGTCTTCGCGCTGACCGCCGTCCTGGTGGCCACCACGATCCCGTCCCAGCCCGCCCCGCAGGGCCGACGGTTCCAGGACGAGCTGCGCGCCTTCTCCCGGGTCCAGCTGTGGGTGGTCATGCTGATCGCCGCGGTGGGGTTCGCCGGGTCGTTCGCCGTGTTCAGCTACATCGCGGACATCGGCCAGCAGGCCGCCGGCATGAGCGCCGGATTCATCCCCGTGCTGCTGGCGGTGGCCGGACTGGGCATGACCATCGGCAACGCGATCGGCGGCTTCACGACGGACCGCTCCCTGGACAGGACGCTGCTGGTGGCCTTCCCGCTCTACATCGCGGCCATGGTGCTGATGGTCTCCGTGGTGACGGACCCGGTCGGGCTGAGCATCGCGTTCTTCCTCACCAACATGGGCCACGCGACGCTGGGCCCGGCCATGCAGACCTGGCTCATGCGCATCGCCGGCCCCTCCGAGATGCTGGGCGCCTCGCTGCACCACGCGGCGTTCAACGTGGCGAACGCGCTGGGCGCGTTGCTGGGCGGCATGGTGATCTCCGCGGGCCTCGGCCTGGCGGCCCCCACAGTGGTCGGGCTGGTCGTGGCGAGCCTGGGCTTCACGATGCTGCTGGGCAGCTTCGCCCTGCTGCGCCTGCGCTCGCGGCGCTTCCGCCGCGAGCTCGACACCGCGCAGGTCCCGGTGCAGTCCCCCGAGGCCGCCTCGGCCCGCTGAGCTCGCCCGGCCCGTCCTGGCCGCGCGGCTCGCAGGTGCTCGCGCAGCCGATGCACCCCCGTCTTGACGGGCGTCCTACGATGAGATCACCGCGTGCCGGAGACGCCGGTCGCGGATCGCGAGGAGGATGACATGGATCCCCTGTACACCACCGAGGCACTCGCCACCGGAGCAGGACGCGACGGCAGCGTGACCGTCCCCGACGGAGGCCTGGAATTCGATCTGGCTTCGCCCCGGGCCATGGGGGGCAGCGGCGACGGGAACAACCCGGAGCAGCTCTTCGCCGCGGGCTACGCGGCCTGCTTCCACTCCGCACTGCAGCTCACCGCCAGGCAGCGCGGCAAGGACCTGGGCGACTCCTCCGTGGGCGCCAAGGTCTCCATCGGCAAGGAGGGCGAGGGGTTCGGCCTGGCGGTCGAGCTCGAGGTCGTCATCCCGGGCATGCCGCACGACGAGGCGCAGGAGCTGGCCGATGCGGCGCATCAGGTCTGCCCGTACTCCAATGCCACGCGCGGCAACATCCCGGTGGAGGTCACGGTCTCGGACGACTGATCCGCGGCCTCACGGCACCTGGTACGACGCGTTCGGGGCATCTGTGATGAGCATGTGCCCCGGCGCGTGGCCGATCGCGAAGGGGACGCCGCTGGCCGCGATCGCCGCCTGGGGCGTGACGCCGCAGGCCCAGAAGACCGGCAGCCATCCGTCGGGGATCTCCACGGCGTCGCCGTAGTCCGGACGGGAGAGGTCCTCGATGCCGATCGCGGCCGGATCGCCCACGTGCAGGGGCGCACCGTGCACGGCCGGGTAGCGCGAGGTGATGCGCACGGCGTCGGCGACCATGGATCCGGGCAGCGGCCGCATGGAGACCACGGTGGGCCCGTGCAGCCGGCCCGCGGAGCCGGCCGGGATCGACGTCCGGTACATCGGCACGTTCACGCCCTGGTCCTGATGCGCCAGCGGCAGCCCGGCCTCCAGCAGCGCGGCCTCGAACGTGAAGCTGCACCCGATCAGGAAGGCCACCAGGTCATCGCGCCACAGCTCGGTGACGTCGGCGGGGGAGCCCACGAGCTCGCCGTCGCGGTGGACGGTGTAGCGCGGGATGTCGGTGCGGATGTCGCCGCCGGGCAGCAGGTCGCTGCTGAGCTGACCGGCCTCGAGCACGCCCAGCAGCGGGCAGGACTTGGGGTTGCGGTGGGCGAAGAGCAGGACGTCGTACGCCCAGTCCTGCGGCACCGCGATGAGATTGGCCTGGGCGAAGCCGTCCGACCACCCGGAGGTGGGGACGGCCCGCCCGGCGCGGAACAGCTCCCGAGCGGCGGCAGGGCTCAGCTGGGAGACGGGGGTGTCGTCGTTCATCGGAGCTCCTGCCGTCGCGCGGGTCATGGTCTTCAGGATGCCAGAGGCGTCACGCCCAGAGGGCCGCGATGCCGGACAGGGACTTCCAGCCGAGGATGTAGGTCAGGATCAGCACCAGGGCGCCGATGATGGCCAGCCACTTGGGGTAGCTGTAGCCGTGCAGCAGGTCCCGGCGGAACCAGGCCACGATCATGATCACCGTGAAGCCGATCGGCAGGATCAGCCCGTTCACGGCACCGGCCACGATCAGCAGGGTCGACGGGGCCTGGCCCAGCAGCAGGAACACGAGTGCGGAGACGGCGATGAACGCGACCGTGAGGATGTTGCGGGTGCGACCGGAGGTCTTCTCCGAGGTGAGGAACGAGACCGACGTGTAGGCGGCGCCGATCACGGAGGAGATCGAGGCGGCCCACAGGATCAGGCCGAACAGGCGAAGCCCGATCTCGCCGGCGGCGTGCTCGAAGGCCTGGGCGGCGAGGTTCTCGCCCGTGAGCTGCGCGCCCCCGGCCACGACGCCCAAGATGGCCAGGAACAGCAGGAAGCGCATGACGCCCGTGATGATGATGCCGAGCACGGAGGAGTTCGAGATGCGCTTGGCGTTCTCGGGGCCGGTGATCCCGGAGTCGACCATGCGGTGTGCGCCGGCGTAGGTGATGTAGCCGCCGATGGTGCCGCCGATCAGGGTGACGATCACGACGTAGCTGATCTGCTCGGGAAGGACCATGTTCTTCATGGCCTCGCCCACGGGCGGGTCCGAGACGACGGCCACGTAGCCGGTCACCAGGATCATCACGACGCCCAGGCCGATCACGATCTTGTCCAGGGCCATGCCGGCCTTCTTGGACAGGAACACGGCGATGGCCAGGACGGCGGTGATGAGGCCGCCCCACTTGGCGTCCAGACCGGTCATGGCGTTGATGCCCAGGCCGCCGCCGGCGGTGTTGCCGATGTTGAAGACCAGGCCGCCCAGCGCCACGAGCGCGGCGACGAGCCAGCCGACGCCGGGCAGGACCGCATTGCCGAGCTGCTGGGCCTTGAGCCCGGAGACGCCGATGACGCGCCACACGTTCAGCTGCACGGCGATGTCCACCAGGATCGAGACCAGGATCGCGAAGGCGAAGGCCGCGCCCATCTGGACGGTGAAGTTGGCGGTCTGGGTGATGAAGCCCGGTCCGATGGCGCTGGTGGCCATCAGGAAGAGGGCGCCCAGGATGGCCTGACGGGACGAACTCGAGACCATGCCGGGGGCGGCCTTGGGGGTCTGCGCGTCGGTGGAGCCGGCGTCCTGCACGGGAGCCTGCTCGGGGTGGTGCTGGGTCATGGTCTGCCTCGAGACGATCAGCGGGGCGGCGTGGTGCGGCCCCAGGTTGTGCGCGCCGGGGGTGCGGTTCACCGTCGGCGTGGAGCCCTTCGCAGAGGGGAGTCCGGGTCAGTGGAGGACACAGTACAGATTGTTCAACAAATTGACGAGATCTGCACCACATCCGGGTTGATCTCCTTTTTGTGACCTGTCTCACGGTCGCCTACCGTAGAGTCACTGACCCCTATCACCAGGAGCCCCCGTGCGCGAGATCAGCATTCCGTCTGCTGTAGAGACCCCCCGAGACACGAACGTGACGGAGCTGCTGCTGCGCAATGCGCGCAAGCCCTCCGATCCGGCGATCTACTCCCACCGCGTGGGTGAGCAGTGGATCGATCTGCGGGCCAGCGAGGTGGTGGAGCAGGTCACCGCCCTGGCCAAGGGACTGGTGGCCGCCGGCATTGAGCCGGGGGACCGTGTGGGGCTCATGTCGCGCAACCGCCTGGAGTGGAGCCTCATCGACTTCGCGATCTGGTTCGCCGGTGCGGTCTCCGTGCCGGTGTACGAGTCGTCGGCGCCGTCGCAGCTGCACTGGAACCTGGCGGACTCGGGCGCCACGGCGCTCGTCGTCGAGACCCCGGAGCACAAGGCCGTGTTCGAGCGGGCAGCCCAGGACAAGGACCTCTCTGCCGTGCACAGCGTGTGGTGCTTCGACGAGGGCGCGCTCGATCACCTGCGCGAGGGGGGCAAGGACGTCCCGGACGAGGAGATCGAGCGCCGCCGCGATCTCGCCGGCCTCGACGATCTCGCCACGATCATCTACACCTCCGGCACCACCGGGAAGCCCAAGGGCTGCGAGATCACCCACGGGAACTTCGTGGAGCTCGCGGACGCTGCCAGGCTGTCGATCCCCGAGGTGGTGCAGGAGGGGCGTCGCACGGTCATGTTCCTCCCGCTGGCCCACGTGTTCGCCCGCTACGTCTCGATCCTCACGGTGGCCGGCGGCTGCACCATGGCCTACACCGCGGACATGAAGAACCTGCTGCCGGACCTGCAGAGCTTCCACCCGGACTTCCTGCTCGTCGTCCCGCGCGTGTTCGAGAAGGTGTACAACTCCGCCCAGCAGAAGGCGGAGGCCGGCGGCCGCGGGAAGATCTTCGACCGCGCCGCGGCCGTCTCGATCGCCTGGTCGCGCGCCGAGCAGGCCGGGAAGGTGCCGCTCGGGCTGAAGATCCAGCACGCGATCTTCGACCGCCTGGTCTACGCCAAGCTGCGCGAGGCCATGGGAGGGAAGGTCACGCACGCGGTCTCCGGCGGCGGCCCGCTGGGCGAGCGCCTGGCGCACTTCTTCCACGGCGTCGGCCTGATGGTGCTCGAGGGCTACGGCCTCACCGAGACCACCGCGCCGCAGACCGTGAACACCCCGACCGCGCTGCGCATCGGCAGCGTCGGGCGTCCCCTGCCGGGCAACGCGGTGCGGATCTCGGACATGGGCGAGGTCCAGGCCAAGGGCATCGCCGTGATGCGCGGCTACTGGAACAGCCCGGAGAAGACCGAGGAGGCCTTCGAGGACGGCTGGTTCCGCACCGGCGACCTGGGCGAGCTCGACGACGACGGCTACCTGCGCATCACCGGGCGCATCAAGGAGCTGATCGTGACCGCCGGCGGCAAGAACGTGAGCCCGGTGGTCCTGGAGGACCAGATCCGTGCGCACACGCTGGTCTCGCAGTGCATCGCCGTGGGCGACAACCGCCCGTTCATCGCCGCGCTGATCACCCTGGACGAGGAGGCGCTGCCCGGCTGGCTGGAGGCCCACGGGCTGGATCCGGAGATGTCCCTTGACGACGCCCGCCAGAACGACCAGGTGCGCGCGGCGATCGCTAAGTCCATCGACAAGGCCAACCAGGCGGTCTCGCGCGCCGAGCAGATCAAGGAGCACCGGATCCTGTCCTCGGACTTCTCGGAGAACGACGGCACCCTCACCCCGTCGCTGAAGCTCAAGCGTGCCCAGGTGCTGCGGACCTACGAGGACGTCGTGAACGAGATCTACGGCGGTCCGCGCAAGGACTGAGCGGACGGGGCGGGGAATCAAGCGGGCCCGGGATCCGCTGTACGGGTCAGAGACCTAAGCACCTGCGATCCCGAAAGGCCCGCGCCATGCCCCTTCCTCTGTCCGTCCTCGACTTCGCCTCCGTCCGCAGCGGAAAGACCGTGGGGGAGGCCTTCCAGGAGTCCGTCGAGCTCGCCCAGGCCGCCGAGCGGCTGGGCTACGAGCGCGTCTGGTACACCGAGCACCACAACATGAGCTCGATCGCCTCGGCTGCCCCGGCCGTGCTGATCGCGCACATCGCCGCTCAGACCGAGTCGATCCGGCTCGGCTCGGGCGGCGTCATGCTGCCCAACCACGCTCCGCTGATCATCGCGGAGCAGTTCGGCACCCTCGCCGAGCTGCACCCCGGGCGCATCGATCTGGGCCTGGGCCGCGCGCCCGGCACCGATCAGGCCGCCGTGCGCGCCATGCGCCGCGACCCCCGTGCCGCCGAGGAGTTCCCGCAGGACGTCAAGGAGCTGCAGGCCTTCCTGCGCGACGAGTCCGTGGTCCCCGGCCTGCGCGCCGTCCCCGGCGCCGGCACGAACGTGCCGCTCTACATCCTGGGCTCGTCGATGTTCGGCGCCACCCTGGCCGCCGCCTACGGCCTGCCGTACTCGTTCGCCTCGCACTTCGCCCCGGAGGCCCTCGAGCAGGCCACGCAGGCCTACCGCGCGCAGTTCCAGCCCTCCGAGGTGCTCGATGAGCCGTACGTGATCGCCGCGGTCAACGTCGTGGGTCGCGACGACCCGGACGACGCGGCGCAGGAGCTCGAGTGGTACCGCCGCTCCCGCGTGCGCCAGATGGCCGGACGCGGCCGGAAGCTCTCCGAGGAGGAGCTCGACCTGGTCATGCACTCCCCGGCCGGGCAGCAGATCCTCAACATGATCCGCTACACGGCCGTGGGCGACGGCGCCCAGGTCAAGCAGTACGTGGAGGACTTCGCGGCCCGCGCCAGCGCCGACGAGATCATGGTCGCTCCGGTGGGCTCCACCTCCGAGGGTGCCATCGACTCCCTGCGCGTGCTGCGCGAGGCCTGGGGCCGCTGAGGCAGCCCTCACCCCGATCCAGGAATCGACCGGAAGGGCAGCAGCCATGCCCGTCTCGTCTACGTCACCTTCTCCTCCGACGCGGCCCCTTCGGAGCCGAGGGCGCTGAGGCCTATGCCGAGGCGCCGGTCTCGCACGGCAGGGGATGCATGTCAGCGGAGCCGCTGAGCGGCCGGATCGACGGCGGCCGCCGTGCGGGGCCAGAATGGCAAGCATGATGAGTTCTCTGCGGCCCCGTCAGATCCGTGCCGAGCGCCGGCGCCAGCTCGCCCAGCATCGATGCACCATGCGCAGGCTTCGCAGGTCGGGAGCCGGGAGCTCCGCGACCTCGGCTCTCACCGCGTCGACCACTGCGGTGACGACCCTCCCCAGGGCGGCGGGGAGGTCGCCCGACGCGCTGGCTCGCCGCCAGGCGCGCATGTATGCCGTGACCGGCATGCTGCATCTGGCGGTCCCCGGCGTCTACGAGAGCATCATCCCGGAGGCGCTGCCCGGGACGCCTCGCCAGTGGGCTGTGTGGTCGGGCGTCGCCGAGCTCGGTGTGGCCGGGCTGCTGGCTATACCTCGGACCCGTCGGCTGGGCGGTGCGGCGTCGGCCGCGCTCCTCGTGGGCGTGTGGCCGGGCAACATCAAGATGGCCGTGGACTGGCGGGACAAGCCGTGGCCGGCTCAGGCCGTCGCGATCGGGCGCGTCCCGCTGCAGATCCCGCTCATCCGCTCGGCGGTCGCCATCGCCCGCGGCTGAAGCGGTGCGGGCGTCGTCGAGCGTCAACTGGAACGCCGAGGGGACGTAGCTGACCCCGTACGCGCTGAGGGGACCCGTCCGACGCCTTCCTGCACCTGGGAGGGTGTCAGTTGCGTCCCCTCGGCGACGAAAGCGTCCGATGGGTCCCCTCGACGATGAATGCCGCGGCGCAGGGCGACCAGACGGCGTCGTCGTGCGGGATGCGCTCGCTCAGCGCGTCCAGGGGGCCTTGCCGCGGGCGGGCTCGTCGGCCCGGGGTTCCGCCTCGGTGCCGGACGGGGCCTCGGAGCCGGACTCGCCGGCAGCCTCCACGGACGACATCTCGCCTGTCGCCTCGTCGGCCCAGCGGTCCTTCTCATAGTCGTACTCCGCCGGCTCGCCGTTCTCGTCGGTGCGGCGGTACCACTCGGTGTACTCGGGGGAGGTCGAGTCGAAGTCGCGTCCGGCGGAGGACCCCTCGGTCTCGTGCTTGACGGCCAGGGCGAAGTCGTCGCCGTGCTCGGACATGCCCGTGCGCATGGCGTCGTCGATCGCCACCCGCGCGTACTGGACGCGCAGCATCATGGGGTCGGTCGACAGCAGCCGGAAGAACGCCGGCATGATGCACAGCAGGATCACGGCGAAGGGCAGGGCCGCCACCGTGACGAGGTCCTGCAGCCCCTGCAGGGCATCGGCCCCGCCCACGACCAGCATCACGGCGGCCACGCCGGCCAGGGCCAGCGCCCAGAAGGCGACGACCGGCTTGGTCGGCTCGGGGTTGCCGCGCTGGGACATCGAGGCCATGACCACGGAGGCCGAGTCGGCCGAGGTGATGAAGAAGACCGCCAGCAGGATCATCACGGCCACCGAGCTGATCTGGGACATCGGCAGGGCGTCGAGCATCTGGAAGAGCATGTCCTCGGGGGAGGCCGCTCCGGCGATGTCGTTGCCCGAGCGCTGCAGCCAGATGGCGGTGCCGCCGAAGATCGAGAAGGCGAGCACGCAGATGGCGGTGGGGGCCAGCAGCACCACGGTCACGTACTGGCGCAGGGTGCGCCCGCGCGAGATCTGCGCGACGAACGCGCCCACGAACGGCGCCCACGAGACCCACCAGGCCCAGTAGAACAGGGTCCAGTAGCGCATGAACTCCTCGGCGTCGGGGCCCTTGGAGGCGGACATCGAGAGCATGTCGAACATCTCGCCGAAGTACGTGGCCACCACGGAGGGGATGAAGTTCAGCAGGAAGACCGTGGGGCCGACCACGAACAGGAAGAATGCGACAGCTGCGGCCAGCATCATGTTGACGTTCGACAGCAGCCGGATGCCCTTGGCGATGCCGGAGACGGCCGAGATCAGGAAGCACGCGGTGAGCACGGCGATGATCCCGATCAGCACGGCGTTGGACACCGGGCCGATGCCCGCCACGACCTCCACGCCGCGGCCGATCTGCAGGGTGCCCAGCCCGAGCGAGGCGGCCGTGGCGAACAGGATGCCGATCACGGCGAAGGCGTCGATCAGCCGCCCCCAGACGCTGCCCGGTGCCCGCTGGCCGAAGATCGCCGAGATCAGCAGGGGACGGCCGCGGCGGTAGGCGGCGTAGCCCATGGCCGCGCCGACCATGGCGTAGATCGCCCAGGCCTGCAGACCCCAGTGGAAGATCGTCTGCGCCATCGCCGAGTGCATGGCCTGCAGCGACTCGGGCTCAGCACGCCCCGGCGGCGGGGTCATGTAGTACGTCACAGGCTCGTAGGCGCCGAAGAAGATCAGGCCCACGCCCATGCCCGCCGCGAAGAGCATCGCGATCCAGGAGCGCATGGAGTAGGCCGGCTGCTCGCCGTCCTTGCCGAGCGGGATGCGCCCGAAGCGGGAGAAGCCCACGAACAGCAGGAACAGCAGGACGACGGCCGCCAGGGTCGTGAAGATCCAGCCGCCGTAGGTGACGGTGAAGCTCAGGGCGCTGGTCGAGGCGGAGGTGAGGCTCTTGGTGGACAGCGCGCCCCAGAGGATGAAGGCGACGATGAGGCCGCCGGCCACCCCGAAGGTGATCTTGTCGGTGCGGTAGCGCACCCGCTGCTCGTCGACGGCCACGCCGGGGACGAGCCCCGGGTGAGTGCCGTGGGGGTACTCGGCGTCGCCGGAATCGGGAGCCTGCTCGGAAGCCGGGCTGGAGGAGGGCATAGGGAAGCTCGAGTTTCGGTGGAGGGAGGGGCCCGAGAGGGCCGGTGAGCGCTCCACGGTATACCGACGGGCTCAGGCTCCCGGTGTGATGCCGCTCGCTGGGGCCGTGAGCGGCGGGATCTCGTCGGATGGGATGAGGGCCCGTTCATGCTTCCGGACGGCGACGCGGCCGCGGCGCGCTCCTACGCTGAGAGCCATGTCCGCCACCACGTCCCAGACCGCCGCCCCGTGGGCTGCGTCGGCGCCGGAGCCGCCCCGTCAGCCCTGGAGTCCGCGCAGGCTGCAGCGCCCGTGGTTCACCGCGATCCTCACGCTGCTCGCCTTCCTGCTCGGGCCGGTGGTCTGGGGGCTGATCCTGGTCGTGGTGCTGACCCAGGGCGATCCGCTGGACCCCTTGGACGTGTACGGCCCGGGCCGGCCCGTGGTCCTGCTCTCGGTCCTGGATGTGGTCCTGGGACTGATCGCGGTGGCACTGGTCCCCGTGGCGCTGCGGCACGGGTTCACCGACGCGCAGGCGCTCGAGGACGGCTCCGTCGATCCGGCGGAGCTGGTGGACCGGCCCGAGCCCCGCTCGGCGCTGATCGCCGCCCTGATCATCGGCGTGTGCGTGTCCCTCTCGGCCTCGGCGTGGCTTGCCTCGCTGTTCACCATGATCTCGATCTCCTCACGGGGACGTCGGTCGTGGGCGGGGCTGGTCTACGTCGTCACGGTGGCCGCGACCATCGTCGGGTACTTCATCCAAGGCTCCGCCGAGGGGTGGTTCGAAGGCCTGCTGGTGTGCGGGGTCTCGGCCGTGATGCTCCTGGTGCCTGTGCTGATCGGCATGTACCGGTGGTCCCGCCGCCGCCGGATCCGGGCCCTGCAGGTCGAGGCGCTGACGGCCCGACGGGAGGCGGCCGCCCTGGTGCGCGAGGAGCACGCCCGCGCGGAGCAGTCCCGGGCGCAGGAGCGCACCCGGATCGCTCGGGAGATGCACGACACCCTCTCCCACCGCCTGGCCCTGATCAGCACGTACGCCGGTGCGCTGGACTACCGCGAGGACCTCGACCGCGACACCGTCCGCTCGACCGCTCGACTGGTGCAGCAGACGGCCGCGACGGCGTCGGCCGAGCTGCGCACCGTGCTCGACATCCTGCGCGACGACCCCGGGGACACCCGGCCCGAGCCCGATCTGCGGCAGCTGCCCGAGCTGCTGGCGGACTTCCGCGCGGCAGGAGCCCGGATCGAGGTGGTCGACCAGGAGGTCGTCGACGCCGAGGCCGTGCCCGACACCGCGGCGCGCACGCTCTACCGGATCCTGCAGGAGGCGCTGACCAACGCGGTCAAGCACGCGCCCGGTGCGCCGGTGACCGTCCGCTGGTCTCGTCGCGCCGGGGCGGTGTCCCTGACGGTGAGCAATCCGCTGGTCGCCGACGCGCATCCGGAGCCCAGCGGCTTCGGCCTGGTGGGACTCGACGAGCGCGCTCGCGGTCTGGGTGGGACGATCAGCACTGAGCGCACCGAGACCATGTTCCGATTGGAGGCGTGCATCCCATGCCGCAGCTAGACAGCGATCCCGTCCGCATCCTGCTGGTCGACGACGAGTCCCTCATGCGTGCCGGTCTGAAGCTGCTGCTCGACGGCGCCGAGAACCTCCAGGTCGTGGGCGAGGCCGCCGACGGTGCGGAGGCCGCCGAGCTCGCCGATCAGCTGGGCCCGGACGTGGTCCTCATGGACATCCGCATGCCCCGTGTCGACGGGATCGAGGGATGTCGGCTCGTGCGCGCGCTGCCGCAGCCGCCCGAGGTCCTGATGCTCACGGCCTTCGACACCGACTCGTTCATCCTGGACGCCCTCGAGGCCGGGGCGCTGGGCTTCATGCTCAAGGACACCCCGCCGCGCCAGCTCGTGGAAGCCGTCCAGGAGACGGCCGCCGGCCGCTCCACGGTCTCTCCCCAGGTGCTCTCGCGGCTGATCGCCGTGGCCACGGCGCAGGGCAGGCAGCTCGGCGCTCCAGAGGCGAGGCCGGGCTCCGTGTCCGTCTCTGACGGGGAGCAGCCCTCGCCGCAGGGCTCTGCATCCCGCCCCGAGGTCGGCTCCGGGCCGGGCCTGGACGTCCTGAGCGCCCGGGAGCGCGAGATCGCCGAGGCCGTGGCCCGGGGACTGACGAACTCGGAGATCGCCGAGGAGATGTTCCTGTCGATCACCACGGTCAAGACGCACGTGGCCAGCATCTTCGCCAAGCTCGAGGTCACCAACCGCGTGCAGGTGGCCATCCGCGTGCTGGGCGCCTGAGGCGGCCGGGGCCTGGGCGCGCAGGACTCTGGGACAGCGCAGGGCGCTGAGACGACGCAGGGACCCCGCCGGTGCGATCCGGCGGGGTCCCTGGTCCGCGTGGTGCTGCGGTCGCGCGCGCTCAGGCGGCGGAGACGCCGAGCTGCGCGGCGAGCTCCGAGAGCCGCCGCGCCATGTTGACGTCCTTCTGGGTGATGGCCTCGACGTCGTGGCTGATCAGCGAGAGCTGCACGGAGGGGTAGGTCAGCAGGACGTCGGGGTGATGTCCGACCTCCTCCGCGATCTCCGCCAGCGCGGTGACGAACTTGAGGCCGCTGAGGAAGTCGCCGGTGTCGAACGACGCGCGCAGCACGCCGTCCTCCACGCTCCAGTCGGCGAGCTGAGCCTCGGCGATCTCCTGGTCGGTGAGCTGTCCGGTGCTGTGATCCATGCTCCCAGCGTAGGACGGCGAGGAGCATTCGGGCAGGGGGCTGATGATCCGCGGCGAAGAGAGGCCTAGGCCCCCTCCAGAAGGATGAGCGCCCGAAGTCGTCCCGGGGGCCGATGACCGGAGATGGTCGTCCTCAGTAGCTTCTGGAGCATGACGAGCGAGCAGCAGAACCAAGAGGGGGCTCAGGCCCCGCAGGACGTCGTGCAGCCTGCGCCGGGGCGGCCTCAGCCGGAGATCTGGCGCCTGCACCACCCGCAGCTCGGGCCGTTCAGCGTGGCGGTGGGCAATCGTGCCCAGCTCACCGAGGTCGATCCGCAGTTCCGCAGCGACGACATGGAGGGCCCGCAGAAGGGCTGCGTGTTCTTCCGCGGGACCCGCGTGCTTGCACGGGCCTCGCAGCTCGGCTCGCATCGCGTGGCCGTGCACCCGGAGGACGACGACGCCCGCACCGGATCCTCCGACGAGCAGCCCGACCAGGCGCCGGCCCCGGAGGCCAAGTCCCTGCTGCTCTCGTTCGCCGATCCCCGCATCGTGGTGAAGGCGGTCGGCGGCGGGACTCGGGTCGCCCACGTCCGCTTCAAGGACGGCAGCCAGGTGGCCGAGTTCGCACCGCCGGAAGGATCGTGGGCCGCACGTCGCCAGGCGGCCATGGAGGCCTCGCCCTGGAAGCGCGCGGTCTACCCGCTCATGGAGGGGATGGGGCGAGCGGGGGCGGCGATCGCGGGCATCGTGCTGCTGCCGCTGATCCTCCGTCTGCTCGATCCGGTGTGGAGCTTCCTGGGCCGGCTGCTGCCCGATCTCGGCATCCCGTGGCCGCAGATCAGCCTGCCCCGCCTCCCCTGGCCGGAGATCGACCTCCCGTCGATCCCCTGGCCCAGCATCGAGCTGCCCGAGTGGGCTGGCTTCCTGCTGGAGTACTCCAAGGTGTGGGTGCCGCTGCTGATCGGCATCGCGGTGGCCGTGGGAGCGCTGCGCGCAGCTCGGCGGACCCGGCGCACTCGCCAGGACTGGCAGGTCCGGCCGTCGTCACCTGCGACGTCCGCCGACGACCGGAGGCCGTCCTCCGGCGACGAGGCGGCGACGGAGGCCGACCGCCTCTCTGCGCTGCCGGGCGCCGACGCCGCGTCAGCGCCGGCCGGGGATCAGGAGCCGTCGAGGGCCGAGCGCAGCGCTCGCAGCTCCAGGCACCAGCCGCCTGCCTGGTCGTCGTAGGTCGGCCGCAGCGCGGCATCGGAGGCCCCGCCGTCGCGGAAGCCGGACTCCAGCATCCGGACCATGCACGAGCCGTCGTCCAGGGGATCGACCCAGAACTGCGTGAGGGTGCGAGGATCGTCGGAGCCCTCGAAGCCCTCCCAGCGGTAGGCGATGAACTCGCCGTCGAGCCTGTCCTCGACCGTGAGCGCGAAGGTGCCGTGCACGGGGTCGGTCACCGTGTGGCGGTCGCCGTCCGAGGTGATCTCGTGCTCGCGGATCCGGCCGTCGTTGACCCACCACCCCGGGCGCGAGATCAGCTCCCAGGCCTCGTGCGCCGGGGCGGAGATGCGCACCGCGCCCTCGATGTGGTTCGACACCCGGCCCTGCTCCGGGGCCGGTGCGGGCATCCGGTCCTGGTCCTCGGTGCGCAGCGCGATGCGGCGCAGCGTCTGCACATCCAGTCGGCGCATGGCGAGCATGGCCTGCGTGGAGCGCCGCGCGGCGACCGGGTCGGAGTCGGCCTGCAGCCGCATCATCTCCCGCGGGACGATCTGCCAGCTCATGCCGTAGCGGTCCTTGCACCACCCGCACATGGACTCGCTGCCCTCTCGGGTCAGCTCCTCCCAGTACCGGTCGACCTCGGCCTGGTCATCGCACATCAGGGAGATGGAGACGGACTCGTCGAGCTGGAAGTGCGGTCCTCCGTTGACGGCGCCGTAGCGCTGGCCGCCGAGCTCGAACTGGACGTAGAGCACGGAACCCTCGCCGTCGGTGAATGGGTTGCCTCCGTGGTCGTGGAACACCTCCAGGATCCGCGAGCCGGGGACCAGGGAGGTCCAGTACTCGGCGGCCTCGAGGGCCTGGGTGTCGAACCAGAGATCGGTCTGCACGGAGGGCATGGGGTCCTCGTTCCACGACGACGGGCGCGCACCGGCGGCACCGGTGATGGCGCGGGCGCCGGAACGTCCTCAGTCCAGGGTGACCGGGACGGTGCGGAAGCCGCCCACGGGCGGCTGCTCGGGCACGGAGGCGCCTGCGCGCCTGAGCGTACCGGTGTCCAGCAGGACGCGCACGAGCTCGCGCAGGGGCGCGGTCACTGCGACGCTCCTGCGTCCTGATCGTGGGCCTGCTCAGCAGCCTCCGCCGCAGCCTCCTGGACGCCCTCGCGAGGCGCCTGGATGCCGACGTCGTGCAGGTGATGGCGCACCTCGTGCAGGAGGTAGTCGATCAGCCCGGCCACGGTGAAGGCGCGGCCGTCGGCCCGTGAGCCCGTGCGCGTGAGCTGCTGCTCGTCGAGGCCGTCCAGCAGGGCGGCCGTCTCATCGGCGGCCTGCGCGTACTCGGCGGCGACGACCGCCGGGTCCTGGGCTCCGTAGTCGGAGTCCACGGCGACCTGCTCCCCGTCCCAGGAGCCGAACCGCGGGTCGTCCTTCTCGAGCAGCAGCGAGATCCGCTCGTGGAACAGCCCCACCACATCGCGGGTGTGCGCGGCGTACTCCAGCGGGGACCAGACCTCAGCCGACGGGCGCTCGCGGACGTCGTCGCGCTCGATCGTCTCCTGCCACGAGGCGGCGGAGGCGCGAAGGGTCTCGGCGGCGGAGAGCTCGCGCAGTCCCGGGGCGAAGCCGCACTCGGCGCAGGGGCCCTCGGTCACGAAGGCCCAGTCGACGGTGTCGGTAGGGGTCGGGGTGGTGCTGTGAGTGCTCATGTCCTGAACCGTAGGCAGGCCGAACCCGCGATGACCAGGAGATGCCGCGGGTTCTGCGCCCCCGCAGCACGACGGGCCTCCCTCTGGTCAGAGGGAGGCCCGTAGATCGAGTCGGCTGGGGATCAGCCGGCCTCGGGGATGGTGATCGTCTGGCCGACCTCGAGCTGGTCGACGTTCGAGAGGCCGTTGGCCGCCGCGATGTCGTCGACCGTGATGCCCGACAGCGTCGAGATGTAGCCCAGGGTGTCGCCCTGGGTGACCGTGTACGGGCCGGGCTGGATCGACGGAGCCGCGCCCGGGTCGACGCCGACGGACTCCGGCACGCCGCCGTTGTACGGATCGACCGCTCCCGAGGCGGCACCGCCCTCAGCGCCTGCGCCGCCCTCGGCGCCAGCAGCACCGCCGGCGGCGGCGTCGCCCTCAGCACCGGCAGCCGCGTCGCCGCCCTCGGCACCTGCTGCGGCATCGCCGCCAGCGGCACCCTCACCGCCGGCTGCGGCATCGCCGCCCTCAGCACCTGCCGCCCCGCCGGCGGCGGCATCGCCCTCGGCACCGGCGGAAGCGCCAGCGGAGGCACCACCCGAAGCGCCGTCGGAGGCACCGCCCGACGCTCCCTCGGACGCCCCGCCCGAGGCGGACGAGCTGGACTCCGAGGCGCTGGAGTCGGAGGAGGACGAGTCGGAGGAGGCGTCGTCGCCACCTCCGCAGGCGGACAGCGTGAGCCCGGCGGCCAGGACGAGGCCCAGGGGCGCGAGACGCAGATGCTTCTTCTCGGGGAACTGGAGAGCCATGGGGTGCCTTTCGATGAGATCGTGCCTGTCGTCACCCGCGAGAGCGCCGTGACCTGCGCTGATGGCGGCACAGGACCCTCGAGGCGTCGGACTGTCGGTCCGAGGCCCAGAGTAGGCCCGTTTGGTGATGGGGGCCACACAATGGTTTCCCGGGCATGTTCCTCTGCCCGTGCGCGTCGCCGTTCCCGGGCTGTCGTGGAGCGTCGATAGCCTGGTGGGATTGCGCGTCGGGTCCGTCTGTCGGGCTCCGTCGTCGTCCGACCTCAGCGCATCCGCGTTCATCCCCTGCATGAAGGAGAGATCCTGTGAGCATCCCCGCCTCCGAGGCACCGCAGCCGAACCCCCTCTGGAGCTCGCCGGACTGGTGGAGGCAGGCGGTCGTCTACCAGGTCTATCCGCGCAGCTTCCAGGACGCCGACGGCGACGGCCTGGGGGACCTGCGCGGCGTGACCCGTCGCGCGGACTACCTGCGGGACCTGGGAGTGGATGCCGTGTGGCTGAGCCCGTTCTATCCCTCGGAGCTGGCCGACGGCGGCTACGACGTCGCCGACTACCGCGACGTCGACTCCCGTCTGGGCACCCTCGAGGACTTCGACGAGCTCGTCGCGGCCCTGCACGAGCGGCAGATCAAGGTCGTGGTCGACATCGTGCCCAACCACAGCTCGGATCAGCACGTGTGGTTCCAGGAGGCGCTGGCCGCCGGGCCGGGCAGCCCCGAGCGCGCCCGCTACATCTTCCGGGAGGGCCGAGGCGAGCACGGCGAGCTGCCGCCGGCGGACTGGACCTCCATTTTCGGCGGCCCGGCCTGGACGCGCGTCACCGAGCCGGACGGCACCCCGGGGCAGTGGTACCTGCACCTGTTCGCCAGCGAGCAGCCGGACTTCGACTGGTCCAACCCGGAGGTCCACCAGGAGTTCCTGACCACGCTGCGCTTCTGGTCGGACCGCGGGGTGGACGGCTTCCGGATCGACGTCGCCCACGGGCTGGCCAAGGACCTGCCCGAGCAGCTGCCGGCCAGCGCCGAGCTGCCGGACGAGTTCGAGTCCCTGGGCGCACATCCCTTCTGGGATCGCGACGAGGTCCACGAGATCTACCGCGAGTGGCGCCAGGTCTTCGACGAGTACGACCCTCCCCGCACCGCCGTGGCCGAAGCCTGGGTCCATCCCGACCGCCTGGCCCGCTACGCCAGCTCGGAGGGGCTCGGCCAGGCCTTCAGCTTCGATCTGCTGGAGGTCCCGTTCGACGCCTCCGATTTCCGCCGCGCCATCCGGAAGAACCTCGCGGAGGCAGCTCGCTCGGGAGCCTCGAGCACCTGGGTGCTGTCCAACCACGACGTCGTCCGCCACGCCACCCGCTACGGGCTGGACCTCGGCGGGCTGCGTCAGGCCCTGGGGGAGTTCCCGCGCAACTCCGCCGGCGGCGAGAACCTCAAGGTCGCCTCCCAGCAGTGGCTGCTGCTCGAGGACGGCATGCCGCTGCTCGACCGGGAGCTCGGCGAGCGTCGGGCGCGTGCGGCCGTCATGCTCCTGCTCGCGCTGCCCGGCTCCGCCTACCTCTATCAGGGCGAGGAGCTCGGCCTGCAGGAGGTCGTGGAGATCGCGGACCACCAGCGCCAGGACCCGTCGTTCTTCCGCAATCCCGGGGTGGACCAGGGCCGCGACGGCTGCCGCGTCCCGCTGCCGTGGGATGCGGATCAGCCGCACAACGGCTTCGGCGGGCCGCCCCATCTTCCGCAGCCTGAGTGGTTCGCCCGCTATGCGGCCGCCCAGGAGGCGCAGCAGCCGGAGTCCTTCCTGTCGCTGTACCGGCAGGCGCTGAGCCTGCGCCGGCAGCTGCAGGGCGATGAGGTGCTCGAGTGGGGCGGCCTGGACGCGGACGAGGTCCTGCACCTCGTGCGCCCCGGCGGCTGGGAGTCCGTGACGAACTTCGGCTCCGAGTCGGTGGACCTGCCCCAGGGTGAGGTCCTGCTGACCAGCGCCCCGCTGGAGGACGGCCGCCTGAGCGGACGCTCCACCGCCTGGATCCGCCGCGGCTGAGCACCTGCTGGGCGCCGCACCGGCGCGGCAGCTCTGGTGCGGCGCCGGGCCCCGGTGGCAGGCTCACCTCATGCCGCATCTGATCATCGAGACCACCGCAGACATCGCCGCCGCACCGGGCTATGACGCCCAGGAGCTGATCCGGGCGGGGCTGGGCGCCCTGCAGGGGATCGGCGAGTACGACATGTCCTCCGCCAAGGCCCGGGCGCGCGTGCTCGAGGACTTCGCCGTGGATCACCCGCATGACGGCACGGGCTACGTGGCAGTGCAGCTGCGGGTCCTGCCCGGGCGCAGCCAGGAGCTGAGGACGCGCACCGCGGAGGCGATCCTCGAGGCGGTCGCCGGGGCAGTTCCGGAAGGGCCGGCAGGCAGCGTCTCCGTCGAGGTCGTGGAGATGGTGCGCGAGAGCTACGTCAAGCGGAAGCTGGGCTGAGCCACGCTCGCTGTCGCTGCGCCTTCCGCCCGGGAGCCCGTCATGAGGGCCTGCGTCGTCGCCCCTGACGCGTAGGGTGCTTGAGTGATGACCAACCCCCCGGAGGCACCTGTGGACCAGCGCCGCTCTGCCCTGTACATCGACTTCGACAACTTCTTCGGCGGCCTCCTGCGCTCCGACCCGCAAGCCGCCGTGCGCATCGCCGAGCGCCCGCAGGTGTGGATCGAGGGGCTGACGCATCCGGACGGCGCCCCCTCGCGGCGCTGGCTGCAGCTGCGCTGCTACCTGAACCCGGGCGGCAGCGTCCCGCATCCCACCGAGCCCGGGCAGCGCATCCGCTTCGATGCCTTCCGCCCGTACTTCACCCAGGCCGGCATCGAGGTCGTGGACTGCCCCGCGCTGACCAAGCAGGCGAAGAACGGCGCGGACATCCGCATCGTCGTGGATGTCATGGCCGCGCTGAACCAGGGGGCCCTGTTCGAGGAGTTCGTCCTGGCGTCGTCGGACTCGGACTTCACGCCCCTGCTGCAGGTCCTGCGCGCCGCCGATCTGCGCACCTGCGTGATCGCCACCGGCTCGACCGCGATCGCCTATGAGGCCCTGGCGGACGAGTACCTCGACGAGCAGGACATCTTCGATCTGCTCGCTGCCACGGAGGGCGCCGAGCAGGCCGAGGAGGAGGCGGACGCGGAGTCCCCGGCGGACGATGACTCCGAGGACTGGGATGACGACGACCCCGCAGTGCTCGACGAGGACGAAGACCTCGAGGACGACTACGACGACGAGGACGACGACGAGCCCCGCCTGCTCCCGGAGCGCGGGGCGAGGGATTCCGGCGAGGATCGGTCGCAGGACGCGGACTGGGAGGACTTCCGGTCCTTCGTGACGCGGGCCTACCGCCGCTCGACCGCGCCGCTGACCTACACGCATCTGTCCCGGCTGGCGCTGGAGGAGCTCGGCGACGGCCTCAAGGCCAGCAAGTGGTTCGGAGCCGGGTCCTTCAAGAAGGCGCTGGAGCGGGTCGGGCTGCCGCACGCCCGCTTCGACGACCGCTGCGTCTGGGACGACACCCGTCACAAGGCCCCGGCCAAGACGGGCTCCGGCTCCTCGGGCGGGCGCCGCGATGACCAGACGGTGAACTCGTCCGTGGAGTCCAAGGCGCAGCACCAGGTGCGCGTCCCGGAGCCCGTGGGGCGCTTCTGCACGGTGGCCAAGGCGCCGCGGCTGTCGCGCAAGCAGTGGAACGCCGTGTTCACGGTGCTGGAGGAGTACTCGCGCACGGCGGAGAGCTTCAGCCTCTCGGAGGCCACCACGTGGTGCCAGCAGCGGGCCAAGCAGCTGGGGCATCACCAGATCTCCCGCGAGGACCTGCTCTACGCGATCCGCGGCTGCACCGATGCCGGCATCGACCTGGCCGGCGATGATCAGCCGAGCAAGGACGTGATGCGCAGCGCCGTGCACGCCTCGATCGTGGAGCAGGCCCGCCGCGTGGGCTTCAATGCCAGTGCCAAGGACACCCGGGCCCTGGCCGACTGGATCGGGCTGGACTGATCCCTTCCCGCTCCGATGCCCTGTGAGGCATCGGAGCGGGGTCTCACCAGAGGCCGGTGCGACTCAGGACCGGCAGCAGGACCACCAGCAGCGCGCCGGCGGCCGTGACACCCAGCAGGATCCGCAGGGCCGCCCTGTCCTTGGGCAGCGAGCCGCGCAGGGGCGGGTCCAGGAGCAGTCCAACGCCCGCGCCGAAGGCCGCCGCGCAGCCGATGAGCAGGAGCAGGTTCGCGGCGGGGCTGAGGATCGTCGCGATGCCCAGGGCCACCGCCAGGACGGCGGCGATCGCCGCGGGCCCTGGGCGGGATCCCGACGCACGGGAGCGGTTGCTGCGGTTCTCGGATGCTGGTTCGTGCATGTGCTCTCCTTCCCGACTGCCGGCTGCCGTGGACTCACAGGCCGGCGAGCTGGTCCTTCCATGCCGCCCGCCAGCGCTCGAGCTGCTCGATCGAGGGCAGCTTGGTGTGCGTGGCTGTCAGGAACGCCCGGCCCTGGCCCTTGGCCTCCGCGGACACGACGGCGCGCGTGCCGTCGGCAAGGCCGATCCGCCAGTGGCGCCGCTTGGCCGTGCCGGTCTCCCGGGGGCCGTCGACGATCTCCGTGCCATCGATCTCGGTGAGCTCCTGGGCTCGGGCCAGCCAGGCCTCGAAGACCTCATCCATGGTCCCGGGCAGCGTGCGGGTCGCGGAGACCTGGAAGGTCCCGTCCGCGACCTGTCCCTTCACGCGGCGGCCGGTGTCCTGCTCGTAGGCCACGGCCACCGACTGCGCCCACCAGCCCGGATTCTCCACGCGCTCGTCCATGGCGGCCAGCGCGATCCTGGCCAGGCTGGCGTGATCTGCGTCCGCGGCGCCGCCGTCCGCCATGATCCGCCGCCACTCCGGCCACGAGGTCCCCGTGGCCCGCTCGATGGCACCTGCCTTCTCCGGCGCGCTGCCCTGCGGGGCCTCCGTCTGACTCATGACCCCAGAGTAGCCAGAGCCTGTACTCGCGTCAGGCGCGGGCGTCCAGAGATGTGGCCCCGCTCTCAGTGAACCATCAGGGAACTGGGTGACTGTGCGGAGCGAATTCGTCAGAAAAGTTGATGCAGATGGATGCCAAACCTGCTTATGGTTTCCTCAGGCAAGCAGCCCCCGGACCGAAGGGACTCTGTCCGACAAGGGACGATCCATCGAACCGGGCCCCGCATCAGTCCACAAGATCGATGCGGGGACGTGCACGACACTTGACTTAAGGAGCACGACATGGCGAACAACATCAGCATCGAGGACCTGCAGCGCAGCACCGTCATCGATCAGGACGGGGACAAGGTCGGCAAGGTCGGTCAGGTCTACCTGGACGACGCCACCGGTCAGCCCAACTGGGTCACGGTCAACACCGGCCTGTTCGGCGGCAACGAGACCTTCATTCCGCTCGATGAGGCCACCCAGGACGGCGACGACCTGCGCGTGCCCTACACCAAGGCCTTCATCAAGGACGCCCCGAACCTGGACGCGGACTCCCACGTGGATGAGTCCCAGGAGGACGAGCTCTACCGCTACTACGGCCTCCAGGCCGGCGGCACCGAGCGGGTGCGCGATGGCCGCGACTCCCGCGATGGTGCGGTCGACGGCCGCGACGCCGCTGCCGCGGGCACCGCTGGCACGGCCGCAGGTGCGGCCGGCGCGGCGCACACCGGCGACCGCCGCGACGGCGACCGCCGCGACAACGACCTGCGCGACGGCGACGCCCGGTACCGCGACAACGCGGCCGACGGCCCCCTCGCCGGCGATCGCCGTGAGGGCGACCTGCGCGACGGCGATGCCCGTCACCGCGACGATGTCGCTGCTGCAGGCACCGCCCGCGGCGATGACGCCAACTCCGTGGTCCGCCACGAGGAGGAGGTCAACGTCGGCACCGAGCGCGTGCAGACCGGCCGTGCTCGCCTGCGCAAGCACATCGTGCACGACACCGAGACCGTCACGGTCCCGGTCGAGCGCGAGGAGGTCGAGATCGTCCGCGAGCCGATCGCCGATGGCGAGCACGGCGGCCGCCTGTCCGACGAGGACGTCGAGGTGGCCCTCTCCGAGGAGCGCCCGGTCGTCGAGAAGGACGTCGTGGCCAAGGAGCGCGTGGGCCTGGACAAGAACGTCGTCCGCGATCAGGAGCAGGTCCAGACCGATGTCGCCCGCGAGGAGGTCGACATCGAGCGCGACGCCGACGCTCGCGGAGTCGACGGTCGTGACGTCGACGGCCGGACTGATCTGGATGGTCGCAACGACCGCATCTGATCCGGTCCGGGTCCGCTGACCCGATCTCCGCCGGCCGCGTGCTCCTCCGGTCACGCGGCCGATCCGCAGGGGCGCTTCGCACCATGGGTGGGCGAAGCGCCCCTTTCACATGTCCGGGCCGGCTCGGTGCACCGCTGCGCACCGGAAGTGCTGACGAGGCCCCGCCGGGAGCCGTGGAGGGCTTCCGGCGGGGCCTCGCTGCTGCGGGTGCCCTCAGACCCGGTCTGCGGTGGCCAGCCCGGGGCGGCGGCGGGCGAGGGCGGCGCCGATGACCCACAGGACGACCACCAGGGCGCCGGTGGCCAGCAGCTGGAAGCGCACATCCGGCACACCCATGCCCAGCACGATGATGGCCGCGATGATGGCCAGCGCCAGGTAGTTGACGTAGGGGAAGCCGCGGCCCTTCACGGGCATGGGGGTCCCGTCGCGCTCGGCGCGTCGGCGCAGGATCAGGTGGGAGACGATCGTGGCCACCCACGTGACGATCAGGGTGGAGCCCACGATGTTGAGCAGGATGCCCAGCACGGCCTCGGCCCACAGGTAGTTCAGCAGCACGCCCACGAACCCCAGGGCGACCGAGGCGAGCACGGCCAGCAGGGGGACGCGGCGGCCGTCGACCCGGTGCAGGGCCGCCGGGGCCAGGCCGCGCTCGGACAGCGAGTAGACCATGCGGGAGGCCCCGTAGAGGTTCGCGTTCAGCGACGACAGCAGGGCGACCACGATGATCACTCCGAGCACCGCGCCCAGCCCGGGCAGGCCGGCGGCGTCCAGGGTGGCCACGAACGGCGAGGCCAGCAGCTCGTCCGAGTCCCAGGGCAGGGCGATCACCATGAGCGCGACCGAGCCCATGTAGAAGATCAGGATGCGCCACACGATGGTGCGCACCGCGCGGCGGATGTTCTGCGCGGGGTTCTCGGTCTCGGCGGCCGCCACCGCCACGATCTCGATGCCGCCGAAGGCGAAGGCCACCACGAGCAGGCCTGCGGCCACGCCGCCCAGGCCCATGGGGAAGAAGCCGCCGTGCTCGGTCAGGTTGCTCAGCCCCGGGGAGTCCGCCGGAGTGCCGCCGAGCAGGAAGACGATGCCCACGATCAGGAAGGCCACCACGGCGCCGACCTTGATCATGGAGAACCAGAACTCGAACTCGCCGAACTTGCCCACGCCGAGCATGTTGACCGCCGTGAAGGCGACCATGAACACGAGAGCCAGCACCCACTGGGGGAAGACGGGCCACAGGCCGTTGAGCAGCTGCGCGGCTGCCGTCGATTCGGCGGCGATCACCAGGCATAGCTGCAACCACCACAGCCATCCGACCGTGAACCCGGCGGCCGGGCCGAGTGCTCGGGATGTGTAGACGGAGAAGGCCCCGGAGGAGGGGTGGGCGGCGGAGAGCTCTCCCAGGCTGCGCATCATGATGATCACCACGAGCCCGGCGATGACGTAGGAGAGCAGGACCGCGGGACCAGCGGTGTGGATGCCGGCGCCCGAGCCCACGAACAGACCTGCGCCGATCGCGGAGCCGAGGCTCATCATCACGAGATGACGGCCCTTCATCCCGGCGCCGAGGCTGGAGGATCCGATGGGTGCGGCGGCGCTGTCCGGCGCGTCCGCGCGGGAGGAGGGAGAGCTCATGCCGGTGAATCTAACACCGGAGGCGGTGCCGTCCTGCGCGAGTGTCACTGGGTGAGGCATTGCACCCGGTGCAAGGTGCCCGCTAGGGTCTACTGCGTGAAACTGTCATGCCGCACTCCGCCGACGGACAAGCGCGAGGCCACCAAGTGGCGCAATCGCCGGGCGATCGTCGGGGCCGCCGCGCAGCTCACGGCGGAGCACGGGATCGACGGATTCAGCGTCGAGAGCCTCGCCGAGCGGGCGGGCGTCTCCCGGCGCACGATCTTCAACCACTTCTCCTCGGTGGACGAGGCGATCTTCGCGTCGTTCGCATCCAAGGTCGATCAGCTCTACGAGGAGGTCGAGAAGGCCTTGGGGGGCGAGCCGTTCGCGACGCTGTCGGAGGCGTGCCTCGCCTTCACCGCCGCCCTGCGCTCGGCCGACATCCTCACGCCCGTGCATCCGTCCATCGTCCTGCTCTCGGCCATGGACCAGGAGCGGCAGCGTCCGAATGCCGAAAGGCTGCGCAGCGAGGAGATCTGGATGATCGGGCTCATGGAGGGCATGGTGCGCGACTGCGTCGACTCCCTCCATGAGCGCATGGGCGAGGCCGAGCTCTGGGAGATCCGCCTGCTCGTGGAGATGGCCATCGCCGCGATGTCCTCGAGCGTCAAGCAGTGGGCCGAGACCACGGACCAGACGCTCTCCGAGCGCAACCGCCGCACCTGGACCACCCTGTTAGATCGGTCGCTGACGCGGCTCGAGACCGGGTTCGCCAGGCCCGAGCCTTGAGCGCACCGAGACTCCTGCATTCCCCGAAACAATCGCCGGGCGGCGTCGCTGCTCGGAACCGTCTCCTGAAGGGAGCCACGCCAGTGGCCAAGTTCCTCTACCGCCTGGGCCGGGGCGCAGCCACCCGCGCCTGGGCGGCCGTCATCACCTGGATCGTCCTGCTGGGGCTCGCCGGCGGGGCCTTCGCCGCGTTCGGCGGGACGCTGTCCAACTCCTTCGAGATCCCGGGCACCGAGACCCAGCAGCTCGCCGACCGGCTGGCCGATGAGCTGCCCGAGGCCAATCAGGGCATGGGCACGATCGTGTTCAGCACCGAGGACGGCTCGCAGTTCACGGATGAGCAGAAGACGGAGATCGGCGAGGCCCTGGACGCCGCCGCCGACGTCGACGGCATGGCCTCGGCCATGAATCCCTTCGACGCCCAGTCGGAGCTCGACGACCAGCGCGACCAGGTCGAGCAGGGCTCCGAGCAGCTGCCCCAGCTGGTCGAGCTGCGCGACAGCGGCCGCCTCGACGCGGCTGTGGAGGCGGGCATGCTGCCCGAGGGCACCACCGCCGAGTCCGTGACCCAGCAGGAGCAGCAGCTGCAGGTCGGCCAGGACACCATGGCCATGATGGGCGACTACGGCTTCGTGTCCCCCGAGGGCTCCACCGCGGTCGCCACGGTGAACTTCGACGAGGACCAGATGTCCATCGAGCAGTCCACCAAGGACGATCTGATGGCTGCCGTCGAGGATCACCCAGTCGACGGCGTGGAGGTCGACTACTCCACCGAGATCGCCCAGGAGATGTCGGCGATGGGCGCCGGCGAGATCGTGGGCGTGGTCGTGGCGGTCGTGGTCCTGCTGATCATGCTGCGCACCGCGGTCGGCGCGGCCCTGCCGGTGCTCACCGCCTTCGTGGGCGTGGGCTTCTCCACCATGCTGGCGCTGTCGCTGTCGGGACAGGTGCAGATGGCCTCGGTGACCCCGATGCTCGGCGTGATGCTGGGCCTGGCCGTGGGCATCGACTACTCCCTGTTCCTGCTCAACCGCTACCGCACCGAGCTGCGCCGCGGCACGGAGGTCACGGAGGCCATCGGCCTGGCCACGGGCACTGCCGGCTCGGCCGTGGCCTTCGCAGGCATGACCGTGATGATCGCGCTGATCGGCCTGTCCGTCACGGGCATCCCCTTCTTGGCGCTCATGGGCGCCGTGGCCGCGCTCGCCGTGCTGGTGGCCGTGCTGATCACGCTGACCCTGACTCCTGCCCTGCTCGGGCTGGTGGGCAAGCGCCTGCTGCCCAAGTCGCAGCGCGATGTCACGGTGGATGAGGCCGAGCACGTCAAGACGCCCCTGGCCGTGCGGCGCCCGCTGCCCGTGCTCCTGGCGGCAGTGGCCGCGCTGGCGATCCTGGCGATCCCCATGGGCTCCATGCGCCTGGGCCTGCCGGACGGCTCCACCGAGCCGCAGGACTCGACCCAGTACCGGGCCTACGAGACCGTCGCCGAGGACTTCGGTGCCGGCAAGAACGGCCCCATGACGGTGGTGGCCGATCTGCCCGAGGACGCCGACGAGCAGTCGGCTCAGGAGCTGCAGCTGGCAGTCGGCCAGGAGGTCTCCGAGCTCGACGACGTCGCCTCCGTGGTCCCCTCGCCGATCGATGTCGACTCGGGCATGGCGCTGCTGCAGGTCGTGCCGGAGAGCGGTCCGTCGGATGAGGCGACCGAGACCCTCGTGGATGACATCCGCGGGCTGTCCGGGAACCTGGAGTCGGCCGGCGATCCGACGATCGGCGTGGCCGGCACCACGGCGGCGAACATCGACGTCTCCCAGGTCCTCTCCGATGCGCTGCCGGTCTACCTGGTGGTCGTCGTGGTGATCTCGATGGTCCTGCTGATCCTGGTCTTCCGCTCGATCCTGGTGCCCGTGATCGCCTCGCTGGGCTTCCTGCTGTCCCTGCTGGCGGCCTTCGGGGCGGTCGTGGCCGTGTACCAGTGGGGCTGGCTGAGCTGGCTGTTCAACGTCACTGAGCCCGGCCCGGTGCTCAGCTTCCTGCCCACGCTGATGGTCGGCATCCTGTTCGGCCTGGCGATGGACTACCAGCTGTTCCTGGTCACCGGCATGCGCGAGGCGCACGTCCACGGCTATCCGGCGCGCACCGCGGTGGTCCGCGGCATGGTCGGCGGCCGCGCCGTGGTGACCGCGGCGGCGATCATCATGACCTCGGTGTTCGCGGGCTTCATCTTCTCCCACATGGCGATGATCCGGCCCATGGGCTTCGGCCTGGCGATCGGCGTGCTGCTGGACGCCTTCCTGGTGCGCATGACCATCATCCCGGCGCTGATGACGCTGCTGGGGGAGAAGGCCTGGTGGTTCCCGCGCTGGCTCGATCGCATCCTGCCGAACGTGGATGTGGAGGGCGAGTCCCTGCAGCAGGGCAAGCCGCAGGCCGAGGCCCCGGCCTCGCGCGACGAGCGGCTGGCCCGGGAGGTTGTCGCCGCCGAGGAGGAGCAGGCCCTGGCCGGATCCTCCCGGTCCTCGCGGGGCAGGCACGCAGCCGAGTGAGCCGGGCCCTCGGCTGAGCGGCGCCCCGGGCCCCCGCGAGGGGACCCGGGGCGCCGCTCGTCCTGCTTCTCGCTTATCTTGACCAGCTCTGGATAACGCACCCGAAGGGTGCCATCATGGAGGCATGGAGACATCCGCCGACTGATCAGATCGATCGGGCTCCGCCAGACGCGGAGCGCAGGCTGATGGCGACGGAAGGAGCAGAACCATGGCTGAGGCATTCCCGAACAACGCCAAGTACACCCTGCCCGGACTGACCCCCGAGCAGGGCAACCGCATCGCGACGATCCTGCAGGACCGCCTGTGGGCCCTCAACGACCTTCAGCTCGTGCTCAAGCACGCGCACTGGAACGTTGTGGGCCGCAACTTCATCGGAGTCCACGAGATGCTGGATCCCCAGGTCGACGAGGTCCGCGCGGCCGTCGACGACATCGCCGAGCGCATCGCCGCGCTGGGCTACTCCCCGGACGGCCGCGCCAGCTCGCTGGTGCAGGGCCGCACCTGGGACGACTACTCCGTGGGCCGGGCCGGTGCGCTGGAGCACCTCGGCGCCCTCGATCTGGTCTACAGCGGAGTCATCGAGTCCCACCGCAAGGCCATCGACGAGGTCGGCGAGCTCGACCCGGTCACCGAGGACATGCTGATCAGCCAGACCGGCGGCCTCGAGGCCTTCCAGTGGTTCGTGCGCGCCCACCTGGAGAACGACGAGGGCGATCTCGCCACCCGCGGCGCCACGTCCGAGAACGACGCCGCCCAGCGCGCCGTCGGCAACGGCTGAGCGAGCTGAGCGCCCCGCTCGGTCCGCCCGAGCGGCACTGAGGGGAAGGGCCCCGACGACTCCGGTCGTCGGGGCCCTTCCCTCTGAGCGCCCCGCTCGGCGCCCAGAGGGTGGGACGCCCCTCACACTGTGCTCTCACCGCATGTCCGGGCATGTAGCGTGCTGCGGCATCCCTGTGCGCCTCAGCCCCGGCCCGGGACGCCGAACCCCCGCCCAGAAGTTCAGGAGGAACCCGTGTCGCCCTCAGTCGAAGAGCCCCGGCCCGCGCAGCCCGACCTCGAGCCGGCGCGCGTGCGCACCCTGCTGGTCATCCTCATCACCGCCGCGTTCGTGGTGATCCTCAACGAGACGGTGCTCTCCGTCGCGCTGCCCGATCTCATGGAGGAGCTGGACATCCCGGCACCCACCGCGCAGTGGCTGACCACAGGCTTCATGCTCACGATGGCCGTGGTCATCCCCACGACCGGTTTCGTGCTCCAGCGCTTCGCCCACCGCCGGGTGTTCATGGCGGCCATGGTCCTGTTCACCCTGGGCACCCTGCTGGCCATGCTGGCCCCCGGATTCCCCGTGCTCATGGTCGGGCGCGTGATCCAGGCCTGCGGCACCGCGCTGATGCTGCCGCTGCTGATGACCACCGTGCTCAACGTGATCCCGGTCGAGCGCCGCGGCTCCGTGATGGGGCTGATCTCCGTGGTGATCTCGGTGGCCCCGGCCGTGGGGCCCACGATCTCCGGGCTGATCCTGGACTCGCTGAGCTGGCGGTGGCTGTTCGCGATCATGCTCCCGATCGCGCTGGCCGCCCTGGCCCTGGGCGCGTGGCTCATGCCCGCCATGGGGGAGCAGCGCCGAGTGGGCCTGGACCTGATCTCGGTGCCGCTGTCCGTGCTGGGCTTCGGCGGGCTGGTCATGGGCCTCAACGGCATCGGAGCCTCGGACGCGGCCATCCCGGCGGTGCCGGCCTTCGTTGTCGGCGTGATCGCGCTGGTGCTGTTCGTGCTGCGCCAGCGCTCGCTGCAGCGCGAGGACCGCGCCCTGCTGGACCTGCGCCCGTTCACCTATCGCGTCTACACGATCTCGCTCGGGCTGATGATCGTGTCCTTCGGCGGCCTGTTCGGGATGATCATCCTCCTGCCCATCTACCTGCAGTCGGTGCAGGGCCACTCCACGCTGACCACTGGGCTGGTCATGCTGCCGGGCGGTCTGATCATGGGCCTGCTCTCCCCGTTCGTCGGACGGCTCTACGACCGCCACGGCGCGCGGGTCCTGGTCATCCCGGGGACGATCCTGCTCAGCCTCGGCATGTTCACGCTGAGCCGGCTCGCGCTGGAGACCCCGCTGTGGACCGTCGTGATGGCCCACGTGATCATCTCCTGCGGCCTGGCCCTGCTGATCACGCCGCTGATGACCTCCGCCCTGGGCAGCCTGCCGCAGCCGCTCTACTCGCACGGCTCGGCGCTGCTGAACACCCTGCAGCAGGTGGCGGGCGCGGCCGGCGGCGCCCTGTTCATCACGCTGATGTCCGTGGGCACCCTGGCCGCCGTCCGGGGAGGGGAGTCGGAGCTGGAGGCCACGGCGCACGGCGTCCATGTGGCCTTCCTGGTGGGCTTCGGGATCGCCCTGGTGGCGCTGGCGCTCTCGTTCGTCGTCCCGCGCAAGCCGGCGAGCCCCGCGGGGCGCCAGACCCTGGACTGATCGGCGCACTGCCGTGAAGGCGCCCGGTCCGGGAGGACCGGGCGCCTTCCGTCTCTGTCACCGTCAGCGGGTGGCGGCCTCGAGGTGCTGCAGGACGTGGCGGTACGGCCTGCCGGTGGCCTCCGTCATCCCGAGCTCGCAGGTGCGGTTCAGGGAGGCGTAGGCGTCGAAGCCGTGCTCGCCCACCTCGGCGGCCTCCCGGCGCGTGGCCGAGGCGGTCAGCTCGGGGTGCAGCATCCCCCGGTCCCCGGCGTAGGCGCAGCAGCGCCACTCAAGGGGCACGACGACCTCCTCGGCCATGGCCTCGGCGATCTTTCGCAGGGATTCGTTGAGCCCGAGCTGGGTGGAGGAGCACGTGGGGTGCAGCGCCATCGACCCGAGGCGCTCGTGCACCTGCAGGCCGGGCAGCACCTCCCGGGCGACGAACTCCACCGAGTCCACGAAGCGCAGACCGGCCCAGGGGGAGTCCGGCCCGGCCGCCGCCTGCATGGCCTCGAGGCCCTCGGTGCACGACGACGCATCGCAGACCACCGGCAGGCGACCGTGGTCCGTGGCCTCCCAGAGCATCGGCAGCGTGGTCCGCGTCATCCGCTCGAAGCCCGAGGTCATGCCCTTGGACTTCCACGGCGTCCCGCAGCAGGTCGAGGCCAGTCCCTCGGGCACGGCGATCGGCACCCCTGCCCTCTCGCACAGCCGCAGCAGCGCTTGGGCCGCCGACGGCTCACCGGCCTCGGAGCCGCCGAACATGGAGGACACGCAGGCGGCGAAGAGCACGGCCTGCGCCTCCGGAGGCGACTGCGGCTCGGGCCGGGGTCCTCCTCCTGCGGGCAGATGCTGCGAGTACAGCGGCACGCGATCCGAGCCGAGCACGGCTCGCGCCGCCGCGGTGGCCGCGCGGGGCAGAGCGGCGGGAACGGCGTCGGCCGCGCTCAGCGCGCCCGAGGCCGCCCGCACGCCGACGTCCCATCGACGCGCCGCCGTGTCCCAGCCGAGGTCCTCGATGCGGGAGGCGCTCTCCGCCCGCAGCCGTCGGACCAGATCGCCGGTGTCGATGTCCACGGGGCAGGCCGTCGAGCACATGCCGTCCACGGCACATGTCTGCTCCCCCAGGTAGGCGTACTCCCGCAGCAGGGCCTCGGCCTGCTCCCTGTCCCCGCGCTGCTCGGCGTCGCGGATCTCGCGACGCCCCACGATGCGCTGGCGCGGCGTGAGCGTCAGATCCTGCGACGGGCACACCGGCTCGCAGTAGCCGCACTCCACGCAGCGATCGACCTCCTCCTCGACCGTGGGAGCGATCTTGAGGTCCTGGAGGTAGCAGCGGGGATCGTCGTTGAGGATCACGCCCGGGTTGAACGCCCCGCGCGGGTCCACGAGGGCCTTGAGCTCGCGCATGACCTCGTAGAGCTCGTCGCCGTACTGGCGGCGCACGAACGGCGCCATGATCCGCCCGGTGCCGTGCTCGGCCTTCAGCGAGCCTCCGGCGTCCAGGATGAGCTCGACCATCTCGTCGGTGAAGCGCTCGTAGCGCGCCAGCCCGTTCGTGTCTGCGAACTGCTCGTTGAGCATGAAGTGGACGTTGCCGTCCTTGGCATGGCCGAAGATCACCGACTGCTCGTAGTCGTGGGCGTCGAACAGGCGGTTGAGCTCGTTGCAGGTCTCGCCCAGGCGATCCACCGGGACCACGACGTCCTCCAGCAGCGCGTTCGCCCCGGAGGGCCGGTTCCCGGCGACGGCGGCGTACAGGCCCTTGCGCACGGTCCACAGCCCGGCGCGGGCTGCGGCATCGCTGGTGAGCCCGGGGTCGGCCGACAGGTCCAGGCCGACGAAGTGCTCCCGCGCCGCACCGCTGCGCTCGGCGAGGCCCTCCGGGCTCGACCCGTTGTACTCGACCAGCAGCGCGGCGTGATCGGCCACGTCGATGTCCATGATCTGGCGCGGTGCGGTGCCGGAGGCCTGGGCGACCCGCAGCGAGGTCGCGTCCATGAGTTCCACGGTCGCCGAGCCGATCTCCACGAGCCCGGGCACCGAGGAGGTGGCCTCCAGCAGCGTGGGGAACACGAGCAGGCCGGTGGCGACCTCAGGGGCGATCTCGACGGTGCGAAGCACAGCCTCGGCCACGAAGCCCAGCGTGCCCTCCGAGCCGATCATCAGCCGCTGCAGGATCCGCACCGGCTCGGTCTCGTCCAGGAACGCGTTGAGGCCGTAGCCCATGGTGTTCTTCATGGCGAAGAGCCGCTCGATGGTCGCTGTGGAGGCGGCATCACCCGTGACACGGCGGCGCAGGCGCAGCAGACCCTCGTGCAGCTCGGGCTCGGCCTCGCGCAGCTGCCGGTCGGCGTCGTGGTCCGCGGTGTCCAGGACCGTGCCCGAGGGCAGCACCATCACCATGGACTCGAGCGTGCGGTAGGTGTTCTGCTCCGTGCCGCAGTGCATGCCCGAGGAGTTGTCCGCGATGACCCCGCCCAGGGTGCAGGCGGACTCGCTGGCGGGGTCGGGGCCGAGCTTGCGCCCGTACGGGGCCAGCACCGCGTTGACCTCCCGCACTGTGCTGCCCGGGCGCACCCGCACCCGCGCGCCGTCGTCCAGGACCTCGACGCCGCGGAAGTGCCGCCTGACATCGACCAGCACCTGATCGGTCACGGCCTGCCCCGACAGCGACGTCCCGCCCGAGCGCAGGGTCAGCCCGGCATCGTGGCGCTCCAGGATCCGCAGCAGGGACCCGAGCTCGTCGGCCGAGTGGGGGCGGACCAGGGCGCGGGGCTGCAGGAGGTAGTGGGAGGCATCGTGCGCGGCTGCTCGGCGCTCGAGCTGCGAGTCCACGAGCTGGCCCGGCCAAGCGCCGAGATCCCGCAGCAGGGGATCCTGCGGCTCCTGCGGGGCGCGGGAGGCGAGTCTGGCGGGCAGCGGCAACGTTGACTTCATGAGACTGATTCTCCCACGCTCGCACGAGGATCGCGTGATCTGCGTCGCTGTTCGACGAACCGTGGCCGTCGGCGGGGAGACTCTCGGCGCCGACTCCGTCGGCGGAGATTCCGGCGGGAACGACCGAGCCCTCTGGGATCTATGCTCCTGCCATGATCTCGATCGGGCCCCTCGTCGTCCTGGGCATCGCGCTTCTCGTCATCGTCGCTCTGGTGCTCATCATCGTGGTGGTGATCGTGCGCGCCTCCAGCGACCGCTCGCGCCGACGTCCCGGCTCCGGCGCCGATGGCGCGGCCCTGGGCGGGGCCACGTACGCGGACTCCCAGGGCTGGGACTCCGACGACAGGCACCATGACAGCGGCTCGGGCTGGTTCGGCGACTCGGGCGCGGATGCGGGCGGCGGCTCCGGCTGGTTCGGCGGCGGCGACTCCGGCGGCGATTCCGGCGGGGGCGACGGCGGCGGGGGAAGCGACTGAGCGGGTCACCGCTTTGCTCCGGGGGGCGCGGCAGGGAAGCATGGAGCCATGGCCTCTGATTCCCGCGCATCCGTCGTGTCCGACCGTCCTGAGCTGAGCGATCTCTCGAGCACGACCGAGGCCGTCGAGGCCGCCCGCAATCGGGCCGTCGCGCAGCTGCGCGAGCTCGTGGCCGAGCGGAAGGTCGCCCCGTGGCAGGCCGCCGGGTTCCTCGAGCGCTTCGATGAGCACTTCCCGGCGCTGCTCGAGCTCCTCCGGCGCACCTACGGATCGGGTGAGAAGGCCGCCGTCGTCGTGGTGGAGATGGGAGCGCAGCTGGCCAGCGCGTGGGCGCAGCGCCCCGCGGAGCTGCGCGCGGTGGACGACACCCGCGGCGAGGATCCCGAGTGGTACCTGCGTCCCACGGAGGTGGGCGGGGTCTGCTACATCGACCGCTGGGCCGGCGATCTGGCGGGGCTGCGCTCGCGGATTCCGTACCTGCGCGAGCTCGGTCTGACGTACCTGCACGTCATGCCGCCCTTCAAGGTGCCTGCGGGCAACAGCGACGGCGGCTATGCGGTGTCGTCGTACCGCGAGCTGCGTCCCGATCTGGGGACCATGGCGGAGCTCGCGGACACCGCCGGGGAGCTTCGCGAGGCCGGCATCAGCCTGGTGGTCGACTTCGTGCTCAACCACACCGCCAGCGACCACAAGTGGGCGCAGCGGGCGAAGGCCGGGGACCCGGAGTTCGAGGAGCTGTACTGGATCTACCCGGATCGCGAGATGCCGGATGCCTTCGAGCGGACCACACGCGAGATCTTCCCGGACGACCATCCCGGCTCCTTCACGCCCGTGGCCGCCGATGACCCCCGCTGGGTGTGGACCACGTTCCACGACTTCCAGTGGGATCTGAACTGGACCAATCCGCGCGTGCTGGCGCTCATGGCCCAGGAGATGCTCTTCCTGGCCAACCAGGGGGCGGAGGTGCTGCGCCTGGATGCGGTCGCGTTCCTGTGGAAGCAGCTCGGCACCACCTGCGAGTCGCTGCCGCAGGCGCACTGGATCGTGCAGATCCTCAACCGCGTCTGCCGCATCGCCGCCCCGGCCACGATCTTCAAGTCCGAGGCCATCGTGCACCCGGACGAGGTCGTGCAGTACGTCCACCCCGACGAGTGCCAGATCTCCTACAACCCCCTGCAGATGGCGCTGACCTGGGAGGCGCTGGCCACGCGGAAGGCCACGCTGCTCGACGACGCCCTGGCCGAGCGCCACGAGCTGCCCGCCGGGACCGCGTGGGTCAACTACGTCCGCAGCCACGACGACATCGGCTGGACCTTCTCCGACGAGGACGCCGCTCGCCACGGGATCGACGGCTACAGGCACCGTCGTTTCCTCAACGACTTCTACACGGGCCGCTTCGACGGCTCCTTCGCCGACGGCGTCGCGTTCCAGTACAACCCCCGCACCGGCGACGCCCGCGTCTGCGGCACCACGGCCTCGCTGGCCGGCACGACGACCGCGCCCGAACTCGGCGTGCGCCGCGTGCTGCTGGCCCACGGCATCGCGTTCTCGACCGGCGGGCTGCCGCTGATCTACCTGGGCGACGAACTGGCGCAGACCAACGACGAGGACTGGGCGCAGGACCCCGATCAGGCCGGCGACGCCCGGTGGGCCCACCGCCCGCGCTTCCCGGAGGCGGCGTTCGAGCAGCGGCTGGACCGCTCGAGCGTCCCCGGGCAGGTCTATGCGGGGCTGCGGCACATGCTGGCCGTGCGTGCGGCGGCCCCGGAGCTCGACGGCGCGGATCTGATCGGCTTCGACGCCGGCAGCGAGCACCTGGTCGCGTATCAGCGCCCGGGTCTGGATCCGGAGGGGCGCCCGTCGGTGATCCTCTGCCTGGCCAACGTCTCCGAGGAGTCGGTGCGGGTCGAGGCCCTGACGCTGTCGGGCTTCGAGCCGGAGGCGACCTCGCTGCTGGCCGAGCAGGACACGGCGCTCGATCTCTCGCAGGGCCTGGAGGTCGGCCCGCTGGAGACCCTGTGGCTGAGGGTGCGCGCCCGCTGAGGCACCGCCCGCCCCGGTCGAGGCCGCACCAGGGCAGCTGATCAGCGCTGATCGACTGCGCGCGTGCGGCCTCGACGGCGGGCCAGGGGGGGTGCCTCTATGGTTTTCGTCAAGCCGCCAGAGCGACTGACGACGACGCCGGAGGCGTGGTCGGGTCTTCGTACAGGGTGCCATCCCGCAGCATCGCGTAGAGCACGTCAGTGCGCCGCCGCGCCAGGGCGATCAGCGCTTGGTTGTGGCGCTTGCCCTGGGCTCGTTTTCGGTCGTAGTAGGCCCTCGAGGGGCCGTGGTGCAGTGAGGCGAAGGCCGAGAGGAACAGGGCGCGCTTCAGGCGCTTGTTGCCTCCGCGGGGTGCGTGCTCGCCGCGGATCGAGGTCCCTGAGCGGCGGGTGACGGGGGCGATGCCGGCGTAGGAGGCCAGGTGCCCGGCATCGGCGAAGTCCTTGCCCACGACTTCGGTGAGAATCCGTGCTGCGGTCCTGACCCCGATACCGGGCATCGAGATCAGGACCGGATGAAGAGGGTGGGCCTCCACGACAGCCTCCACCTGGGTGGCCAGCCTGGCCCGCTGCTGGAGCAGCCCGGCGAGCTGCTCGGCCAGAATCGGCACGACGGTGGCTGCGGCCTCGGTGCCAGCGACCACGACGGTCTGCTGGGCCAGGGCTTCGAAGATCTCCTCCGTCAGAGTGTTCGCCAGTCGGGGTGCGTGCTTGCGCAGCCGGGCGCGCACGTGCCCGGGCCCGGCGGTCTTGAGCTTGCCCGGGGTCGGGTACCGGCCTAGCAGATCCGCTACTGCCGGGTGCGTGATCCTCGGTCCCAGCACGCGCTCCAGGGCGGGGTGGATCTGGGTCAGCAGCCCGCGCAGCCGGTTGGAGGAAGCGGTGATCTGAGCGGCGAGATCATCATCGGCGCCAGCGAGCATGGCCAGCTCAGCGATCTGCTCATCATCCACACGGATAGCCCGCAGGGTGTGGGGCATGGTGCGTGCTGCTTCGGCGATGATCGCGGCATCACGGGCATCGGTCTTGGCCGAGCCCGGGTGCAGGTCTGCGATCCGGCGCATCGCCAGCCCGGGCAGGTAGGCCACTTCCACGTCTTCGCAGGACTGCGCCACGGCCACGGGCAGGGCACCGATCGTGGCCGGCTGGTCGACCACGAGCAGCACGGGCCCGTGGGCTGCGGCGAGGTCGTCGAGGATGGCCCGCAGCCGGGTTTCGTCGTTGGGCAGTGCCTTGTCGTAGACCCTTTCGCCAGCGGTGGTGAGGGCGACGGCGTGGTGGTCGGATTTGCCGACGTCGAGGCCGATGTACACGGCCGGGGTTGGGGTGGTCATGGCGGTTGCTCCTGGGCTGGTCGGGCCATGGGTGTGCTGGCCAGCCCTGTGGTGATCACGCTCGGCATCCACGTTACAAAGACCCTCGTGAGGGGGACCCCGCCTCTATCAGCGATCCGTGATCACCAGACCGGTCCTCGGTGACAACACCCCCCGGATCATGGACGACTGGGGGCAACGATCATGCCGAGGACCGGCTGGCCGGCACCTGCTCATCCTGGACGATCCAGGCGCCGCCGAAAAGGTAACGGGGCAGTCGGCCTCAGGCGTCGGCGAGGTCCTGATCGACCGTGTGGTTGCCGCCCAGCATGAGCCCCGCGCCCATCAGCAGCACGGCGCTGGTGATGAGCAGCGCCAGGGGAGCGGTCCAGCCGCCGGTGACTTCGCGCAGCAGCCCCACCACGAACGGACCGGCCGCCGCGAACAGGTAGCCCACCGGCTGGGCGAATCCCGAGAGCCGAGCCGTGGTCTCCGGGGTGCCCGAGCGCGTGACGATCAGCGACAGCGCCAGGGGGAACGTGAACTGGCCGACCCCCAGCAGCAGGACCCAGGCGATCATCCCCGCGGCCGGGGCGAGCAGGAGCCCGAGCCAGCCGCTGAGCATGCACAGGCCCAGAGCGGTGGTCCACACGGTGATCCGCTGCGAGCGGGCGGCGATCTGCGGCATGAGTAGCCCGCCGGGGATGCCGAACAGCGACATGGTGCCCACCAGCAGGGCCGCCGTGCCCGCGGAGATCCCGGCGTCGCGGTAGATCTGCGCGAGCCAGCCGAACTGGACGTAGGCGTTCATGGACTGCAGGCCGAAGAAGGCGCACAGCGCCACGGCGGTTCGGGAGCGGTGGATCGGCAGACCGGTGGCGCGCTCGCCGACCCCCTGATCCTGGCCGCGCACACGCAGCAGCATGACGGCCCAGATCACCGCGGCGATCAGGGCCACCACGGCCCAGGTGCCCAGCGCATAGCGCCACCCGGCTCCCTCGGCCCCCAGGGTCAGCAGGGGAGCGGTCGCGAACATCGGCAACGCCGAGCCGAGGCCGAGTACGACGGTGTACACGGACGTCACAGCTGCGGTGCGGTCTCCTGAGTAGCGCTTGATGACGGCCGGCACGAGCACGTTGCCCAGGCCCATGCCCGCCAGAGCCAGGGCGGTGACCACCAGGAAGACCGCCGCGGAGTCGGTCACGGAGCGCACCAGGCCCGCCGCGCCCACCAGCACCAGCCCGCCGCAGATGGTCCCCACGAGCCCGAAGCGCCGCGCCACGCCCACCGCTGTGAGACCGGCGAGGCCGAAGATCAGCCCGGGAAGCGCCGTCAGGATGCCGGCGACGGCGGAGGAGGCGCCCAGGCCGCTCTGGATCTCCTCCAGCACGGGACCGATCGAGGTCGCGATGGGGCGCAGGTTCAGGGAGACGGCGGCCGCGGCCAGCACCAGCAGCGTCAGGGACAGCGCAGCCGGCGACGGCCCCGCCGCCGGCTGGACCGTCGCAGCGTCCTCGAACGGCGTCTCGTCGTGGCGCTCGGGCTCCGGGATCGAAGGGGGCGACGACGGCATTCAGCAGCTCCTGGGTGCAGACGTCCAGGCATGGCGCACCAGCTGCTCCAGGACGTCCAGATCGATGTCGGCGAGCTTGTTCACGTACACGCAGGACACCGCGGCGCGGTGCTTGCCGAGCCGCCCCAGCAGCTCCTCGGAGCGGGGATGGCCTTTCAGCCCGTACAGGCTCACGGCCGACTTCCGCGGGCTGAAGCCCACCCGGAAGGTGTCGCCCTCACGTCCGGTCGCATAGCGGTAGTGGATCTCCCCGTAGCCGATCATCGACGGTCCCCACATGACCGCCGGCTGCTCTGTGACTCGGTCGAAGAGCTCGAGCAGGGCGCGGCCGTCGTCGACGCGGCGCTGCGGAGACAGCCCGTCGATGAACTCCGCCGGGCTGACGTCGGTGGGGTGCGTCTTGAGGTCGGCAGCACCCTCCACGGTGTGTCCTGCGGTGACCACGGCGTCGCGGGGCTGCGGTTCGGGAACGTCCCCGCCCAGCGACATCCCCCGCTCCTCGAGGGCGGCCTGCAGCCGCTCCAGAGCGCGGGCGCCCACGCCGTGCAGCGCCAGCAGGTCGTCGTGATCCGCACCGTCAAGGGACTCGAGGCTCGTGTGCCCCGCGGATTCCAGGGCGCGGCGAGCGGGCGCGACGAGGCCGCCGATCCTGTCCAGGGGAGTGGTCATGGCCCGAGCGTACGGGAGAATGGGAGTCCCGCCGTCCTGAGTCGAAAGAGGATGAGATGTCCGCGAGCTGCCGCTGCTGCCAGGGTGATCAGGCCCGGGTCGATGCCTCCGGGCGCGTGCGGATGGATCCCGATCACCGTCTGGCCTGCGTCAGCCGGGTGCCCATCTTCCGGGGGCTGCCTGAGGAGGATCGGCGTCGGATCGCCGCCCGCGCCACGACCCGCCTGGTACCCAAGGGCGAGGTGGTCCAGCAGCAGGGCGGCATGCCCGCGCTGCAGATCGTCCACTCCGGGCAGGTCAAGCAGTGCCTGCTGGCCGAGGACGGGACCCAGCGGCTGCTGCGGATCCTGGGGCCGGGGGAGTTCATGGGCGAGCACTCGGTGCTCACCGGACGGCCCGCCCCGCGGGAGGCCACGGCCATGACGGTCTCCCAGGTCTGCACGCTCTCGCGCCTGGACGTCCAGCAGTGGCTCGAGGAGACCCCGCAGCTCGCGCTGAGCCTGCTCGATGCAGTGACCGCCCGGCTCGAGGACACCGAGGCGCGGCTCAGCGAGCTCGTGGGCACCACGGTGGGTCACCGTCTGGGCGAGTACCTGGCCGGTGCCGCCGACGGGGTCGAGGGCGTGCCGTTCGACCTCCCGATCAGCAAGCGGGACCTCGCCCAGCTGCTGGGCACCACTCCCGAAACCATCTCCCGGAGGCTGCGGGCGCTGTCGGACGAGGGCCTGCTGCGTGTGGGGCCCGGTCGGCGGATGGTCGTCATGGACATCGCGGGCATGCTGCGCGCCTGATCCTCCGGGGCCCCGGGTCTCACACGCCCAGGAAATCCCGCCAGGACGGCAGCTCGCGCTGCGCCTGCAGGTAGCCGGCGGCGTAGGCGGCCTGCAGCCTGGGCAGGCGGCGCTCGCCGTTGGAGACCGGCATGTGGTCCGGGACGAAGACCATGGCATCGCCCGAGGCCTCGAGGTCGAAGACCTGCTCGCGCATGCGGTTGTAGTTCTCCGCGCGGGCCTCGAGCGCCTCCACGACGGCCGGCAGGTCACGGAACCGACGGCGAATCACGGCGCTGAAGCGCTCGGCCGCCTTGGTGAAGCCGCGCTCCTGGCTCAGCACGATCAGGAACTTGGTGTAGCCGTCGACCTGCGCGGCATCCAGCGGGATGCCGCCGGAGGGGCCGATCGCGCCGTCGTAGTAGAGGTCGCCGTCGCGCTCGACCGGCGGCATCACCAGCGGCATGGACGACGACGCCCGCGCCAGGCGCATCAGATCCAGCTCGCTGCGGATCGCCTCCCGTCCGACGTAGTGCATGGTGCCCTTCGAGGCGTTGAACGTCCCGATCCGGAAGGACGCGGGGTTGGCCAGGTAGGTCTGGTAGTCGAAGGGCAGAGGACCGCCCGGTCCGGCCGCATCCTCGTAGATGAACTGGGAGTTCAGCAGCCCGTGGCCGCGGGCGAAGGTGGAGAGGTTCCCGAAGTCCGGCTCCTGCGAGAACTCCACGAAGGACCGGCGCGCCCGCCACATGTCCCGGGACAGGTAATGCGCGGTGTGGCTGGCCCCGGCGGAGATCCCGCAGACGTAGTCGATGTGGATGCCCGCGCTGAGCAGCGTGGTGACCACTCCGGCCGTGTAGCTGCCGCGCATGCCTCCGCCCTCGAAGACGAGAGCGACGTCCTTGACGTTGCTGGTCAGGGGCGCAGGCCTCGTCTGGGCCTGCGGATCGGTGTCCTGGCCTTCCGTTTCCATGGCCAAGAGCCTAGTCAGCTCCGCCGGCAGTCCGGATTCAGGCGAACGTGAGGTACGCGGCGATCAGGGCGGCGGTGACCAGCACCGGAATGACCAGGGTGATCACACCGACATCCTTGTAGGACTCGCGGTGCGTCATCCCGCAGACCATCAGCAGGGTGATCACTGCGCCATTGTGCGGCATGGAGTCGAGCCCGCCAGAGGCCATGGCGGTGATGCGGTGCATGATCTCAAGGCTGATGCCCTGCTCGGCCGCCTGCTGCGCCAGGTCTTCGCCGAACGCGTTCAGCGCGATCGTCATGCCGCCAGATGCCGACCCAGTCACGCCGGCGATCACCGAGGTGGAGACTGCGGAGGAGACCAGGGCGCTGTCTGAGATCCCGAAGATGCCGTCCCGCACCAGCGCGAACGCACCCAGGGAAGCGATCACGGCGCCGTAGCCCACTTCGGAGGCTGTGTTGAAGATGGGCAGCAGGGCGTTGCGGGCGCCGTCGGCGACCCCACCCACCAGCCACTTGGCGTCCTTGAGACTGAGCACCAGGATGCTCACAGCCGCCAGGAACAGAGCGATGAGCACGGCCCAGACCCCGGCGCGCTCGTCGACGGTGACGCCGCCGAAGCGCTCCTCCTGCAGGTAGCCCCAGTCCAGGGCGGGGAACAGCAGGATCGTGCAGCCGAAGTTCACGGCGAAGACCAGCAGCACGGGGATGAAGGGGACGACGTGGTTCGGCGGCGTCAGGGACTCTGAGCCGCGCGACGGGCTGCCGGACATCACGACCGACTGGGCCTGTGTGCTGACGTCTGCGTCGGCCCCGCTGCGCCGCTCCAGAGCGGTGAGATCCGCGAAGCTCTCCCCTGCGCCCATGAGGCGGCGCTTGCGGTACTCGAGCCAGACCATGCCGAGCGCGAAGATCGCGGTACCGCCGATGACGCCGATCAGTGGTGCAGCGAACGACGTGGTCTGGAAAGCCTGCGCAGGGATGATGTTCTGCACCTGGGGCGAGCCGGGCAGCGCCGTCATGGTGAAGGTGAGCATGCCGTGGGCGATCGTGGCGGGCAGCAGTCGTCGGGGGATGTCGGCCTCGCGGAACAGCTCGCGGGCCAGTGGGAACATCACGAACACCACGACGAACACGCTGATGCCGCCGTAGGTCAGCAGACCCGTGGTGAGCACGGTCGTCAGCATGGCCTGACGTGAGCCCAGACGGCGGGTCATGGTCTGCGCGATGTCGGTGGCGTAGCCCGACATCGTCATCAGCTTGCCGAAGATGGCCCCCGTGAGGAACATGGGGAAGTAGCTGGTGATGAAGCCGCCGAGCGCTGGCATGAAGATCTCGGTGTATGAGGCCAGCAGCGGGGCCTGCGAGAACAGCATGGCCACGATCGCGGCGGTGGGCGCGGCGATCACGACCGTCACGCCCCGGTAGGCCAGCGTGATGAGCAGCGCTAGGGATACGAGGATCCCGATAATCCCGAGGACCATGGTGTTCTCCTGCTTCTTCAGGCTCGCTACGGCGGCGGGACGACGAGCCGCCGCCGGGCCCCCGGGCATGAGGTGCATGCTCGGGGCGCTGGCGGCGGCTCGCGCCGACGCGCGCGGTCAGTTCGTGGGGAATCCCAGGTCGATCTGCGACTCGCTGGGCTCCGGCCACCTGGTCGAGACGACCTTGCGTCGCGTGTAGAAGTTGAAGCCCTCCGGGCCGTACATGTGGGTGTCGCCGAACAGCGAGCCCTTCCACCCGCCGAAGCTGAACGCGCCCACCGGCACCGGGATCGGGACGTTGACCCCGACCATTCCGACCTCGATGTCGAATTCGAACTCGCGGGCGGTCTTGCCGTCGCGGGTGAACAAGGCAGTGCCGTTAGCGAAGCGGCTGGAATTGATCAATTCGACGGCCTCGTCGTAGTTCTCGACCCGCACGACGCACAGCACCGGGCCGAAGATCTCGTCGTCATAGACCTTCATGCCCGGGCGCACGTGGTCCAGCAGCGAGACGCCGGTGAAGTATCCGCCGCCTTCGAACTGCTGGTCGCGGCCGTCGAGGACGACTTCCGCGCCCTCGTCGGCGGCACGTGCCACATAGCCCGTCACTCGCTCAAGGGCCTCGGCGGAGACCAGCGGGCCCATCTCCGAAGAGGAGTCTGTGCCTGGGCCGATCGTGAGCTTCTCGGCGCGTTCGCGGATCTTCTGCACCAGGTCATCGGCGATGCTGCCGACTGCGACCACCACAGACACAGCCATGCAGCGCTCGCCAGCGGATCCGTAGGCGGCCGAGACCGCGGCATCAGCGGCGGAATCGAGGTGGGCGTCGGGCATGACGACCATGTGGTTCTTGGCCCCGCCCAGGGCCTGGACGCGCTTGCCCTGCTCGGCGGCCTTCACATAGATCGACTGGGCGATCGGGGTCGAGCCGACGAATGAGATCGCTTCGATCTGCGGATGGGTGATCAGCTCATCGACGGCCACGCGGTCCCCCTGCACGACGTTGAGCAGGCCGTCGGGCAGACCGGCGTCCTTGAAGGCCTGGGCGATCAGCAGCGAGACCGAGGGGTCACGCTCCGAGGGCTTGAGGACCACCGCGTTGCCGGCGGCCAGGGCTGTAGTGGCCATCCACAGCGGGATCATCGCGGGAAAGTTGAAAGGGGTGATGCAGGCGACGACCCCTACAGGCTGGCGGACCTGGTGGACATCGATCCCGGTGGACACCTGCTCCGCGTATTCGCCCTTCAGGTGATGCATCAGTCCGGTGCAGAAGTCGACGTTCTCGAGACCGCGGGAGATCTCACCGGCGGCGTCCGAGAGCACTTTGCCGTGCTCGGAGGTGATGGCTGCGGCCAACTCCCCCTGGCGCGCCAGCAGGATCTGACGGGCCTTGAAGATGACCTGGCTGCGCTTGCCCAGGCCCACCCGGCGCCATGCGCGCTGGGCTTCTGCTGCGCTGCGCACGGCCTGATCCACCAGGGCAGGATCGGCGAGCGCGACGTCCTTCTGATGCACTCCTGTGGCCGGATCGAAGACGGGACTGCGGCGAGCGGAGTCCTCCAGCACGCGGCCGTCGAGGAAGTGCCCGATCACGGGGAGCGTCTGTGTCTCAGTCATGTGTCTGCCTCTCTGCGGTGACTCGGATGTGGTTGTCGTTCAGGGTCAGCCGGAGTAGCCCGGGGCAGAGCCGTCTGGGGAGACGAACTTGGTGATCAGGGTGCAGTCCATATCGCCCAGGCCCTCGTCCATGAGCTGCTGGAACTGGCTCTGGGCCAGCTTCGCGCCTGGCAGATTCAGTTCCGTGAGCTCGCCGGCGTCCAGGGCCAGGGTGATGTCCTTCAGGGCCAGGTCGGCGCGGAAGGTCGCGGCGTAGTCGTTGTTCGCGGCTGCGGAGTCCACCACACCGGGCACCGGATACCAGGTCTGCTGTGCCCATGAGCATCCGGAGGAAGCCGAGACGATGTCCCAGAAGACCTTCGGATCCAATCCCATGCGTTCGGCCAACTGGGAGCCCTCGGCTGCGGCGATGACGTTGATGAACAGCATCATGTTGTTGCAGATCTTGGCCGCAGTGCCATTGGTGGGCCCACCCGCGGCAATGGTCTTGCCACTCATGGGCTCGATGTGCCCGGTGGCCCGCTCGACGTTCTCGGGGGAGCCGCCGAGCATGAAGCCGAGGGTGCCGGCGGCCGCGCCCGAGATGCCGCCTGAGACCGGGGCGTCCACGAATGCGAAGCCGCGCTTCTCGGACTCGTCGTGGGTGAAGCGCGAGGTCTCGATGTCGACGGTCGAGCTGTCGATCAGGAGGGTGTCGGTGCTGGCGTGAGCCCAGATTCCGTCGTCGCCGTCATAGGCCTCGCGGACGTGCGCGCCTTTGGGGAGCATCGTGAAGACAGCGTCGACGCCATCGACGGCCTCGGCGATGCTGCCGACGGGCTGCACCCCTTCGGCCTCGGCGCGTGCCAGGACCTTCTGGTCCAGGTCGAAGCCGCGCACGGTGTGCCCTGCCTTGACGAGATTGCTGGACATGGGACCGCCCATGTTCCCGAGGCCGATCCATGCGTAGATGCTCATCGTGATCCACTCCTTCGCCGTGATGTGTCCCAGATCACGTTAAAGATCCACTTCTGTGCGGACAATGAGGTTCTGCCAGGCAGAATTGCACTTGGTGTGTGCGTATATGCACACTGTCGTCATGAAGTGGGATGGCGCGGCTCAGCATCTGGACGGGATCGTGGCCTTCCTGGCTGTGGCGCGACTGGGGCGGTTGACCGCCGCAGCCGAGTCGATCGGGGTGAACCATTCGACCATCTCCCGTCGGATCGCGGCCCTTGAGACCTCTCTGGGCGGGCGCTTGCTGGTGCGCACTCAAGGGGGCTGGGAAGTCACGGAGCAGGGGCGGCAGGCACTGGGGGCCGCGGAGCGGATCGAGGAAGCGCTCGCGGAGCTGGCCGCGGATTCGTCGTCTGGTCGCCTCACAGGAATGGTTCGCGTGAGTGCTCCGGAGGCCTTTGCCTCGTGGCTGGCCACCCCCGCACTGGCGCAGCTGCAGAATGACCATCCCGACGTCAGCGTGGAGCTGGTGAGCGCGACGCAGCGGGCTCGGCAGTACCGCACGGGCCTGGACCTGGAAGTGGTGGTGGGCCGGCCTCACGTGCACCGCGCCGAAGCCTCGTGGCTGCGGGACTACTCGCTGAACCTCTACGCCACGCGCTCCTACCTCCAGCGCTCGGGCACCCCACGGTCACTGGTGGATCTGGGTGAGCACCGTCTGAACTACTACGTCGAGTCCATGCTCGCGATCGACGACCTGGACAGGGCCACGGAACGGTTGCCGCCCATGCCTCGCGGAATCGCCTCCACGAGCGTCCACTCGCACTTGGCGGCCACGCTGACAGGCTCCGGCATCGGCCTGCTGCCGGACTTCGCCGTGGCCGATGAGCCGCGGCTCATGCGGGTGCTGCCTGACGAGTTCTCGTGGCGGCTTTCCTACTGGGCGGTCGGCCGCCAGGAGGCGGTGCGCAATCCGCTCGTCCAACAGGCCTACGTCGCGCTGCGCGGCGACCGGCCGACGACGGGATGAGGTCGGGGCCGCACGCGCATGCTCAACCCGTGACCTCCATGGACAGCTGGTAGCGGTCGCCGCGGTAGACGGAGATCGAGTACTCGATGGGGATCTCGCCGTCCGCGCCCAGGCTGAAGGAGCGGCGGTGGAACACCAGAACGGGCGCCCCGGGGGCGATGTCCAGCAGCTGGGCGTCCTCCGGGGACGCGCCGGCGGCCTGCACCGTCTGCTCTGCACGGGTGATCCCGACTCCGGTCTCGGCGAGCATGCCGTAGAGCGAGGCGGACCAGTCCGTCTCCATCGGCAGCACACCCTCGGGCACCCAGCAGTCGTCGACGCTGACGGGGGTGCCGTTGCCCAGGCGCAGACGCCGGATCCTCAGGGCCCGCGCGGCACCGAGGTGCGCGGCGGCGGTCGGCGGAGCGTCCTCTTGGCTGAGCAGGACCGGCACGGTCGAGGGCGCGAGCCCTGCGGTGCGCATGTCCTCGTGGAAGGAGGCCAGATGCAGCCGAGAGCGGGCAGGGGACGGGGCCACGAAGGTGCCGCGTCCGTGCTCGCGCACCAGCAGCCCGTCGCGCACGAGCTCGGCGATCGCGTGCCGCACGGTGATGCGCGAGACTCCGTGCTCCTGCTCGAGTCGCCGCTCCCCGGGCAGCTGATCGCCGGGGGAGAGCTCCTGTGTGATCAGGCGCGCCAGCTCCGCACGCAGGCGCTCGTGCTTGGCCGTCGGGGCCTGGTCCTGCGACGAAGGCGGCGATGCCTGCCGTTGCGGCAGCGACTGCGTGTCCGGAGCGGTCACGGCATCACGGCGCGGGCTGCAGTGCGAACAGAGGACCCAGAGCCTCGACGTGCGCGCCGGCAGCCGCTTCCAGCTCGAGGCGCTCGGGCGCAGTGTCCATGGCCACGACCGGAGTGCACAGGCTCAGTCCGGCCTCGCGCACCACGGCGGCGTCCACGCGCAGCATCGGATCGCCGGGCTGGACCGCCTGCTTCTTCTCGACCAGCACCTCGAACCCCCGGCCCTTCAGGCCCACGGTGTCCAGACCGACGTGGACCAGGATCCCGGTGCCATCCTCGGCGATCAGTGCGATCGCGTGCGGCATGGCCTTGAGCACCGTGCCGGCCACGGGGGCCACCACCTCGACGGTCGCGGCGTCGTCGGCGGGCATGAGCGCCAGGCCGGCGCCCACCATGCCCTGGGCGAAGACCGGATCCGGGACTTCGTCGAGCCTCATGATCCGCCCCGTGAACGGGACGCGGATCTGGAGGCTCACAGCAGGTCCTGGATGTCCTCGGCCAGGTTCTCGGCCTCGGGGCCCACCACGACCTGGACGATGCCGCCGGAGACCATGACGCCGTGGGCGCCGGCCGCCTTCAGCGCGGGCTCGTCGATCACGGAGGAGTCCGCGACCTCGGTGCGCAGGCGCGTGATGCAGCCCTCGATGTCCTCGACGTTCTGGGCGCCGCCGAGCGCTCGCAGGATGTCCTCGGCCTTCGACATGGTGTCCTCCTGGTCTCTGCCCGTCCGGCGGGCGTCGGGGCCCGGCTGTCGGGCATCGGGATCGCGGGGGAGCGGACGCTCCCAGGTCATTGACAGGTTCGCATGAGGTCGCGCACAGTGTCACCCATCACTGGTCATAACCAGTAGGGCAGAACGATACGGAGCGAGGAACCCCATGTCCACGGCGAATCCGGCGGCCGCGGCCGGCGACGGGGCAGGCGCGAGCCAGCCCGAGAAGAAGCCCTCGCGGGCCATGCAGCAGCTGCAGCGCTTCGGGCGCAGCCTCATGCTCCCTATTGCCGCGCTGCCGGCGGCGGGCATCCTGCTGCGCCTGGGCCAGGACGACATGATCGGCCGGTTCGAGAACAGCGAGCTGCTGCTCGCGGTGGCCGCGGTCCTGGGCGGGGCGGGCAATGCCCTGTTCGAGAACCTCGGCTACCTCTTCGCGGTCGGACTGGCCTTCGGCTTCGCCAAGAAGGGCGACGGCTCTGCCGCGATGGCAGGCCTGGTCGGCTACCTGGTGCTGCTCGGCGTGTTCGACGCCATGGCCCCGATCGTGCTGGGCGCCCCGGAGGAGGGTGCGGAGCCGCCGGTGATCAATTACGGCGTGCTCGGGGGCATTGCGGTGGGCGTCATCGCGGCCAAGCTGTGGGAGCGCTACCACCGCATCAAGCTGCCGGACTGGCTCGGGTTCTTCGGCGGGCGGCGCTTCGTGCCGATCGCGGTGGCCGCCGTGTGCGTCGTCCTGGGTGTGGTCATGGCGTTCGTCTATCCGTTCTTCGCTGCGGGACTGACGTGGCTCAGTGATGCTGTGGCGCAGAACGCCGTCGCCGGCGGCGGCATCTACGGCGTCGTCAACCGGCTGCTGATCCCCATGGGCCTGCACCATGTGCTGAACACCCCGCTGTGGTTCCAGCTGGGCGACTATGACGGCGCTCACGGAGACATCTACCGCTTCTTCGCCGGCGATCCCTCGGCAGGCATCTTCACCACCGGCTTCTTCCCGATCATGATGTTCGCGCTGCCCGCTGCTGCGCTGGCGATCTACCACGAGGCCAAGCCGGAGAAGAAGAAGGCCACCGGGGGCATCATGCTGTCCATGGCGCTGACGGCATTCGTCACCGGCATCACCGAGCCGCTCGAGTTCGCCTTCATGTTCGTGGCCTGGCCGCTCTACCTGATCCACGCGGTGCTCACGGGCACGTCGATGGCGCTGGTCAACGCCCTGGACATCCACATGGGCTTCAGCTTCTCCGCCGGGGCGATCGACTACCTGCTCAACTTCGGCCTGGCGCAGAAGCCGCTGCTGCTGGCGCTGATCGGAATCGGCTACGCGGTGGTCTACTACTTCCTCTTCCGCTTCGTGATCCGCAGGTGGAACCTGCGCACTCCGGGGCGCGAGGACGAGTCCGTGGACGCCGAGATGCAGGGGAAGGTCTGAGTGCTGCGGGTCGTCGTCGTCGATTCGCCCGAGCACGCGGGTCGGCTCGCGGGGGATGCTGTGGCGGCCGTCGTGGCGGGGGCTCAGCGTCCGGTCCTGGGGCTGGCCACGGGCTCCAGCCCGCGCCCGGTCTACGACGAGCTGGCCCGCAGGGTCGACGACGACAGCCTCAGCCTGGCGCGCACCCGGGCCTTCCTGCTCGACGAGTATCTCGGTCTGTTGAGCGACGACCCCCGGTCCTACCGGGCGGAGATCGAACGGGAGGTGGTCGAGTGCACCGATCTGCCGAGTGCCGCGGTGCGCGGCCTGGACGGCGCGGCCTCAGACGTCGAAGCCGAGTGCTGTGCCTATGAGCGGTCCATCCGCGACGCCGGCGGGATCGATCTGCAGCTGCTGGGCGTGGGCTCGGACGGGCACATCGGCTTCAACGAGCCGGGTTCGCCGCTGGATTCGCGCACCCGGCCCATGGAGCTGGCCCCGCGCACGCGGCAGGACAACGCCCGCTTCTTCGGCGGCGACGTCGAGCAGGTTCCCGCGCGCTGCCTGACGCAGGGCATCGCCACGATCCTGGAGGCGGGCGAGCTGCTCCTGCTGGCCTTCGGGGACTCGAAGGCGGAGGCGATCCGCCAGGCGGTCGAGGGCCCGGTCTGCGAGCGCTGGCCGGTCACCGCGCTGCAGCGTCATCCGCACGTGACCGTTCTCGTGGATCGGGCCGCGGTCTCCCTCCTGGAAAGGTCAGACTCAACGGCATGACCGAGCGCATCTTCCACTCCACGACCGTCGTCCTGCCCAGTGGTCCCGCCCGCGAGGCCTGGATCGTCCTGCGCGGGGACCGGATCGCCTCCGTCGCCGAGGACGCCGCGCCCCGGCTCGACTCCGGCGCGGTCGTCGAGGAGCTCGGCGACCGCCTGCTGACCCCCGGATTCGTGGATCTGCACGTCCACGGAGGCGGGGGCGGGGCCTTCGCCGACGGGACGGACGGCGCGGCAGCCGCCCTTGCCGCGCATCGAGCGGCGGGCACCACGACGTCGATGGCCTCCCTGGTCACCGACACGATCGACAGTCTCGAGCAGCAGATCCGCGCGCTCGTGCCGTTGGCGCGGGCGGGGGAACTCGCGGGGATCCACCTGGAAGGGCCGTGGCTGGCCGAGTCCCGCTGCGGGGCCCACACCCCGGAGCTGCTGCGGGACCCGCGCCGAGAGGACCTCGAGCGCCTGCTGGCCGCGGGGGAGGGCACGATCCGCATGGTGACCCTCGCCCCCGAGCGCAGGGGCGCCCTGGACGCGGTCCGGCTGCTCGCCGATCGGGGCGTGATCGCCGCGATCGGGCACACCGACGCCGATGAGGAGGTCGTCGGGCGGGCTCTCGAGGCCGGAGCGAGCGTGGCGACCCACCTGTTCAATGCCATGCCCTCGATCCATCACCGCACGCCAGGGCCCATCCCGCGCCTGCTCACCGATCCCCGCGTCAGCGTCGAGCTGATCGCCGACGGCGTCCACATCCAGCCCGCGGTGCTGCGCATGGCGATCGAGGCCAGTGCCGGTCCCTGGCTGCTGATCACCGATGCCATGGCCGCTGCCGCCGCTCCGGACGGTGCCTACCGCCTGGGGCCGCTCGAAGTCGACGTCGTGGACTCGGTGGCCCGCATCCGCTCCACCGGGGCGATCGCCGGCTCCACGCTGAGCCTGGACCGCGCTGTGCGCTACGCGATCCAGGAGGTGGGGATCGAGGTCGCCGACGCCGTCCGGGCGGCCTCTCAGACGCCCGCGGACCTGCTGGGACGGCCCGACCTGGGCCGTATCCAGGCCGGGGTCCGGGCCGATCTCGTGGTGCTGGACCAGGACGGCGTCGTCGAGCGGGTGATCCGCCGCGGCGTCGATCTGTGAGGGGTCCGGGCGCGGAGGCGGCCTGCGCAGTGGGATGATCGGAGCCATGACCGATCAGTCCTCCCCCTTCGCCGGATTCCCCGTCTCGCCCGTCTACGACGGCATGACCTCGACCGCCGTGCGCGATCTGCTCGACGTGCTCTCCGTGCCCGGCGTCATCTCCTTCGCCGGCGGCGCGCCGGCGGCCGAGTCCTTCGAGATCGACGACGTCCGGGAGTGCTTCGACTGGGTCTTCGCGCATCGCGGTGCCAAGGCCCTGCAGTACTCGTCGACCCCGGGGGAGCCGGAGCTGCGCGAGCAGGCGGCCCGCCGCGTCTCGCGCACGCTGCCCACGAGTGCCGATCAGATCCAGATCACCACGGGCTCGCAGGAGGCCATCTACCTGGTGGGCCACGCGATGCTGCGCCCCGGGGACGTCGTGCTCGTCGAGCGGCCCACCTACCTGGCCGCGGTCCAGGCCTTCGCCTCCTCCGGCGCGCGGCTGATCGGGATCCCCTCCGACGACGACGGCGCCCAGCCGGAGGCGCTAGAGGAGCTGATCCGCGAGCACGACCCGCGCTTCGTCTACCTGATCCCCACGTTCCAGAACCCGTCGGGCGTGTCCATGCCCGCGCAGCGCCGCCGCGAGATCGCGGAGGTCTTGCTGCGCACCGGCGCCCCGCTGGTCGAGGACGACCCGTACGGCGAGCTGCGCTTCGAGGGCGAGACGGCCCCGCAGATCGCCGCGCTGCCCGGGATGGCGCGGCAGACGCTGCTGCTGAACTCGATGTCCAAGATCATGTCCCCGGGCATCCGCGTGGGCTGGATCCGCGGCGAGGGCCCCATCATGAACACGCTGTCGATCGCCAAGGAGGCCATGGGGCTGCACTCCTCGGTCGTGGACCAGCTGGCGGTAGCCCGCTACCTCGAGCACTACGACGTCGACGCGCATGTGGCCGAGGTCGCCGCGCTCTACCGGGGCCGTCGCGATGCGATGGCCGCTGCGCTGCCGTCGATCCTCCCGGAGGGCGCCACGATCACCCGGCCGGAGGGCGGGATGTTCCTGTGGGCCACGCTCGGCAACGGGATCGACACCACCGCGCTGCTGCCCATGGCCGTGCAGGAGGGCGTCGCGTTCGTGCCCGGGGCGTCGTTCTTCGCCCACGACCCGGACCGCACGACCATGCGCCTGTCGTACGTGACCAACCCGCCGGAGGTCATCGACGAGGGCGTCGAGCGGCTCGGGCGGGCACTGCGGCGCTGGCGCGGCTGAGGCGAGGATCGGTCCGCAACATCTGGAGCACAGGGCACCCCTGCATGAGACGATGACGGCGCCTAGAGTCCCACTGCCGGGGCCGGCCCAGATGCGCGAGGAGATGTTCGGTGCCCGAGTTCACGTTCATGCGGGAGATCCAGATCCCCCAGGACATCTTCCCGCTGCTGATCCAGGGAGAGCAGCCCGTCTGCGCCTTCGCCACGTTCCGCGACGGCTCCGTGTTCACCAACAAGCGGCTGATCCTGCGCGATGTCCAGGGGATGACGGGCAACAAGGTCCAAGTCATGTCGCTGCCGTACTCGCAGATCGTCTCGTGGGCCTCGGAGAACGCCAGCTCCTTCGACATGGACTCGGAGCTGACGCTGAACACCCGCGCCGGGATCTTCAAGCTCAACCTGCGCGGCGGGATCGACGTCCGCGCGCTCGACAACCTGATCGCGCAGGTCGTGCTGGTCTGACCCTCTTCCCCATTGCCGAGTGGATACTCAGTTGCGCTGACCATGCGAACAGCGCAACTGACTCACCACTCGACAGGGGTGAGGACGGACGGTCCCGTGCGCTGCGCAGCGCACGGGGCCGCCCGTTCTTCGTCCGCGATGCGGGGTGGTTCCATGCGTTTGCGTCTGTAATCGAATCGTGAGCGTCACACAGCGATCGTTTTGCAAACGTGATCGAATGTGCGGCCGCACTGTGGTTTGCTTCAGCTACTGGGGCCGCCGCACCCGCGACAGGGCCTCAGAACTTCCGTTCACCACCCAGACACCGGGAGCTCTGCCATGAAGAAGACCACCGCCACCACTGCTCTGGCCGCCACCATCGGCCTCTCCGCTTGGACCATGACCGCTGCATTCGCCGTCGCGCCCGCACCTGCGCCGTCTGACCCGGCCCCTGTGGCCGCGCCTGCCGAGGCCACGCTCCCCCCGCACGGATACGTGTGCGGGCCGGAGCCCATCACCGTCGACCGGGACACCTTCTCTCCGGACCTTCTCCCGCTGGTGGATCCGGATGGCGACGGCATCACCTGCGAGCCGGACGACGTCTATGCGCCCGGCGACAGCTCCGCGCTTCCCCCGGTCGGACTCGTGTGCGGGCCGGAGCCCATCACCATCGACCGGGCCACCTTCTCTCCGGACCTTCTCCCGCTGGTGGATCCGGATGGCGACGGCATCATCTGCGAGCCGGACGACGTCTATGCGCCCGGCGAGGTCGCGGCGTCCGAGCAGGCCGCCCCTGCCGCTGCCGAGGCCCCCACGGCCGAGGCTCCGGCCGCGGGCGCGCAGGTCGAGGAGGTCCCGGTCGGCGGTGCCGACACCGGCGTCTCCGAGTCGCCGAGCCGCACCGGTCTGCTGGCCGGTGGGGCGATTGCCGCGCTGGTCGGCGGCGGGCTCCTGCTGCGCCGCGCGCGCCAGCACTGACGCGTTGGCAGGTCGGGGGGGGCTCGGTGTCCGGGGATCGCCGCTCAGCACCGAGCTCCTCCTTCCTGCGGGTGGGCTGCGTCACAGAACGAAACCATGACGGGGCATTGGAAATGCACTGCTGGTCAGTGGTCAGATGACTCGGCATGTTGTTCGCGTTCGCGACGGCATGATCATTCATCTCACTCCAGAGGAGCCCCCCATGAAGAAGTTCGCAGCCGGCGCCGGCGCCACCGTCGTCGCCCTCACCGGCCTGTCGGGTCTGAGCATCGCCCCGGCCGTCGCCGCCCCTGGCACTTTCGACAACTGCGCTGAGGTCTACGCGGCCGGGGAGTGGCGCATCTCCAGCGCGGACCCCAGGTTCACCCCGGGCCTCGACGGAGACGGTGATGGCTACGGGTGTGACAACCCGGAATACCGCCCTGCGCAGCAGACTCCGGCGACCAGCACGCCCCAGACCCCGAGCGTGACCAGCCCGCAGGCCCCCGCCGCAGCCGATCCGGCCGCGGTGGAGCCGTGGACCTGGGACAACTGCTCGGAGGCCTTCGCCAACGGCGTCTCCAACATCCCGGCGGGCACCCCCGGCTACGGGACCCACCTGGACAGTGACCTGGATGGCATCGGCTGCGAGCTCGACGGCGGCGACGCCGCGGCCTTCCCCACTCCGGTCGATAGCAGCACCGCAGCCGATCAGTCCACCAGCACCACCGCAGAGGCCTCCCAGGTCACCGAGATCCCGGCGGGCGCCGCCGAGACCGGTGTGCCGGTCAAGGCCGACTCGAACCCTGCTGGCATCGTCGGACTCTCAGTGCTCGCGCTGGGCGCCGTGGCAGGCTCCGGTCTGCTGGTCCGCCGCGCCGTCAAGGCCTGACTGGCGCTGATCTCGGACCGGGTTCAACGCCTCGGTCCGCTTCCGGTGGCCGCGATGCCGTGAGGCATCGCGGCCACCGGGCCGCCCCCGCCGAGCCTGTCGGCAGGGATCTTGATCGCAGAGAGGATCACGACCATGAGGAACGCCCCGTCCGCTTGTCTGGCCGCGGCACTCGGTCTCGTCGTGGTCCTGAGCGGCTGTTCGGGTGGCGAGGTTCAGGACGATCGGTCTCCGGAGCCTTCTGCCTCGACGGCCTCCGCCGCCTCGAGGACGCCCTCCGCGGCAACATCAGCGTCGTCGTCGGGCCGGGACCCCGCCGTCATGCCCGAATCCTCCCCCACGGCCGTGCGGATCCCGGCGATCGGCACCGACTCCGAGCTGCTGCACCTGGGGCTGCGGGACAACGGCTCGCTCGAGGTCCCGCCCACGGGTCCTGACTCCCCGGCCTCCTGGTACGACAAGTCGCCGACTCCCGGTGAGCTCGGGCCGTCGATCCTGCTGGGCCACGTCAACGAGGAAGACGGCAGCGACGGCGTGTTCGCGGGCCTGCGCGATCTGCAGCCCGGCGATGAGATCCAGATCGAGCGCGAGGACGGCTCCACGGCCACCTTCGCGGTCGACTACGGCGAGGCCTACCCCAAGGACGACTTCGCCACGGACAAGGTCTACGGCAACACCGACGACTCCCAGCTGCGCCTGATCACCTGCGACGGCTACGACCCCGAGACCGGGCTGTGGGACGACAACTATGTCGTCTACGCCACGCTGGCCCCCTGACCTCGCGCCGAGTGGATGCTCAATTGCGCTGTTCGCCCCGATAGCGCAACTGGGTATCCACTCGGCGGGGGGAGGTGGGGCGGACCGGCTTAACCACGCACCCGGGGCTCAGAGCTCGAGCAGCATGGTGCCCTCGGCGGCCGTCGGGGCCTCGCGGTAGCCCATGGACTCGTAGAGCTGACGCGCGGGGTTGCCCGACTCCACGCTCAGCGACAGCGCGATCAGCCCGCGTCGACGGGCCTCCTCGTGCAGCTCGTGCAGCAGCATCCGGCCCACGCGCCGGTTGCGCCATTGCGGCAGCACATGCAGCGAGACCTCCGGGATGCCCTCCGCCACGAAGCCGTACCCCGGGTCCTGTTCCGGCAGGTGCAGCGCCCATGCGGCACCTGCCCATTCGTAGGTCGGCAGGGTCGCGATCGGCATGGCGACCACGCCGAAGTCCCCGCGCTCGAGCACCAGGCGCGTGTAGTGCGCAAACTCGGGGCGACGATCGATCTCTGCGGGCTCGAAGCGCGGACCCTGCCAGTTGAAATTGCCCAGGGCGGCCTCCCGCAGGATGGCCGGGGCCTCGTCGGCTTCGAGCGGGCGGACCGTCAGGCCGGTGAGGCGTGACTGAGGCAGCATCAGGCGGCCCCGCCGTCGAGCCGCTGGGGGGAGGAAGCAGAGGATTCGCGGCCCACCGAGCGGAAGAACCACGTGTAGAACGCGGTCCAGCCCAGGAGGAAGATCGCCAGCTCGACCGAGCGCGGGGAGACGCCCAGCAGGCGCGGCAGACCGCAACCGGGAGCGCTGAGCCCGCTGCGCCGCGCGAGTACGGCGATGCCCGAGATCGCTCCGGTGACCGGCATGAAGCGAGCCAGCCGAGCGGGGGCGGTCCAGGCCGCGAGGCCGCTCAGCGGCATCGTCTGCGCCCCGGCTGAGCGGGCGTAGAGCTTGTACGGGGTGCCGGTGAACGGGCCGATCATCATGGCGCGGAATCCGCGATCGCGCATCTGCGAGTCCACCTTGGCGACCATCGCGGGGCTGATCGCCGGGATACGTGCCGCCAGGGCGGCCGATCGCCCGGGGTCGGTTCCTGCGGCCCAGCGGTGGACCACTGCCCCGCCGAGGGCGGCTCCCATCGTTGCGGTGAGGGTCAGCGCCTGAGCTCGTGCCGGGCGGCGCAGCCCCACGGCGGAGGTCCAGGCGTCGGGGACCACGAAGAACACGGTGGCCTCCGCGAAGCCCCAGGTGAACGCGACCCCGTGCTGGAACAGGACCCATCCGATCCCGCGACGCTGCTCGCTCATGTCCGCATCCTGCCAGCTGCAGCACGCGTCGGGGAGGAAAGGCTGGACTTCCAGCGTCATGGGTGGTCAGATTGCATGATCAGCCATATATTCATGATGGCAAACACTCCGCGGCGGGCCCGCGGAATCCTGGCCCAGGAGGCGCAGTGAGCATGTCCTCGCAGGAACCGCGCGATGACCCGAGTGCCCATACCGAGTCCGACGGGGCAGCCGCCACCGGGGAGCGGACCATGCGCCGCGAGATCCCGCAGCGCAGCACGTCCTGGGCGCGGGCGGCGGCAGCGGCCGTCGGGCGCACGGGGATCACGCCGAACATGATCTCCTCGTCCTCCGTCGTCGTGGCCGCGATCGGGTGCGCGGCCCTCGTGGGCTCGGGGTGGGCGGTGTACCTCCACGACGACGGGGTGCGGGCGGCGCTGCTGATCATCGCCGCGCTCATGGCCCCGCTGCGTCTGCTGCTCAACATGCTCGACGGCATGGTCGCCGTCGAGGGCGGCAAGCAGTCCCCGGTCGGCGATCTCTACAACGAGGTCCCTGATCGGCTCGCCGATCTGCTCTTCCTGGCGGGGGCCGGCTATGCGGCCGCTTCGATCCACGGAGGGATCACGATCGGCTGGGTCGCCGCCTCGCTGGCGGTGCTGACCGCCTACGTCCGCTCGCTCGGAGCCGCGCAGGGGCTGTCGAATCACTTCGACGGGCCCATGGCCAAGCCGCGGCGCATGTGGCTGCTGATGCTCGGCTGCCTGCTCTCGCTGCTGGAGCCGGCGCTGCTCGTCCCAATGGGCCTTCCGCGGGGCTCGGTGCTGGGCGTCGTGCTGGGTGTGATCGCACTCGGCTCGCTGGCCACCGTCGTGATCCGGCTGCAGCTGATCGGCAGTGATCTGCGGACCAGGGCCGCCGGGGCCGAGGGCGTGCCCGGCGCCGCGCCCGGTGGACAGGAGTGCTGAGCGGCATGGGGATCGCCATGATGCCTGCGGGGATGCTCAGTGCGGGCTGGCTGCCCGAGCGGGTCGGCATGATCGGCGGGGCGGCTGCGTGGCTGCTGCTGGGCGCCGTCGTCGTCCTGGTCCTGGCCTCGATCGCCGTTCTGGCGATCTCCGCCCGGCTGCCGGCGTCCAAGGAGGGCTTCAGCACGGAGCTGCGGCAGCGGACCTGGGCCTGGTGGTACATGATCGGCGTCCTGGGGGCTGCGCTGCTGCTCGGGGAGACCGTGACGCTGCTGCTGTTCGCGGTGCTGTCCCTGCTGGCGCTGCGCGAGTTCGCCGCCCTGCTGCCGGATCGACGCCATGACCGCACGGCGCTGATCTGGCTGGGCATCATCACCCCGCTGCACTACTGGTTCCTGTGGGAGCACTGGTATGGGATGGCGGCGATCTTCATCCCGGTCTACGCGTTCCTGTTCCTGCCCGCGGTCGCGGCGCTGCAGGGGCGCACGGAGCACTTCCTGTCCCGCGCCGCCTCGCTGCAGTGGGCCCTGATGGTCTGCGTGTACGCGGTCTCCTACGTCCCGGCGCTGCTGCAGCTGCCGGTGGCGCTCGCGGAGGGGAAGACGGTTGCCGAAGGCTCGGTACCGGGCTCGGGCGGCTGGCAGGGGGCGGCGCTGATGCTGTTCCTGGTGATCGTGGTCCAGGGCTCCGACGTCCTGCAGTACGTCTGGGGCAAGACGCTGGGCAAGCACCCGGTGGCGCCGTCGGTGAGCCCGAACAAGACGTGGGAGGGGCTGATCGGTGGAGTCCTCTCGGCCACGGCGCTGGGAGCTGCGCTGTGGTGGGCGACCCCGTTCGCGCCGTGGCAGGCGGCGCTGCTGGCACTGGTCAGCTGCGTGATGGGCTTCGCGGGAGGTCTGGTGATGTCGTCGATCAAGCGGGATCGCGGCGTGAAGGACTTCGGCGCGGTGATCCCGGGCCATGGCGGGATCATGGATCGCTTCGACTCGCTGGTCTTCGCCGCCCCGGTCTTCTTCCACCTGGTGCGCTTCTTCTTCTCCCCCTGACCTCCCCGCCGAGTGGATGCTCAGTTGCGCTATTGGGGCGAACAGCGCAACTGGGTATCCACTCGGCGGAGGGGGGCGGAAGCGGAGGGGCGGAGGGGTCAGGAGGGGTCCGGGGCCAGGACTCCCCGACGGGCCAGCTCCGGGCGCAGGCCCTCGCCCACCCAGTACGCCTCCTCCAGATGCGGGTAGCCCGAGAGGATGAAGTGCTCCACGCCCACCGCGTGGTACTGCTCGATCAGATCGGCGACCTCCTCGTGGCTGCCCACGAAAGCCGTGCCGGCGCCGCCGCGCAGCAGGCCGACGCCCGCCCAGAGCCCGGGGTGGACCTCCAAGTCGCGGGCGCTGTCCGGGACGGTGCCGCCGTGCAGCTCGGTCATCCCCTTCTGCGCCGTGGACTCGGACGCGGCCAGATGCTTCTGCGAGGCCTTCACCTCCTCCGGATCCATCTGCTCCAGGAAGCGCTGCGCCACGGCCCATGCGTCCTCGGAGCGGTCCCGGGTGATCACGTGGGCGCGCACGCCGAACTCCAGGGTCCGGCCCTCTGCGGCCGCCAGCTCGCGCAGCCGCTCGATCCGTGCACCGACCTTCTCCGGGACCTCGCCCCAGGTCAGATGCACATCCGCCCGGCGCGCGGCCACGGGCAGCGCGGCCTCCGAGTTTCCGCCGAAGTACAGCGGCGGCACAACAGCAGGCTGCTCGAAGGCCCGGGCGTCGCGCGTTTTGTAGTGGGCGCCGTCGAAGTCGACCCCGCCCTGGGCCCAGATCGACGAGACGATCTCCATGAACTCATCGGTGCGCTCGTAGCGCTGATCGTGATCGAGCCAGTCGCCGAAGCGCTGCTGCTCGGCCGACTCCCCGCCGGTGACGATGTTGAACATCAGCCGCCCACCCGAGATCTTCTGGTAGGTCACGGCCATCTGGGCGGCCAGGGTGGGGGTGATCGTGCCGGGGCGGAAGGCCACCAGGAACTTCAGCTTGGAGGTGGCTCCGATCAGCGCGGCCGTGGCGATCCAGGCGTCCTCGCACCACGAGCCGGTGGGGGTGAGCACCGCGTGGAAGCCGTTGGCCTCCGCCGCGCGAGCCACCTGTGCCAGGTAGTCGAGGCTCGGCTCGCGAGGCGTCGCCACTGCGCGGTCGTTCGAGTGCGGTCGGTCGACCACGGAGCGGCCGTCGCCGTTGGTGGGCAGGAACCAGTTCAGAGTCACGCTCATCGCGCAGGAAGCCTTCTCTCGAGCCGTGGGATGCTTGCCGTCGGCTCGAATCTACGTCCCCTGAGGCGCGCGTCCGGGAAATGCGACTCGATCCGTAGGAATAGTTGACAGGCGCTCATCCCCAGGCTCGGCTCTGTGTGACGACATGACGCCCGACCGGGGGGAAATCCCCACAGATTCGGTAGGTTTCGGACTCCGAGAGCTTCTCCGCCTTCCCCAGATCGGATGCCCCATGTCCCTCCAGGCCACCGAGACGACCCCGCCGTCGTCGGAGACGCCCGACGAGACGGACAGTCCCCGTCGTCCGCAGCGACGACGACGGCGTGAGCGCCTCCAGCGCATTCGCACCACCGCGGTGAGCCTGGTCGTGCTGGTCCTGCTGTGGTGGCTCGTCACCGCCGTCGGGCTGGTCCAGCCCCTGTTCCTGCCCTCGCCGGGGGCTGTGTGGTCGGCGTTCGTGCAGGCCAGCTCCTGCCGTCCGGTCGACGACGACGCCACCCGATGGGCCTGCGGCGAGCAGGGCTACTTCCTCTGGGAGCACCTGGCGCACAGCCTGCGCCGGATCGCGATCGGCGTGGGCGTCGGTGCGGTCGTCGGCGTGGCCCTGGGTGTGCTGCTCGGCGCGTTCCGCCCGGTGCGCGAGATCGTGGAGCCGTTCCTGCACTTCCTGCGCGCCCTGCCGCCGCTGGGCTACATCGGCCTGCTGATCGTGTGGTTCGGCATCGGGGACACCTCCAAGATCTGGCTGCTGTTCCTGGCCGCGTTCCCGCCGATCGCCGTGGCCACCATGCAGGGGGTCCAGGGCGTGCAGGTCTCCCGCGTGAACGCGGCGCGCTCGCTGGGGGCCACCCGCTGGCAGGTGATGCGCCATGTGACCATCCCGTCGGCGCTGCCGGAGGTCATCGGCGGCATCCGCATCGCCACCGGCTTCACCTGGACCACGGTGGTCGCCGCCGAGCTGAACAACGGCATCCCCGGCATCGGCGGCCTGGCCTATGTCTCCGGAACGCAGCTGCAGACGCCGCTGACCATCGCCTGCATCATCGTGATCGGCCTGGCGGCGGTGGGGCTGGATGCTCTGATCGCGGCCGTGGGCCGCGTGGCGACGCCGTGGCAGGGCCGAGCATGAGCGCCCCCGGACAGCCCAGCCGCAACGGGCACGACGACCCCCAGCACCGCGCCGATCAGGAGCACTCGCCGATGGATGACCGGAGCGCTGCCGCCAAGATCCGGCTGACGGCCGCCGCCAAGGACTACACGACCGACTCCGGCGACATCGTGCACGCGCTGGCGCCCACCGATCTGGAGATCGGGGAGGGCGAGTTCGTGTGCATCGTGGGCCCTTCCGGCTGCGGCAAGTCCACGCTGATGGACATGATCGCCGGGTTCCACTCGCCCTCGAGCGGAGTCGTGGCGGTCGACGGCGACCCGGTCACGGGCCCGTCGGCGGCGCGCGGCGTGGTCTTCCAGCAGGCCAATCTCCTGCCCTGGAAATCGGTGCGGGCCAACGTGGAGCTCGGCCCGCTGCTGCGCGGCGCGCCGGCCCAGGAGCGCCGGGAGATCGGCGAGCGTCAGCTGCGGCTCGTGGGCCTGGAGTCCTTCGCGGACCGCAAGCCCTACGAGCTCTCGGGAGGCATGCAGCAGCGCGCCCAGATCGCCCGTGTGCTCGCCAACGACCCGGACGTCATCCTCATGGACGAGCCGTTCGGCGCACTCGATGCCCTGAGCCGCGAGCGGCTGCAGGTCGAGCTGCGCGGGATCTGGCGCCAGGACCGCAAGACGATCGTGTTCATCACGCACTCGATCGACGAGGCCGTCTACCTCGGCACCCGCGTGCTCGTGATGAGCCCGCGCCCGGGTCGGATCGCCCTGGACCTGCAGGTCGAGATCGGCCGGGACCACGACGACGTCTCCGTGCGCACCAGCCCCGAGTTCACCGCCCTGCGGGAGCGGATCGCCGGGGCGATCTACGGGGACGCCGCAGGCACGTCCCGCAGCACGACGGTCGGCGAATGATGATCAGCCACGAGGAGCGCCCCATGACCACCAGCATCCGCAGGGGCTCCGTCGTCGCGTCCCTGGCCGCCGTCGCGGCCCTGCTGCTCAGCGGCTGCACCGCAGCCCAGACCGAGCGTCGTCTCAATGCCGAGCACGGCGGCGCGGTCGCCGAGTGCCCCTGGGAGGCCGATCAGTCCGTCACCGGCACGATCGACCTGGGCTATCAGCTGCTGCCCAGCGGCGACCTGATCGTGCGCGATCAGCAGGTGCTGGAGACCTGCATGCCCAACGCCGACATCCGCTGGACCCAGTACGCCTCGGGTGCCGAAGTCGTGCAGGGCTTCGGCGGCGACTCGCTGGACATCGCGACGGTGGGCTCGTCCCCGGCGGTGAAGGCGCTGTCCGTGCCGCTGGATCTGCCCGTGGAGGTCGTGTGGATCCAGGACGTGATCGGCGAGTCCGAGGCGCTGATCGGCGCGGAGGGCATCACCGACCTCGAGGATCTGCGCGGCGGCAGCGTGGGCGTGCCCTTCGGCTCCACCGCGCACTTCAGCCTCCTGGCGCTGCTGGAGCAGGAGGGCCTGTCCGACGACGTCACCGTGATCAACCTGTCCCCGGATGCCCTGCTCGGGGCCTGGCAGTCGGGGGAGATCGACGCCGCGTACATCTGGGACCCCACGCTCGGGGAGCTCGAGGCCGACGGCGGCACCCGGCTCGTCTCCAGCACCCAGGCCGCAGAGATCGGGGCGCCGACCTTCGACCTGTCGGCAGCCGATTCCGGGTTCGCCGAGGAGAATCCCGAGGCCATGGAGCAGTGGACCCGCGCTCAGGACTGGGCGGTGCAGATGCTGCAGGACGATCCCGATCGCGCCGCCGAGATCCTGGCGCTGCAGATGGGCTCGGATACCGAGACTGTCCGCCGCCAGATCGACGGCACCGGCTACCTGCGCGCCGGCGAGCAGCAGGAGCAGTTCTTCTCCGGGCCCCTGGCCGATGCCCTGATCGACACCGGGGACTTCCTGGACCAGCAGGGAGAGATCGACGCCCCCGCCGATCCGCAGCACTACCGGGACGCGGCGGCGTCGTCGGCGATCGAGGAGGTCGCCGGGGGCTGAGTCTGTCCCGCGCTCCCGGCGGCGGAGCCTGGCTCAGCGGCCGAGTTCGACTGCTCTCGGCAGGGGCAGCAGGCGGGGAACCAGCCGCACGAGCACCACCATGCCCACGAGTTCGACCATGGTCTGCATGACCACGGCCAGCGGGATCAGCGGGGCCTGGTCCGCGACGGCCACCGCCAGGGGCAGCACCACCAGGGAGTTGCGCGCGGTCGCGCTGAAGACTGCGGCGCGCGCCGAGGCCACCGGCAGTCGAGCGGCGCGGACGACCAGCACGGTCAGGGCCGTCATGAGCACCAGGAAGGCCACGTACACCGGAACGGACAGCGCGATCTCGGCCAGCTGGCCGCGCACCGCAGCGATCTGCGAGGCGATCACGGTGAGCAGCACCAGCATCAGCGCGGGGACCATGAGGGCCTGGCCGAGGGCCTCGATGCGTCGGGCGGTCAGGGAGACCCGTGAGCCTCGGGGTTCTGCGGAGACTGCCGCCGCGTCGTCCGGTTCGCCGCCGCGGCCTACCGCGAGCTGCACGACGACGGCCGCGCCCAGCGGCACCAGCAGCATCCACACCAGGGCGCTGAGGAACGGCCCGGGCTCGATCCGCAGGGGGACGTCGGGCCCGGCCAGCAGCCACAGCAGCGGGCCCAGCAGGAGCATCTGCGCCAGCATCAGCAGCGGGGCCGCGGCGGTGAGGCGGGCGCGGTCACCTCCGGCCAGCCCGGCGAACACGATGACCCAGTCGATGCACGGCACCAGCAGCACCACCAGGACCCCCAGCACGAGCTCGGGATGACCGGTCAGCGGGCGGGTCAGCAGCCACGCGACCACCGGGACCACCAGGAAGTTCAGACCCAGCAGCACCAGCAGGAAGCGGCGGTCGCGCAGTCCGTCGCCCAGCTGCGTCAGCGGGATCCCCAGGAACGTGCTCCACAGCAGCACCGCGATCAGCGGCGGCACGGCCGGCTCCCACGTGGACGTCACGGCGGGGAACGCCAGACCCAGCGCCGCGCCGAGGACCATGGTCGCCAGGTACAGAGGCACCTGATGCCGCTCCAGCCACGCGACCATGACCCCTCCGCTCCCGAGCTTTCCGAACCTCCAGTCTCCGGTGGCCGCCTCGGCGGCACAAACCCGGGTCGCCGCGAGTTGCACGGACATGACCGACGCACAGCAGACCTCGTCCACCGCAGATCTCGAGCTGCGCCACGACACCGCCGCGCACGCCTTCCAGGCGCTCGACGGCGGTCGCGTCGTCGGCGAGGCCCACTACACCCCGTACGAGACCGACGGTCGCTCCCAGCGGATCTTCGACCACACCCTCACCCAGCCCAGCCATCGCGGCCGCGGCGTGGCCGATCGGCTGGTCTCCTGGGCGATCGCCGAGACCGTGGCCGAGGGCATCGAGCCGCAGGCCACCTGCTGGTACGTGCAGGGCTGGCTGCGCGAGCACCCGGAGGCACTGGCCGGCTGAGTCGGCGCCGCCGTCGTCGACCCGGTAGTTCGTGACACGTCACGGGGCCTGTGCTGGAATGACCCCATGAGCAACGTGGAGCCCGTCCCGCTGGAGACCATCTGCACCGCCGAGCCGGGGCACGAGATCCAGATCCTGCCGCCGCGCATCGTCCCGTTGGGCGGGCCGCGCGCCATGGACGTTCGACGGGTGCTGCCGCAGCGCAAGCGCTCGCTGATCGGCGCCTGGTGCTTCCTGGACAGCTACGGCCCGGACGATGTGGCGCAGACCGGCGGCATGGACGTCCCACGCCACCCGCACACGGGTCTGGCGACGGTCTCGTGGCTGTTCACCGGTCAGATCGACCACCTGGACTCGGCCGGCAACCGCGCCGTCGTGCGCCCCGGCGAGATGAACCTCATGGTGGCCGGGCGCGGCATCGCCCACCAGGAGATCTCCACTGCGGACACGACCGTCCTGCACGGCGTGCAGCTCTGGTACGCGCTGCCCGAGGCCACGCGCCACATGGATCACCGCTTCATCCATCACGTCCCGCAGCCGGTGCACGGCGAGGGTTCGCAGATCCGCGTCTTCATCGGGGAGCTGTCCGGCGACGACGCCCGGGTGGAGACCTCCACGCCTCCGCTGCTGGGCGCGGAGATCCTGCTCGAGCCCGGTGCCGTGCTGGAGCTCGACGTCCAGGCCGGCTTCGAGCACGGCGTCTACTTGGACTCCGGCTCCCTGAGCGTGGACGGCGTCGCCGTGGAGACCGAGCACCTGGCGTACATCGGCCCGGGCCGCGAGAGCCTCCGGCTGGAGGTCGGCGGCGACGCCGAGCCCGTGCGCCTGATCCTGCTGGGCGGGGAGCCGCTGGGCGAGGAGATCGTCATGTGGTGGAACTTCATCGGCCGCACGCACGACGAGGTCGCCGCCTATCGCGCGATCTACCAGCATGAGCTCGGCTTCGAGGCCGCCCCGTCGGAGGAGATCCTGAGCGCCGCGGGCCTGAGCCCGGACGACCCTCCGCGCTTCGGGCCCTACTCCGACGGCGAGCCCGATCCGCTGCCCGCCCCGCCGCTGCCGAACACCCGGCTGCGCTCGCGGGGCTGAAGCTCCTCAGCGGCTCTCGGCGGGAGCGCCGATCGCCTCTCGCAGCGCGTCGATGAACTCCTCAGGGGAGCTCACCGGGTGCGGCAGGGGCACCGCGACGGTGTCACGGTGGGGTCCGTCGACCAGCAGGAGCATGAGCTCGCGGTCGGAGAGTGACACCGGGTAGGCGCGCCCCGTGGCGCAGCGCACGCCACCCGGCGCGTGTGGGTGCTCGGCGGTCGGCGTCGACGCCGGGCGAAGCTCGGTGAGAAGGCCCGTCAGGTGCGTGCCCCATTCGGAGCGCAGCAGCTCGACGGTCTCGAGCTCCTCCGCCGGTCCGGGCCACGACGGCCGCGGGGCCAGGGCCTCGCGATCCAGCATGTGGCACCCGGGGATGTGGTGGATCGTCATGCGCAGGGGCTCCACGCGCCACAGCTGCGAGCCCGGCCAGCAGGTGAAGGTCCGGGCGATCTCGCTGGGCAGGGGCCCCTCGGAGAGCAGTGCGGTCTCCTCGTCCTCCGTGCAGCGGGTGACCACGGCATGGCCGCTGAGCTCGGCGACCGTCATGCGGATCTCGGCCACGGGGGCCTCCGCTGCGATCGTCATGGAGACGTGCTGCGGGCGCTCGATCGGCATGGGCGGCCACTGCCCCTCCTGCGGGGACACCACCATGTAGCGGGTGCCGTCCTGTGCGGCCCCGTGGAAGGACGTGTCCAGGAGGTGCCCGCGGACGCCGTCATGGCAGGAGATCGTCATCCGGCCGGCGCCGTTGAGCAGGCGTGCCGCGGCATCTGCGGCGGCGACGTCCAGGTGGCAGGGGGTGCCCTGTGCCGGAGCGGCTGTCTCGGCGTTCTCGCTGGGGGTCATGATCGCTCCAGAGGGTGTCGGCTGCGGTGGTGCGGCGGGGTCTGTCGCACCCTCGATGAGGTGAGCCTAACCTGATCTTGAGGTGCGCCGTCAAGAGCGGATGCCCTGTTGCGGGTCGAGCTGAGCGTCGTCGTGCCAGGATCGGGGCATGCACATGCCCTCTGAGCCCGTCTGGAGCTGGGTCGAGACGCCGATCGGCGACGGCCTGATCGTGATCGGGCCGCAGGGTGCGATCCGGGCGGCGTTCTCCCGCCCCGACGGCACGGGCATGCCCAGCGAGGAGTCCGTTCTGATCGAGGCGGGCGCTCAGCTCGGAGCTGCGCCTGCGCACGACCCTGCCGCGCTGGCCGAGATCCTGGAGCGGATCGAGGCCTGGTTCGACGGCTCCGTGCAGGACCTCGACGTGCCCGTCGACCTCGCTCCGGCTGACGGCTTCAGACGGGCGGCGTGGGAGCGGATCGCGCAGATCCCGTACGGGCAGACCCTGGCCTACGGGCAGCTGGCCGCCGAGGCGGGCCGTCCCCGAGCCGCACGTGCGGCGGGGACGCTGTGCTCGGAGGTCCGGGTGCCCCTGTTCCTCCCGGTGCACCGCGTGACCCGCGCCGACGGCAGCACCGGCGAGCCCGACCCCCGCCATGCCGTGCGCCGCATGCTGATCGACCACGAGCGCGCGGTCCTGACCGGCGGCCCATCCCCCTGGGCGTGAGCGCTGCCCCATCGAGGCCGCAGCACCGCATGCCCCCACCGTTGAGGCCGCACAGTCGCATGCCAACCGCGCTGATGGGTGGCCCTTCTGCGGCCTCAACGCGTGCGGCGGCGAGGCGATGCAGGTCGATAGGGTTCTGCGCATGACGACCGATGGGAAGACCCTCCAGCGGGTTGCCGCCATGCCGTTCGCCTCGGTGTATCCGCACTACGTGACCAAGGTCGAGAAGAAGGGCCGCACCCGTGAGGAGCTGCACGCGGTCATCACCTGGCTGACCGGCTATGACGACGCCGAGATCCAGCACCACCTGGACGCCGAGACGCCGTTCGAGGAGCCGCTCATGCAGCAGGTCCGCTGGATGGACAAGCTGGTCGACGAGCGCGCCAAGGGCAAGGCGCTCGAGAAGATCCTGCGCGGCTGAGGTCTCAGAAGCTCACGATGCCGGTGATCGTGACCTCCGCGGTCCCGCCGACCCACACGTCCTGACCGTCCGAGCGCACGCGCACCCGTCCGCTGCGACCGATCGCCGTGCCCTGCGCCGCCGTGTACTCCTCCGGTGCCACCCCGGCGCGGATCAGCCACGTCCCGAAGCCCGCCTGGAGGCTGCCCGTCACAGGGTCCTCGCGCATGCCGTGCTCCGTGGGCACGAAGGCGCGGACCTCCACGTCGGCATCCCGTGCCGGCTCATGCGGGCCGAAGACGCCCAAGCGCAGATCGTGCTCCGCGATCAGGGCGGCATCCGGCTCCAGGGCCAGGACGGCCTTGGCATCCGCCAGCACGATCCCCAGCCACCCGGGCCCGTTGTCCACCCAGTTGGCGTCTTGGATCTCGCCCGGCTTCAGGCCGAGCGCCTCGGTGGCCAGCGCGAGGGCCGACGACTCGACTTCTCCGCCACGGCGCAGGGGAGGGGCTGAGAAGGACAGGCCGTCGTCGTCGGACAGGACGGTGATCAGACCCGCACCGCACTCCTGGACCACGGTCCCGTCCCGGCGCAGTGCGCCGCCGGCCGCCAGCCAGGCGCGTGCCGAGCCCAGGGTGGGGTGCCCGGCGAACGGCAGCTCCTCCTGCGGGGTGAAGATCCGCACGCGGTAATCGGCCCGCTCGTCCTCCGGCGGCAGCAGGAAGGCAGTCTCGGAGAGGTTGGTCCAGCTCGCGAACTGGGCCATCTGCTCATCGGTGAGCTCGGCGGCGTCGTGCACGACGGCCAGCGGATTGCCCCCGTGCGGCACCGCGGAGAAGACATCGACCTGGGAGAAGCGGAAATCGACCATGGTCGTGAGTCTGGCACTGGGCTCGGACGGCACAATGGCTCCGCGCGGTCATGGTGATCGTCGTGCTGAGGGCGGATCGGCTCTTCTGCGACGTCGGCCGTCGGTGGCAAGCTGGAGGCACAGTCAACCGCGGACCCGCGTGCGGTCCGTTCGAGAGGAGCCCGACCATGAAGCAGTTCATCGTCCCCGCCGGCGGCGGCCTGGAGAATCTCCGGGTCGACGACGTCGCAGAGCCCGGCGCTCCCGGCCCCGGCGAGATCCGTGTGCAGGTCAAGGCCTCGAGCCTGAACTTCCACGACTACCTGGTGATCTCCGGCGGCACGCCCCCGGACGAGGATCGCGTGCCCCTGGCGGATGCCTCCGGCGTGGTCGCGGAGGTCGGCGAGGGTGTCGACGAGTTCGCGGTCGGCGACCACGTGGTCTCCTTGTTCTTCCCGTTGTGGCAGTCCGGCGACGACGTCCCGTCCTCCTTCGCGGGCTCCCCGGGCGACGGGGTGGACGGCTATGCCCGCGAGTCCGTGGTGCGTCCGGCGAGCTGGTTCACTGCAGCGCCCGAGGGGTGGACCCACCCGGAGGCTGCGACCATCACCACCGCCGGCGCCACCGCCTGGCGCTGCCTGGTGACCGAGGGCGGTCTGAAGCCCGGGCAGACCGTGGTCCTGCTGGGCACCGGTGGCGTCTCGATCCTGGCGCTGCAGATCGCCAAGGCCATGGGTGCCCGCGTGGCGATCACGTCGTCGTCGGACGAGAAGCTCGCCCGCGCTCGCGAGCTCGGCGCCGACATTACGGTGAACTACAACGACGACCCCGAGTGGGGCCGCACGATCAAGAAGCAGACCGGCGGGGCGGACATCGTCCTGGAGTCCGCCGGCGCGCAGACCCTGCCGCAGTCGCTGCGGGCCGTGAAGCCGGGCGGGGTGATCTCGCTGATCGGCGTGGTCGCCGGCGACAAGGGCGAGATCCCCACTGCGCTGCTGATGACCAAGCAGGTGCGCCTGCACGGCGTGCTGGTGGGCTCGCGGGCCATGCAGCAGGAGTTCGTGGCGGCCATGGACGGCCTGGGCATCCGGCCGGTGCTGGATCAGACCCTGCCCATGACCGATCTGGCGAAGGCCTGCGAACTGATGCAGGGCCAGTCCCACCTGGGCAAGATCGCCCTGGAGTGGTGAGACCGCGTCCCTGAGTACGCGGCTGCCTGCCGAGATCCCGTTTCCCTGCGCCCGTTCCGCCGAGATCCCGCCAGAATGCGCGGAATCACGGAATCCGCGCACGGAAGCGGGATCTCGGCATCAGCGGCGCACGGAAGCATGATCTCGGCGAGGAGAGAGGGCGCTATGGGCGTGATGTCCTCTTGGGCCGGCGTCCGGGCTGAGGTCGCTGGTCTGCCTGAGCAGGTGCCGGATGCATGGGCCTTCGGGGCCACGAGCGAGCAGGCCGACGAGCTGCTGGGCCTGGTGCTCGCCGGGACCAAGACGGGGACTGCATCCTCGCTGTTGGACTACGAGGCCGAGGGCGAGCCGTTGCCGACAGCAGGGGACCTGCGCATCCTCCAGGACGGCCGCGGGGAGCCGCGCGCTGTGATCCGCACGACTGGCGTGCACGTGGCCCCCTTCTGCGAGGTCGGCGCAGGGCATGCGCGCGCCGAAGGGGAGGGCGACCGGTCCCTGGCGCACTGGCGCACCCGGTGCCGTCCAGCTGACGCTTTCGCGCGCGGCTGCCTGCCGAGCTCACGCTTCCGCGCTCCCGGTCCGTCGAGATCACGCCAGAATGCACGGAATCGCTGATTCTGCGCATGGAAGCGTGATCTCGGCACGGGCGATGCGCGGATGCGTCGATTCGACGACCGCCGCGTGTCCATCATCACCCAAAGTGCAGTTGTGCAGAAATAGCGCGAGTGCAAAAATGCACTAGTGCAAGAAGAGAGTCTGAGAGAGCGCAAGAAGGCCCGGACGTGGCATGACATCCATGTCGCCGCCGCCGAGGCCGTTCTGGAGCGAGGTCTCCAGGCCGTGACGGTGGAGGACATCGCCGCGTCCGTGGGGATCTCCCAGCGCACGTTCTTCAACTACTTCCCCACCAAGGACCACGCGGTCATGGGGGTGCGCGAGCCCGCCATCCCGGACGGCGCCGCCGAGCGGCCACCTGAGGGCGCGAGCACGCTGCGCAGCGTCGTCGAGCTCTACATGCAGCTGCTGGCCTCCGCCATGCCCGCGAAGTCCGCGGACTTCCGAGTCCGCCTCATGCAGACCCACCCGGACCTCGGGCGGCTGCTCAAGGACACGATGCACGGCTGCGAGCACATGGTGCGCGACGTCGTGCACGGCTGGGCCGAGCAGGGTCTGGAGCCGCGGCTGCTGGGCCCCGGGCATGACCTCGACGAGCGCATCAGCATGCTCGTGCTCACGGCCGGTGCCGCCCTGCGCTTCGTGTTCTCCCGCCCGGACCGGGTTCCGGGCTCAGATCCTTCCCCGGAGGACCTCGACCACGCGGTCGACGTCCTCGTCAGTCTCATCAGAACGGACCACGCATGACCACGACACCCCCTTGGGGCGACTCCACGGAGCGTCCCTCCGACGAGCGCCAGCCCACGGGCGCGCTCACGGCCGTCGACTCGGCCAGCCTGGGCCTGCCCAGCTCCTCGCCGATGACCGGCCAGCTCACCGCCGTCCGCGGCTCTTCCGCCGCGCATGAGGCAGAGAGCGCGGACCGGGCGCAGGAGGCCGACCAGCCGCGCCCCCGCCTGATCCCGATCTTCATCGCGCTGATGCTCGCGATGCTGCTGGCCTCGCTGAACCAGACGGTGCTCTCCACCGCGCTGCCCACCATCGTGGGCGAGCTCGACGGCGTGCACCAGATGCAGTGGGTCATCACCGGCTACATCCTGGCCTCGACCGTGACCATGCCCTTCTACGGCAAGATGGGCGACCAGATCGGGCGCAAGCCCCTGCTCGTGGGCGCGATCCTGGTGTTCATGGCCGGCTCCGTCGTGGGCGGGCTGGCTCCCACCATCTGGTGGCTGATCGCCGCCCGCGTGGTCCAGGGCCTGGGCGGCGGCGGCCTGATCATCCTCTCCCAGACCGTGATCGCCGACATCGTCCCGGTGCGCGAGCGCGGCAAGTACATGGGCGTCATGGGCGGCGTCTTCGCGCTGTCGTCGGTGGTGGGGCCGCTGATCGGCGGCTGGATCACCGAGGGTCCGGGCTGGCGCTACGCCTTCTGGATGAGCGTCGCGCTCGGCGTGATCGCCCTGGCCGGCGTCGTCTTCTTCCTCAAGCTGCCCAAGCACCACGGCCGCGTCTCCGTGGACGTGTGGGGCATGCTGACCCTGGGCGTGGCGACCGTGGCCGTGATCCTGACGATCACCTGGGGCGGCAGCACCTACGACTGGGCCTCGGCGCAGATCTTCGGGCTGATCGCGATCGCCGTGGTGTTCACCGGGGTCTTCATCGTCATCGAGTCCCGCGTGGCCGAGCCGGTGATGCCGCTGTCCATGTTCCGCAGCCGCACGTTCCTGCTGGCCACGGCCTCCGGAATGATGATCTCCGTGGCCATGTTCGGCGCGATCGGCTACATGCCGACCTACCTGCAGATGGTCCACGGCGCCAGCGCGACCAGCTCGGGCCTGCTGATGACGCCCATGATGGCGGGCGTGCTGATCGCCTCGACCGGATCGGGAGCCCTGGTCTCGCGCTACGGCCGCTACAAGGCCTACCCGCTGGTCGGTGCGGTGCTCGTGGTCATCGCCCTGTACCTGCTCTCCCAGCTCACCGCTGAGGCCGCCGTGTGGCACGTGTGCCTGGCGCTGGGCGTCATGGGCGTGGGCCTGGGCCTGATCATCCAGATCCTGGTGCTCGCGGTGCAGAACGTGTTCCCCGGCTCGATGGTCGGCACGGCCACGTCGGGCAACAACTTCTTCCGCCAGGTCGGGGCCACGATCGGCTCGGGAGTGGTCGGCGTGATCTTCGCCGGTCGCCTGACCGACCTGATCGCCGAGCGGATGCCCGCCCAGGCCCAGGCGGCCATGCAGGGAAGCGGCTCGGACGCCTCCTCCGGGCTGACGCCCGAGCTGGTGGACTCGCTGCCGGCGCCGATCCAGGACGTGATCACCTCGTCCTACAACGACGCCCTCACGCCGATCTTCATGGTGATGATCCCGCTCGTGGTGCTCGCGCTGATCCTGATGGCCTTCATCCCGGAGACGCCGCTGGCCACCTCCATGAAGCGCGACGTCCGGTCCGAGGGCGGCCGCGCCGACGACGCCCGTGGCGAGGTCTCCGGCTCCGCTGCGCGCCCCGCCGCTGAGGGGTCCGACGTCGACCGGTCCGCTGCCGATCGCACCGCCGACGACGAGCGCCGCGACCCGGCGCCCGAGCCCCTGCCGGTGCTCGACCCCCAGGAGCAGCCCCGCCGCTGACCTGCGCAGCTCAGCCGCTCCCACAGCGCCCCGCCGACCATGGTCGGCGGGGCGCTGTCTCGTTAGGCTCGAGGGCATCGAGCGACGCGGATCACACCTGTTCCGCGCGCATCCCCGCGACGCCCGCTGCGGGCGCGCAGAAGGAGGACAGCCCTGTGACTCTTCTGGACACCTCGGCCTTCGACGGCCGCATCTTCACCGGCACGTGGGAGCAGGGCGAAGGCGAGCCGATCGTCGTGCGCAACCCGGCCGACAACGCCGAGCTGGCCACGATCGGCTCGGCCTCGGCGGAGCAGGTCCATCAGGCCGCCGCACGCGCAGTCTCGGCGCAGGAGAAGTGGATCGCGTTGAAGCCCTCCGAGCGCGCCTCGGTGCTGCGCCGCGCCGGCCAAGTCATCCAGGAGAACCACGACGAGCTCTCCGGCTGGGTCATCCGCGAGACCGGCGGCATCCCCGCCAAGACCGGGCTGGAGGTCGGCAACACGGCCGCCGAGTGCTTCGAGGCCGCCGCCCTGCCGAGCCACCCGCACGGCCAGTGGCTGCCCTCCGACGGCGCCCACTGGTCCTTCTCTCGCCGCCGCCCCTGCGGTGTGGTCACGGTCATCGCGCCGTTCAACTTCCCGCTGCTGCTGGCCATGCGCTCCGTCGCCCCGGCCCTGGCCGCGGGCAATGCCGTGCTGCTCAAGCCGGATCCTCGCACCTCGGTCATCGGCGGCTTCGCCCTGGCCCGGATCTTCGAGGAGGCCGGGCTGCCCGAGGGCGTCCTGCAGGTGCTGCCCGGCGGCGGAGACATCGGCGCCGCATGCGTGGAGGCCGAGGAGGTCCGCGTCATCTCGTTCACGGGCTCCACCGCCGCGGGCCGGAAGATCGGCGCCGTCGCCTCGGAGAAGCTCAAGCGCGTGCACCTGGAGCTCGGCGGCAACAACGTGGCGATCGTGCTGCCGGGGGCTGATGTGGACCTGGCCGCCTCTGCCGGGGCCACCGGCTCGTTCTTCCACCAGGGCCAGATCTGCATGAGCACCGGCCGGCACATCGTCCATCAGGACGTCCACGATGAGTACGTCGACCGGCTGGTCGCCCGGGCCGAGGCCCTGGCGGTTGGCGATCCCTCGACCGAGCAGGTCCACCTGGGCCCGATCATCGACGAGAAGCAGCTCAAGAACGTCGACTCGGTCGTCCAGGACTCCCTGACGGCCGGCGCCGTGGCGCGCACCGGCGCGGATCACGACGGCCTGTTCTACCGCCCGACCGTCCTCACCGACGTCACGCCGGACATGCCGGCCTGGTCGCAGGAGATCTTCGGCCCGGTCGCCCCGGTGCACCGGGTGGCCTCCGTGGACGAGGCCGTCGAGCTGGCCAATGCCTCCGAGTACGGACTGTCGGTCTCGATCATGGGCCCCGTGGGCGAGGCCATGAAGGTCGCCGATCGCATTCGCTCTGGCAAGGTGCACATCAATGAGATGACCGTGGCCGATGAGGCCAATGCGCCCTTCGGCGGTGTGGGCGATTCGGGCAACGGCAGCCGCTTCGGAGGTGCTGAGGCCAATCTCGAGGCCTTCACCGAGATCCAGTGGGTGACGGTCTCCCCGGACGAGATCCAGCACCCGTTCTGAGCCACGTGCCCGCTGCGCTGTCGGGCAGCGGGCTCAGGCCAGCAGGGTCCCCCCGCTGCGGGCGACGACGGCCCCGCCGACCCAGGTGCCGTCGTCGCCGGTGGTCACGCGCATCAGGGCGCTGTGGCCGACGGCGCGGCCCTGGGCCACCGTGAACGACGCCGGGGCGAGTCCGCGCGGCACGAGCCATGAGGCGAAGGCCGCCACGAGAGTCGCGGTGGCGCGCTGCTCGTCGATGCCGCGGGACGGGGCGAAGGAGCGCAGCTCGAAGTCGGCGGGGCTGCCATCGGCGTGCGGGCCCAGGACGCCGACCATGTGCTGGCCGAGCTGGTCGATGTCCGGCTCCATGGCCAGCACGGTCTCGGCGCTGTCCGCGAGCAGCCCCAGGAACCCGGTCCCGGAGTCCAGCCAGGCCGACCCCTGCACCTGATCGGGCTCCAGGCCGAGGACCTCGCAGATGATCTCGACGGTGAGCTCATCGGGTTCTCCGCGGTCGAACAGCGGAGGGGCCGTGAAGCTCAGGGTCTGGTCATCCTGCACCTGGACCGGGGTCAGCCCGATCTCGCTCTGCTGGACGAGGGTGCCGTCGCTCGCCGAGGAGCCTTCGCGGTCGAGCCAGGCCCGGGCGGCCGCGAGGGTGGACATGCCCGCGAAGCGCACCTCGGTCTTGGAACGGAACGCTCGTGTGCGGAAGTCTGCTCCGCTGTCGGTGGGGGAGAGCACGAAGACGGTCTCCTCGTGCGGCAGCCACTCGGCCAGGCCGTGGATCCGCTCCTCGGAGAGGCCGTCGGCCTCGAGCACGACGGCGATTGCGCTGCCCTCGAAGGGCTCGGTCGCGAAGACGTCGATGACGGCGTGGGGAAGGGCGCTCATGGCCACGAGCGTAGGGCGCGAAAGCCCCTGGATCGGTCGCAGAACAGGCTTTCGGAGCCCTTGCAGAATCAAGAGCGGACGGGTCGATGCGGACTCGTCCGCAGGACCCCGACGACCGTTCAGCCGGCTCGGTCGGAGTCGGGCGTCGGCACGGTGCGACCCCACCGCAGCACCCATCGCACGCTCAGCCCGGCGACCAGGGCCCAGAAGGCCGCGGACATCCCGGCCACGCTGACCCCGGAGGCGACGACGGCGAAGGTCACCGCGGCGGGCACGAGATCCTCGGTGCGCTCGAGCGCGGCCCTCAGGGAGGAGGCGAAGGTGCCGAGCAGGGCGAGTCCGGCCACCGCCGGGATGACGCCCTCCGGAGCCAGGCTCACCAGCGCCCCGAAGGCGCCTGCTCCCAATCCGATCAGCACGAGCAGGCAGCCGGAGGCCACGCTGGCGATCCAGCGCCGGGAGCGGTCCTCTCCGGCCTCGGGCCCGGCGGCCAGGGCCGCGCTGATGGCGGCCAGGTTCACGCCCGGGGCCCCGCCGGTGGCGCCCAGCAGCGAGCCGAGACCGGTCACGGTCATGCTGCGGCGCCACGGGATGCGATACCCGAGCCCCTGCATGACCGCGGCACCCGGCACGTTCTGCGAGGCCATCGTGACCAGGAACAGCGGGACGGCCAGCCCGAGCACCGCAGGCGCGCTGAGCTGAGGGGCCGTGAGGTGAAGGTGCGGCACGAACCCGGCCGGGTCGATGCTCTGCCCGGTGCGCAGCACGTGCACGGCCACCACGACCGCGGCCGCGGCGAAGGCCGAGGGCACGGCCCAGCGCGGGAACAGTCGGAGGCCCACGAGCCACACGAGGATCACGGGCAGGACGCCGGCGGGCTGGGCCACCGCTGCCTCGATGGGGCCCAGGCACAGCTGCAGCAGCACGCCAGCGAGCATGGCCTGGGCCACCGCCGGCGGGATGCGGGCGATGAGATCCCCGAGCGCCGGGATCAGGCCGGTGGCGACCACGAGCAGGCCGACCACCAGGAACGCTCCGACAGCGGCCGGCCATCCGCCCTCGACGGCCCCCGTGGAGGCCAGCAGGGCGGCTCCGGGCGTGGACCAGGCGATCGTGATCGGCTGCCGGGACCAGACGGCCAGCAGGATCGAGCCCAGGCCCATCAGCACGGTCACGACCATGAGGCCGCCGGCCGCCTGCGCGGGATCGGCCCCCACCGCGGACAGCCCGGCCAGGACCACCGCGAACGTGGAGGTGAAGGCCACCAGAGCCGAGGCGACTCCCGCCGAGGTCGGCTGCATCACCTCGGCGCGGGTCGCGCTCAGCGCGCGCTCACTTCTTGGGCGACCAGAAGCGGCGGTCGCGATCCCACTGCACGGTGCCGTCGTGGGCCTTGCGGAAGGCCTTCACGACCGACTGATCCAGGGCGGGGTGTCCGTGGGGGCTGGTGCGCACCCACTCCTGCCCGAACTTCTCCGGCACCAGGCGGACGGCATCGTCCTGGTCGAGCCGTCCCTCCGTGCGGATCGTCTCGAGCATCCAGTCTGCGATCTCCTCAGGCGTCGTCATGCGGGCAACCCTACGCGTCCTGCGGGCTCGCTCCGCGCTGCGATGGCGGGATGCCGGGCCGCGGCGGGCGGTCCGCCTCCAGGGCGGCGACCGCAGCGCAGATCCGGCGGAACGACGGCGGCAGATCCTCCATCCGCGCTGCGGCCGCGGCCTCCGCGAACCGCTCCGGGCGCTTGGCGGCCAGCGTGCCGCCGCGGGCCTGCAGGGCGGATACGAACGACGGCCACCGGGACAGCTCGTCCTCCAGATCCACCTCGAGCGCGGACCAGGACGGCCCCACGACGGTCGGCCCGCCGAATCCCCACCCGCCGACGGCGGGGTCGTCGCCGCGCCAGCGGGGATCCGCGGCTCGGGCGGCGGCCGTCGGGTCGATCGCGGCCGCCGCCGTCGAGTCCGGTGCTGCGGCGGACGACGACCGCAGTGACGCCACGAGCGCCTCCGTGGCCTGGCGCCGACTGCGCAGGATCCGGTGCCGAGCGGTCGAGGACCCCGAGACGGGACCGCCGTCGCCGTCGAAGAGCACGTGGTGCGGGATCCCCAGGGCCAGGTGGAAGTGGTGCAGGACGGCCAGGCGGGTCTTGCTGCCGGCCGGCTGCACCAGGGACAGGCGGTCGCCGCTGCGCCGCAGCACCTGCTCCAGCACGGCCTGATCCGTGGTGCCCTCGACCAGCAGGGTGCGCGGGGCGGCGAGCATCCGGCCGAGGTCGTGCTCGGGAACGACCCCGAGCTCGCGGGCGACGTGATTGCGCGCCCGGCCCATCGACCGAGCGAGCTCGTGCAGGCGCACCGTGCGGGGGCCGTCGCGGGTCAGGCGGACGACGGATTCGAGCTGGGACGGCGGGACGGGGGCCGCCTCGGCGGGAGAGGCGGCCACCGGCACCTCGAGCCGCTGCGCGTCCGAGGGCCGGTCGTGCGCCGACGGAGGACTCAGACGGGGGTCGCGGGATGCCACGCGGCCCAGGGTAGGCGTCCGCGCCGGGCACCGCGCGCCCCGCAGGACGCGCGGGCCTCCCCAGAAAGGATGAGCCGGGGCCCAGCAGGGCCCCGAGAGTTCACTCTCTGGCCTGATGCCGTCAGGTGCGCATGTTTGGGAGGATGGCGCACAGCTGATGCGGAAGGCACCACCGGATTCGAGTCCGGCTGCCGCGACGCACAACCCCCTACACAGGAGGCACCACGATGGAACCCCCGGTCCTGGAGACCGAGAACCTGGTCAAGGTCTACGGCAAGGGCGAGACGCGCTTCGACGCGCTGAAGGGACTCACGCTGGAGATCCACCGCGGCGAGTCCGTGGCCGTGGTCGGCAAGTCGGGCTCCGGCAAGTCCACCCTCATGCACCTCATGGCGCTGCTCGATCGGCCCAGCCAGGGGGTCGTGGCGCTGGACGGCAGCCCCGTCTCCGAGCTGAGCACCAAGGAGATCAACCGTCTGCGCAACGAGCGCTTCGGCTTCGTCTTCCAGCAGTTCTTCCTCAACGCGAACCAGACGGTGCTCGAGAACGTCGTCCTGCCGCTGAAGATCGCCGGTGTGGGCAAATCCGAGCGCAACCGCAAGGGCATGGAGGCCCTCGAGCGCCTGGGCATGGCCGACAAGGCCGCGAACAAGGCCACGAACCTCTCCGGCGGGCAGAAGCAGCGCGCGTGCATCGCCCGAGCGCTGGTCACGGAGCCGTCGGTGATCTTCGCCGACGAGCCCACCGGCAACCTGGACAGCCGTACCTCCGAGGTCGTCGAGGACATCCTCTTCGGCCTGCAGCGCGAGCAGGGCATCACGCTGGTCATCGTCACCCACGACGACGACCTCGCCGCCCGCTGCGACCGCCGGATCAACCTGGTCGACGGCGAGATCACCTCCGTCCAGGACCACGACGACTCCGTGAGCACGGATTCCCCGGCGCAGCCGGCCGCTCCGGGCCGGGGCGCAGCTGCCGAGCAGCCCGCCCCGGCCCCGTCGGCCGCAGCTCAGGACACAGCGGCGGCCGGACCGTGGGCGCAGATCCCCGACGGAGACGGAGCCCACCGCGGGGAGCCGCAGCCGCAGGCCGATGCGGCCAAGGCCCAGGCCGAGCAGACCAAGCACGCTGACAAGGGCGGCCTGCGCCGTCTCTTCTCGAAGGGAGACCGTCGATGAAGTCCACCGACATCGTCGCCACCGCAGCGGGCAACACGCTGCGCTCCAAGGCCAGGACGCTGCTGACCGTCGTCGCGATCTTCATCGGCGCCTTCACCCTCACCCTGACCTCCGGTCTGGGCGTGGGCATCAACAAGTACATCGACACCCTGCTGCAGGGATTCGGCAGCGAGGACCAGATCTACGTCATGAAGACGGCGGATCAGGCCTCCGGCACCTCGCAGGAGGGCCCGCAGGAGTACGACCCCGAGGCGGCGCAGGCCTCGAGCATGTTCGGCGGCTCGGAGATGCTCACCGAGAAGGACATCGAGAAGGTCGAGGGCATCGACGGCGTGGAGTCCGTGGAGCCGGTGGTCTTCGTGCAGCCGTCGTTCCTGGAGGCCGAGGACGGCTCCCAGTACCAGCTAACCATGGGCTTCCCCACGGATGTGGAGGCCTACTCGTACATGGCCGGTGAGGCTCCCGCCTCCGACGCCGACGAGATCACGATCCCGCAGTCGTGGGTCGAGCCCCTGGGCTACGACTCGGACGACGACGCCGTGGGCGGAACCGTCCAGATCGGGCTGTCGAACGCCGTGGGCGAGGAGAAGACCTTCGAGGCCGAGATCACCGGCGTGACCGAGGAGCTCGCCTCCGGCCAGGGCGGATCCCCGACCCCGTCGGATCAGCTGAACCAGAAGCTGTACGACTACCAGACCTCCGGCATGGTCGAGGAGCAGCCTGAGGGCTACATCCAGGCCGTGGCCAGCGTCCCGGACACCGGGCAGCAGGGGGCCGTGAAGTCCGCCCTGATGGACGAGAACATGATCGGCATGACGGTCGAGGACCAGATCGGCGCGCTCAAGGGCATCATCAACGCGGTGACCTGGGTGCTCAACGGCTTCGCGCTGATCGCGCTGCTGGCCGCCAGCTTCGGCATCGTGAACACGCTGCTGATGTCCGTGCAGGAGCGCACCCGGGAGATCGGCCTGATGAAGGCCATGGGCATGTCCGGCGGCAAGATCTTCGGCCTGTTCTCCGCCGAGGCCGTGCTGATCGGCGTCTTCGGCTCCGTGGCCGGCGTGATCGGCGGCGTGGCCGTCGGCTCGATCGCCAACGCGGTGCTCACCGGCGAGGGCGGCGCTCTGGCCGAGGTCTCCGGGCTGTCGCTCTACGCGATCGCCCCGCTGCAGCTGCTGGTCATCGTCCTGGTGATCATGCTGATCGCCTTCCTGGCAGGCACCCTCCCGGCGGCCCGCGCCGCCAAGAAGGACCCGATCGAGGCGCTGCGCTACGAGTGACGACGCCGGCGGCCGGGCTCCCCGCTCGGCCGCCGGCTCCTGGTTCCCATCCGAGAAGTCCGCACCACAAGGAGAGATGTCATGACGAACACCCCTCAGAACGCTCCGGGCCCCGACTACGGCCAGGGGAACAAGTACGGCACCGCTGCCTACAGCCCCCAGCAGTCCTTCGACCAGGGCAAGCCCGCGAAGGTCGGCACCCTTCGCCAAGTCGCGATCGGCCTGCTCATCCTCTCGGTCATCAGCTCCGTCTTCAGCATGATCCTGAGCCGGACGCAGGCTTTCCAGAACGACATGATCGAGTACTTCAAGGGCGTCGGCCTGTCTGCGGAACAGGCGGAGCAGTCGGTGCAGGGCGGATTCGTGGGCCCGCTGCTGGGCCTGGTGGTCACCGTCGCGCTGTATGTCGTGGTGATCGCCGGTCTGTCCAAGGAGAAGAACTGGGCGCGCATCCTCGGCATCGTGCTCGCGATCCTGTCGATCGTCGGCATGATCGGGGCGTTCGGCATCGGGGCCGTGACGGGCGTTCCGCTGATGGCCGGGGGCGCTCTGGGTGCTGTTTCGCTGGTGCTCACCGTGGTCCAGCTGGCCCTGACGATCTACTGGCTCGTGCTGGCCTTCAACGGCCGCGTGGCCGAGTGGTTCAAGAGCGCGCGCTGAGCCGAGGCTCGCGACCCGCAGCGCGAGCGATCCCCCGCTCCCTCGACGGCCTCCGGGCCGTCCCGGGAGCGGGGGATCGCTCGTCTCAGTAGGGTGGGCGCACAGCGGGGGACCGCGCAGAAGCGAGCGGGTCGGAGGCGCTTCGGTCCCTGCTCCCGACGCCGGATGTCCGCACCACCAGGAGAGATGCCATGACGAACACCCCTCAGTACGGCCAGGGCTATGAGCAGGGTCGGGACGGCAGCAGATACGGCACGGCCGCCTACAGCCCTCAGCAGTCCTTCGACCGGCCCGAGCCCGAGAAGGTCGACACCCTGCGCAAGGTCGCCGTCCTCTCGCTGATCCTCGCGGTGATCGGGTCGCTGCTCGGGATCCTGATCGCGCAGACCGCGGCGTTCCAGCAGGACATGATCGACTACTACAGGAGCATGGGCCTGTCCGCGGAGCTGGCCGAGGAGTCCTCCGCGGGCGGGGTCGCCAGCATCGTCGGCGGGATCGTCGGCCTGCTGATCACGGTCGCGCTCTACCTCGTGGTGATCATCGGCCTGTTCAAGAGCCAGAACTGGGCCCGCATCCTGGGCATCGTGCTCGTGATCATCTCGATCGTGCTCTCGCTGGGCGGCACCGGCATCGGCATCATCCTGGGGGTCCCGCTGACAGCCGGCGGTGCGCTGGGGATCGTCGCGCTCCTGCTGAGCATCGTCCAGCTGGCAGTGGACGTCTACTGGCTGGTGCTGGCCTTCAACCGCAGCGTGGCCCGGTGGTTCAGCGGCGATCAGCTCAGCTGAGTGCGCGGCTCGCGCGAGGCGCCCCCTGCCGCCGCGCGGCCTTTTCTGCGTCAAGTGAAGCGGGTCAGCACCGGTCTCAGTAGGCTTGCGCCAGAGCCGGGGCGCGGCACGTGCCGTCGCCGGGACCACCCACCACACGATCAAGGAGCATGACGTGTCGCAGAACCCCCACGACGACGCCCGCCCCGAGGGCGAGCAGCCCCGGTACGAGGCCCCCAGCTACCAGGCGCCGCAGTACGGCACCCCGGCGGAGCAGACCCCGTCCGACTCCGAGGCCGTGCGCACTTCGGATGCGGCCGACGAGTCCGCGCAGAGCGCGGATTCCGCCGCGCAGCAGGGCGGCTACAGCGCGCCCGCCTACGGCTCGCAGCAGCCGGCAGCGGACCAGGCCGGCGCAGCGGGCGCACAGCGCTCCGGCTCCACGGCGGCTCCGGCCTCGGGTGAGGGCGCAGCGCCGTCGTACTCGCAGCCGACCTACGACGCCACCGGCCAGGGCGCCTCCGCGCAGGAGCAGCCATCGTACGGTGCTGCGAACCAGGATCAGCCCTCCTACTCCGCTCAGGACCAGCAGGGCTACGGCCAGCCCGGCGCGCAGCAGGCGCCGTCCTACGGACAGGCAGCTGAGCAGACGTCGTACGGCCAGTCCTCGGCCCCCTCCTACGGTTCGCAGTCCCCGGCCTACGGCGACCAGCAGCCGTCGTCGCCGTACGGGCAGCAGCCGTCCTACGGCTCGGGCCAGTCGTCGAACGAGCACGCGTCCTACGGGTCGGGCCAGCCGTCCTACGGCTCCGGCGCGCCGGCCAGCCCCTACGGCGAGCAGCCGTCGGCTCCGCAGTACGGCGGTGGGCAGCAGTCCGCGGCCCCCCAGTACGGGGGCCAGCAGTACGGCGGGCAGTCCGGCAGCCAGGCACCGCAGTACCAGCCGTCCGGCGGAGGCGGCCAGTCGCCGCAGTACCAGCCCGCCGCCGGCGGGAACCAGTGGAGCGGGAACGCCGCAGCCGGCGGTGCCGCCACGGGCGGGGCGTTCGCCAACCTCGGCCGACTGCGCACCCTGCTCTTCGCCTCGGCGGGCCTGTACCTGCTGCTGGGCATCGTCCAGGTGCTCGGGCGCACCACCATGGCCTACGCGCGCTCGCTGCAGGATGCTGAGGAGATGTTCGGCATCGCCGCGCCCACCGAGGGCGGATGGGCTATCCAGCCCGGCAACATCATCAGCTGGATCGTCGCCGCGATCCTCTACGCCGTGGTGCTGGTCCTGCTGACCCGCAAGCCGGGTGCCGGTCGCATCATGGGCATCATCCTGGCGATCCTGGGCTCCATCGGCGCCCTGTTCGCCTTCATCTCGGCCTTCGCCTACGGCTGGGTCGCCGTCCTGGTGATCCTTGTGGGCATCGCGTTCATCGCCGTGAACGTCATGTGGATCATCCAGGCGATCAAGGCCAAGCCGGCCGCCCGCTGATCGTCCTCGGCTGAGCGGCGCTCAGCCCCGACGTCCCGGTCCCTGCCCCTCGGCAGCGGCCGGGGCGTCGTCGTCTGCCGGTCGAGCCTCCGAGACGGACACCTCGGGTGACGACTCCGCTGCGGTGTTGGATTCAGCACCGCGACGTCGTCGCTCGAGCTGGTGCTGCAGCGCCCCCACAGCGGTGGAGCCGCCGCGGTGCACGGCCCGGCCGGTGGCCGATCGCAGCTCTGCCCAGCTGTGGACCAGGGCCACGCGGAAGGCCTGGGCCGAGGAGTCCTCGGCCTCGGCGGAGGCCTCCCTGGCGCGCTCTTCATCGGCGGCCTCCCGCAGCCGCTCCTGCATGGCCGGGGTGCCGGTGACCGCGAAGGCGCTGTCCGCCTCGGTGAGCCACAGCGACCGGGGCAGCCGCCGCGGCAGATCGTCCAGGGCGCTGTCGGCCACGATCCGCCCGAGCTTGCCAGCCATCCGGCGGTCCTCGCGCAGGAAGTCCAGGGTCCAGCGGTTGCGGGGGCGCAGGTCGATGCGATCCCAGGCGCGCAGCCCGATCGCCAGCTGGCGGGCGCGCAGCAGCTCTGCATCCAGGGCGGCCCCGGCGATCAGCACGATGCTTGCGAACCAGGCGAGCACGAGCAGGATCGTCACGCCGTTGAGGGTGCCCAGCAGCGCGTCCACGGTTCCGGCCAGCGAGCTCAGCCAGCCCAGCAGCACGGCCATCGCGAACAGGGCGCCCACGCTCACCAGCGACCCGGCGCTCATGATCCCGAACCGCGGCAGCTCCACGTTGGGGCCCATGTGGTAGGCGACGTTGACGTAGACCACGAGCACGAACAGCAGCAGCGGCCAGCGCAGGAGGTTCCAGGCGGCCACCACGGTCTCGTCGAAGCCCAGCGCCTGGCCGAGCGCCGCCGCCATGTCCCCGCCGACCGTGATCAGCAGAGCCGCGGCCGCCACGGCCACCAGCAGCGCGATGGTCTCGAAGAACACGATCGTGCGGAACGGCAGGAACTGCCGGCCTTCGCGGGTGTCGTAGATGCGGTGCATGGAGCGGTGGAAGGCCGCCACGGAGTTCGACGCCGCGATCAGCGTGCCGATGAATCCCAGGACGGCTCCGGCCACGGTGCCGCCATCGGGGTTCAGGGAGTGCAGCGCGTCGGTCAGGGCGCCGGGGTCCACGGGCGGGAAGAGCACGCTCACCAGGTCGACGATTCCGCGCAGCACGGACTCCTCGAGTCCCAGCAGATTGATGATCGAGACCAGCGAGATCAGCAGCGGGGCGATCGACAGCAGCAGGAAGAACGTCATGGACGCCGCCTGGTCCCACACCTGGATGTAGATGAGCTTCATGACCGCTCGCCGGATGACGTGCAGCACCGTGAGGCGGGGCTGCTGGAGGGTCACGGAACGGGTCACGCTGGCGGTTCCCTAGGGCTCGAGTGCCCACTCACAAGGGGCGGGGAGGACGGGGGCCATCCTCCCACGATCCTCGCAGCGCGGCTCGCGTAGGCTCTGGACCATGCTCCGACGAATCCCCCAGCCGCTGCGACGAGCCATCACCACGACTGCCACTCGAGCTGCCGTCGGCGTGGTGGGCGTCCAGTTCACCACCATCGCGACCCTGGTCGGCTACGACGCCGTGAAGAAGCGCGGTCGCAAGACCCGCTCCGGCTTCCCCAAGCCTGGGCACTACGCCGCCGACGTCGCCGGCTCGGACATGGACGTCTTCACCTTCGGCGCGGAGCTCTACGACGACATGATCGCCGCGATCGATGCCGCCGAGCGCACGGTGTATCTGGAGACCTACCTCTGGAAGAGCGATGACTACGGCAAGCGTTTCCTGGATGCCCTCAACCGCGCAGGCGCTCGCGGTGTGGACGTGAAGGTGATGTACGACGGCGTCGGCAACATGGTCGTGGACCCGCGGTTCTACCGGTTCGGACCGGGAGTCGAGCACTACCGCTTCCCCGTGGTGCGCCCGCAGCTGCTCGTGACCCCCCTGCGCTCCAGCGGCCTCACCCACCGCAAGCTGCTCATCGTGGACGACGAGTACTCGTACGTCGGCGGCTACAACCTGGGCTCCACGTACGCCACCGAGTGGCGGGACACCCACCTCAAGATCAGCGGCGCGGACTCGTGGCTGCTGCGTCAGGCGTTCGTGTCCTCCTGGAACTCGATCGCGGTGCGGCGCGGGGGCTGCGAGCCCATCGCCCGTCTTGATCCGGTGGAGTGGGAGTCCCGGATCCGGGTGCTGACCAACATGCCCGTGCGCCGCGTCTACCCCATCCGCAACATGTACCTGCAGGCCATCGACCAGGCGGCCAAGTCCATCTACATCTCCACGGCCTACTTCATCCCGGACCAGCAGATCCTCGATGCCCTGATCCGCGCCCGGAACCGCGGCGTGGACGTCCGTCTGATGTTCCCCATGGACTCGAATCACGTCCTGGCCGACTGGGCCTCGCGCGGGTTCTACGCGCAGCTGCTGCGCGAGGACATCACCGTCCTGCTCTATAAGGACGCCATGATCCACGCCAAGACCGCCACCATCGACGGCGTCTGGTCCACGATCGGCACCGCGAACATCGATCGCCTGTCCCTGAGCTTCAACTACGAGGTCAACATCGAGATCGTCGACCACGACCTCGCGGCCGTGATGGAGCGGATCTTCGAGTTCGACAGCGAGAACTGCTGGCGGATCACCAAGCAGGAGTGGGACGAGCGTCATCCGCTGGCCTGGATGGGGGAGTGGGCGCTGGCTCCCCTGCGACCGCTGCTCTGAGATCTGCCTGAGCCTGCGGGCTGGAGGGGGCGGGGACGACGAAGGGGGCGCCGGCATCTGCCGGCGCCCCCTTCGGGCGCTGCTGCGAGCAGCGCGTCTGCGGCCTCAGTCCTCGTCGGCGCGGTGGACGTACCAGGCAGCCACGAGCCCGCCGATGATCACGATGCCCGAGACGGCCAGGCCGAAGCGGTCGTCGTCGTACCAGGGGCTGCGGCCGGCACGGCGGCGCCCGCCGCGGCGGTCGGCGGAGCCTGCGTCGGAGCGGTCATCGCCCAGGGAGCCGCGGGCTGCGGCATTCGGATCCGAGATCGCGGGCTGGCCGTGCTCGGCCGCGAAGGCGTCGGCAGTGGTGCCGGCGTGCTGAGCGGCGATGGCCGTGGGGGTGCCGGCTGCGGGGGTCTCGTGGAACTCGCCGTGTCCGGGGATGGAGTTGTGCGGCACGTGGGACTCCTCTGTGCTCGTGGGGCTGACGTGTGGGCCGGGGCGTCGCCGCCCGGCTTCTGGACCCAGCGTATCCCGCGTCACCCGGCTTGCGGCTGGTCCGGCCGCGGGACGCGGCCGTCGAGCGCGCAGTGCGCGATCCGGGAATGCTGAAGGCGCCCGGTGCGATCGCACCGGGCGCCTTCAGCGAAGTATCAGGTGATCAGTTGATCACGGTGATGTTCGCGGCCTGGAGGCCCTTGGGGCCCTCCTGGACCTCGAACTCCACGCGCTGGTTCTCCTCGAGCGAACGGTAGCCGTTGCCGTTGATGGCGGAGAAGTGAGCGAAGACGTCCTGCTGGGAGTCATCGGGGCTGATGAAGCCGAAGCCCTTGTCGGCGTTGAACCACTTGACGGTGCCGGTCTGCATTGTTCTGGTCGATCCTTCCGGAACGGTGGCGAAGCACCGACTCTCGGTGCTCGCGTGCCGTCGTGCTCCACATGACTACATCCGAGTGGACTACGTCGACCGCTGGGTGCGCGGCAGTGGTCCCGTCAAAAGCGGGGGTCGTACGACAACTAGTATCGACGGTACACGAGTCGGACACGGTGCGGAGGGCCGAGGGCAAGAATTCACCTCCGATTCGGCGATAAGGCCGTGCCGCCGATCACATCGGGGCCGAATGCGGTGTTCAGGCAATCCCCAGTGCTTCCCCCGCCGGGGTGCAAGTCGAGTCCAGGACTGCTTCAGGTGCGCGGTGTTGAGTAGTCATCACCTCGGCAACGAGGGCAGCGGCGTCGACTGGAGGGTTCGCGCCGCTGGAGCTTCCCGCACCGGGAGGACGGTGGTGGTGCGTCGTCCATCTGGAGCGAATCGGTGCGGGAGGGGGACAGACAGAGAGCCGTTCGACGCCAGAGCCTGGCGCCGAGCGGCTCTCTTCTCATCTGGGCTCCATTGGGCGGACACAGAATGCAGAGATCGTCTGTCGCCATTAGCGGGGACGGCCTTCGAGGGCTCCGGGCAGCCTGTTGCAGCGGCCGGTGGATACCCTGACTGGACCCCTCCGGGAGCTGCCGCAGCCGGCGGCCCCATCGTCCCAGACCCGAAGGCCCCGGCCCATGACTCCCGGTCAGCGGGCAGATGACCTCTACCTCACCGACAGTCCCACCGCCTGGCGAGTGAGCATCCGCGTGCTCGATCAGCAGGGGCAGCCGGCGCACGTGGAGTCCGCCACGATCGAGCGCTCCCGAGCCGGGATCGCCCGGATCTTCGCCGCAGCCTTCGACGCCGTGGTCCATGCACAGCAGGCCGAGCGCACGGTCAGGCGCCTGCGCCTGCAGGTCGAGCACAGGGAGCTGGGGCCCGGCAGCATCGGCCTGTGGTTCGATGCCCTCGACGAGCGCAGCCGGTTCTCCCGCCTGCTCACCCATGCCTCGGTGTGGGTCGAGACCGTCGGCACGCTGCTCGGCAGCGCGTCGAAGGAGCTGATCGCGGTTCTGCGGGGTCAGGTCATGCAGCTCGATGCCCCGGCAGATCAGGTGCTGGTGCGGCCGATCCCCGGGCCAGGTGGGCCGAGATCGCGCATCGAGCTCTCCGTGCCCGGCGCCGCGCCGTCGCGGATGTGCTCCGATGTCTGGGAGTGGATCTACAGCGACGAAGGCGAGAGGGCTCGGCGTGACCTGGTGGCTGCCATCGCTGCTCCGGGGGTCGCGAAGATGGACATCATCTTCTACGAGGGCCAGGAGTCCGAGCACGTGCTGCAGCTGAGCAGCTTACAGAGACTGCGGGACTTCGCGGCAGGACGGTAGGGGGACATGGCAGGAGCAGCGGGGGGCAGTCCGGTGACAAGGTCGGGGCGGCAAGCGGTGCTGGCGCTCACGGGGGCGGCCGCGATGATGCTGAGCGGATGCTCGGCGGGCAGCAGCTCGCCGTCGGGCGGGCAGGGCGCGCAGTGCTCGTCGCCCGCAGCCATGGACGTCCAGGTCACGGCCGGTTCGGACAGCGATCAGCTCACGATCACGACCGCTGGCATCGGGGGCTCGGCGCTGCGCACCGAGCCCTCCGACGAGGCGCAGGACGCGCCCGACGGCGACATCCCTCTCCGCGAGCTGCCGCCTGGCGTGCATGTGCGCATCGCCGATCTGGACGACGGCGAGATCGTGCGCACCGAGGTGCTCACCGGCGGGATCGCGCACACCGAGGCTCTCGAGGAGGGCGAGTACGCGGTCGGACTGGTGTCCGTGGACTCCTCCGGCCGCATCTCCGGGCTGGCGAGCTCGCGGGTCGTCGTCGGCGAGAGCGGCGGCGTGATCAGCGATCCGGCGCTCGATCAGTCGAGAGGGCTGTCTCTCGAGGAGCTCGAGATCGATGAGGGCAGCGCGGTGGCAGTGCTCGCCGAGCAGGAGGGTGCACCGGGCCCGGAGCAGTGGTGGCTCGAAGGCCCGGGGCAGCAGGGCAGCGGACGGGTCGACGACGACGGCAGAGCCCGCCTGGGCGGGGTCGCCGACGGCACTCACACGCTGATCCTGCTCGAGGAGGATGCGGACGCCCCGGGCATCGCCCAGCGAGCCGCCAGCTGCCGGTTCGGCGTGAGCGACGGAGAGCTCACGACGCCCGGGCAGGCCGACGGCTCCTCCTGATCAGCGGCGCCGCCGCGCGGTGCCGAACAGCGTGCGCGTGATCTCCCGGCCCAGGACGGTGCCGGCCGAGCGCATCATCGAGCGGACGGCGGGGTTGTCCAGGAAGCCGCCGCCGCCGTCGCCGCGGTCGTGACGGTCATCGTCGCGGCGCTCCGTCTGCGGCGTCGCCTCGCGGGCGGGACGGTCGTCGTCCTGAGACGAAGGCGCCTCCTGGTCCTGGCCCTTCTGCAGGCGGGCCGTGAGGATCTCGTAGGCGGACTCGCGGTCCACGGCCTCCGAGTACTTCGGCGCAAGCTGCGAGGACGAGATCACCGAGTCGAAGACCTGCCCCGGGGCGGTGGCCATGAGGCTGCGAGGCGTGCGGATCCGGGTCCAGGCCACGGGGGTGGGCGCGCCGGTCTCGGAGAGCACGGTCACGATCGCTTCGCCGGTGCCCAGCTGGGTCAGCAGCTCCTCGAGGTCGTACTCGGACTTGGGGTAGGTGCGAGCCGTGGCCTTGAGGGCCTTGGCGTCGTCCGGGGTGAACGCGCGCAGCGCGTGCTGGACGCGGTTGCCGAGCTGGCCGAGGACGTCGCCGGGCACATCCTTGGGGGTCTGGGTCACGAAGAAGATGCCCACGCCCTTCGAGCGGATCAGGCGCACCGTCTGCTCGATCGCGCTCAGGAATGCCTTGGAGGCGTTGTCGAAGAGCAGGTGGGCCTCGTCGAGGAAGAACACCAGCTCCGGCTTCTCGGGATCGCCGAGCTCCGGCAGGTCCTGGAAGAGGTCCGCCAGCAGCCACATCAGGAACGTGGAGAACAGCTCGGGGCGGCTGGCCACCCCCGGCAGCTCGAGGCAGGAGATGATGCCGCGGCCGTCCTCTGCCTTGCGCAGCAGGTCGCGGGTGTCGAACTCGGGCTCGCCGAAGAAGACCTCCGCGCCGCCGTTGGCGAACGTGGTCAGCTGGCGCAGGATCACACCGGCGGTCTGCTTGGAGACGCCGCCGATGCCGTCCAGCTCGTCCTTCCCCTCCTCCGAGGTGAGGAACATGATGACCTCGCGCAGGTCCTTGAGGTCCAGCAGCGCCAGACCGGCCTGGTCGGCGTAGTGGAAGATCAGCCCCAAGGCGGACTCCTGGGTGCCGTTGAGACCCAGGACCTTGGACAGCAGGACCGGGCCAAACGACGTCACCGTGGTGCGGATCGGAACGCCCCTGCCCTCGCCGCCAAGGGCCAGGAACTCGACCGGGGAGGCCGTGGGAGTCCACTCCTGGCCGATGCTGCGGGCGCGCTCCGTGATCTTGTCGCTGGGCTGGCCCTCCGCCGCCAGCCCGGAGAGATCGCCCTTCATGTCCGAGAGGAAGACTGGGACCCCGGCTTCCGAGAGCTGCTCCGCCATGGCCTGCAGGGTCTTGGTCTTGCCCGTGCCGGTGGCTCCCGCGATCAGCCCGTGGCGGTTCATGGAACCCAGGGGCAGGCCGACCTGCGCGTCCGGGACCGGGGTGCCGCCGGAGACCGCGGCCCCCAGGTTCAGGGCTGGTCCGGAGAAGGCGTAGCCGGAGCGGACGGCGTCGAGCTGGGCATCGTCATGCGTCTGATCAGTCACGGCGCCGAGCCTACACACGAGTGCTTTCCGACGGCAGGGCTGTGCACCGTCCGGCGCGCGCGCTCAGGGCGAGTCCGACGGCCAGGGCGAGGGCGGCGAGGGGCCGACGACGTCCGGGGGAGGTGAGGGAGGACATGCGCCTATCCTGCCGCCCGATCACCCCTGATGCCGCACTCGAGCACGGACATGACGACCGAGCACGTCACGCTCGCGAAGGGGTGGTGCGGCCGTCGGCGAACACCCTTCATCGCGGCGAGGGGCGGAGGCATGATGGAGGCATCACTCGAGGACGGGGACGGGTCTCGAACCGCCCCCGGGAAACGGAGCAGATCATGACGAACATCGCGATCATCGGCGGCCACGGCAAGGTCGCGCTGCGGCTGGCTCCCCTGCTGGTCGAGGCGGGCGACGAGGTCACCTCGTGGATCCGCAGCCAGGACCAGGTCGAGGACATCGAGCAGACCGGGGCCACCGCCAAGGTCCTCGATGTCCAGCAGCTGTCCACCGAGCAGCTCTCGGACGAGTTCGAGGGCGTGGACGTCGTCATCTGGTCCGCCGGCGCCGGCGGCGGCGACCCCGAGCGCACCTGGGCGGTGGACCGCGACGCCGCGATCCGCACCATGGACGCCGCCGAGAAGGCCGGCGTGGGCCGGTACGTGATGGTGTCCTACCTGGGCGCCGGTCCGGATCACGGCGTGGACGAATCCGACGACTTCTTCGCCTATGCCGAGGGCAAGACCCAGGCGGATGAGCACCTGAAGAAGTCCTCGCTGCGCTGGACCATCCTGGGCCCGGGCATGCTGACCCTCGACGACGCCTCCGGGAAGATCACCGTGCTGCCCGAGGGCCAGCAGCCGGACAACGCCGACACCTCGCGCGCCAACGTCGCCGCTGTGGCCCATGCGGTCCTGTCGGACGACACCACGATCGGGCGCAAGATCAACTTCGTGGACGGCGACACCCCGATCGCGGAGGCTATCTCCGCTTCCTGATCAGGGCGCCTGCAGAAGGCGCACGGTCACGACGACGGCCGCGAGCGAGCTGGAAGCTCGTTCGCGGCCGTCGTCTGCCATGCAGGGACCGGCCCCGGTGCGTGCCATCTCGAGGATCGGGCTAGTGTCAGTCTCCGAAGACGCGGGACATGGAGGTCCCGCGGGGTCGCGGAGGATTGGGAATGAGTCAGGTGCGAACCGGTCGGGCGCAGGGGACGGGCCTGCCTCCCCTGACGTCCGGGAAGCATTCGCGCTTCCTGGACAAGCTGGTGGTCGTCGCGACCTTCGGCGGCCTTCTCTTCGGCTACGACACCGGCGTGATCAACGGCGCCCTGGGCCCCATGTCGGAGCCCGGGGCGCTGGATCTCTCTCCGATGGAGCAGGGCGTCGTGACGTCGTCGCTGCTGATCGGCGCCGCAGTCGGCGCGATCATCGGCGGGCGCGGCTCGGACCGCTGGGGACGTCGGCGCACGATCCTGGCCATGGCGGTCCTCTTCTTCGTCGGCGCCCTGGGCTGCGTGCTCGCCCCGACAGCCGGTGTCATGGTGGCCTTCCGCGTGGTCCTGGGCCTGGCTGTGGGCGGAGCCTCGGTCACCGTGCCGGTCTACCTCTCGGAGATGGCCCCCACCGAGCGCCGCGGGGCCATGTCCGGGCGCAACGAGGTCATGATCGCGGTCGGTCAGCTGCTGGCGTTCCTGATCAACGCGATCATCGGCAGCGCGTTCTACGAGGTCCCCGGGCACTGGCGCGTGATGCTGGCCGTGGCCGCGCTGCCGGCGCTGGCGCTGTTCTTCGGGATGCTGCGCATGCCGGAGTCGCCGCGCTGGCTGCTGGCCCAGGGCGACCGCGATGCCGCGCTGAAGGTCCTGGAGCGGGTCCGCACTCCGGAGCGCGCCAAGGCAGAGCTCGTGGAGGTCGAGGGGCTGGCCGCTCGCGATGCGGCTGAGCACGAGGGCGGGCTGGCGACTCTGCGCACCGAGCCCTGGGTGCGCCGCGTGCTGCTGATCGGCATCGGCGTGGCCGTGTCCCAGCAGCTCTCCGGCATCAACTCCGTCATGTACTACGGCACGCTGCTGCTGGAGCAGGCGGGCTTCTCGTCCTCGGCCGCCCTGATCGCCAACGTGGCCAACGGCGTGATCGCCGTGATCGGCATGCTCACCGGCATGGCCCTGATCGACCGCGTGGGACGACGCCGGCTGATGATCTTCGGCTTCACGGGCATCACGTCCATGCACCTGCTGATCGGGCTGAGCGCCCTGCTGCTGCCCGAGGGGCTGGGGCGGGCGATCTTCATCCTGATCTTCGTGGTGCTGTTCGTGGGCTGCATGCAGGCCTCGATCGGCTTCGGCGCGTGGATCATCCTGGCCGAGATCTTCCCGCTGAAGTTCCGCGGGGCGGGCATCGGGATCTCGGTGCTGATGATGTGGCTGGCCAACGCCACAGTGACCCTGCTGTTCCCGCAGGTGGTCTCGGCCACCGGCATCACCGTGACGTTCTTCCTCTTCTCGGGTCTGGGCGCGCTGTGCCTGCTCTTCTTCTGGTGCTTCGTCCCGGAGACCAAGGGGCGCTCCCTCGAGCAGATCGAGGAGTCCTTCGCCGCCGGTGAGCTGAAGCAGATCCACCGCCGCTGATCCTCTGACGATCCCCTGCAGCGCCGTCGGCCATCATGGTCGGCGGCGCCGCCGCGTGTCAGCTGCAACCCATCCCGGCCAGCTCGACGCAGTCGCGGCAGACCAGGTGGCCCGAGTCGGCCGGCTGGATGTCCAGGAAGCGCACGCTCGGCAGGTGCGCCTTCACGACGGCTGCGGCCACAGCCTCCGTGACCGCCTCCACGTTCTGCTCGGGGACCAGCATGAGCACCGACCCGCCGAAGCCGCCGCCGATCAGCCGTGCGCCGTCGGCGCCGGCGGACAGCGCTGTGTCCACGATGAGGTCGGCGGCGGCGAACGAGGCCTCGGCGTCGTCGCGCATGGAGGCGTGCCCGCTGGTGAGGATCCGCCCGACGGCGCAGGGGGCCGAAACCCCCGTCTCGCCGGCGAGCACGGCGTCGATCTGCTCGGAGCGCAGCATCTCCGTGAGGGCGTGGCGCAGGCGGCGGAAGGCGTCGCCGGGGTCGCGGCCCACGAGCTGCTCGGCGGTGGGCGCGGCATCCTCCCAGCGGCGCAGGACGGTCTCGACGTCGTCCTGGGACGGTGTCTCCGGCAGGAGGTCCCGCAGGCGGTCGGCGCCCAGGAATCGGGCGGCTGCCTCGGCGTCCAGGCGGCGGGAGGAGAACTCGTGCCCGCCGAGCCAGTGCGGCGTGCGCGTGTCCACGCCGATCAGCCGGTGCCCATCCAGCAGCGCGTCGGCCGAGCGGTAGGTGATCGAGAAGTCGCGGCAGTCCAGGGAGACCACCTGGCCGGCGTGGGAACGCAGGCTCGCGGTCTGATCCAGCCCGCCGGTGTTGGCACCCACCACGCGGACCTCCGCCATCATGCAGGCGTGGGCCAGGGCTGCGCGGCGGGCGTCGTCGTGCTCGTCGGAGCCGGTGATCATCCCCGCGAAGGCGAGGATCGAGGCGCACTCCAGCGCAGCCGAGGACGACAGGCCGCCGCCCACGGGAAGAGTGGAGCGGATCAGCATGTCGGCTCCGAAGCCCTCGGGGATGCTGATCCCGGGGGTGCACTCCGCCACCTCGTGCAGGCCCCACAGGGCGCCGGCCACATAGCCGGTCCAGCCCTCGGGACGGCCCGGGCCGATGTCCTCCACGCGGACCTCGACGATCCCCTCGTCCAGCGTGGGCTCCAGGGTGCGCATGCGCAGGAGGCCGTCGGTGCGCGGCGCTGCAGCCACCAGCGTTCCGTAGGGCAGGGCCATCGGAAGGCAGCGCCCGCCCAGGAAATCGATGTGCTCTCCGTTGAGGTTCGCGCGGCCCGGGGACTGCCAGATGCCTTCCGGCCTGCGGCCGAAGACCCTCTCGAAGTTCTCGAGACCGCTGCGCGCGATCACCGCATTGTCGGGGTGCGGCACCCATTCGGGTGCGACAGATCCCGGCTCCGCGGGGTGGGGCTGGTGCACGGGGGCCTCCTGGTGCTGAGAAGTGCGCCCCACTCTAGACCCGGTGCCGGACGCGCTATCAGCGCAGGCGCCGCTCGTGCTGTGTGCCACTGCCCTGCGCGGTGCGCCGCGGTCGGAACGACCGGCGCGGCTTGGGCGGCGGGTTCGACGCGCCGTGGGTCGTGACCACCTGCAGAACACGCTCCAGGTCTGTGCCCACGGTGACCAGCCACCAGTGGTCCCAGGTGTTGCGCATCTCGAGGTTCTCCAGGACGTTCGAGAGATCGCTCACCCGCGCACGGGCCCGCGCGGCCAGGATCTGGACCTCGTCCTTCTCCTCGTCGTCCAGGTTCAGCGGCACGATCGACAGGGAGGTGGTCATGGTCGAGAACGACTCGGTGTCCACCTTCCATGCCACGCGCATGACCTCGGCGACGGCGCGCAGCGTGCGCTCGAGCTCGCGGGAGACGTCGGCGGGAACCACCATGTGGGAGCCGTCCTCGGCGAACAGCCTGCGCAGGGCGTCGGTGAGGTCGCGCATGTAGAAGGAGACGTGCTCCACGCGGATCAGACGGGCCAGACCGGGGTCCTGACCCTTCTTGTTGGGCAGCATCATGCGCGGGTTGCCCTTGGCGGTGGAGGCGGTGGCCTCGACGACGCCGCGGACCTCCGCGGCGACCGAGGCGAGCTGGTAGTTGACCTCCACCCAGTCGGTGCGCGAGGTGGAGCCGGGCGTGCGGACCTCCATGGCGACGTCGCGCAGGTAGAACACCATCAGCCGTTCGATCCGCCCCAGCTCCAGGGACGCGGAGCGGAAGTCGACGGGCTGAGCCACCACGTAGTTCACGATCAGGCCGATCGTGACGCCGGTGGCCATCTGGACGATGTAGCCCAGCGAGTAGTTGTCGGCGTTGGGCCCGCCCACCACCAGCACGAACAGCGCCGTGATGGGGATGTAGTCCGCCCCGGCCCCGAACCTGCGGACGCCCGCCAGGATGACGCCGAGGGCGATGGCGGGGAACAGGGTGATGACCACCGGCCACGGCATGAGCTGGACTGTCAGGGCCAGGATCATGCCCACGCCCAGTCCCAGAAGCGTCTGCCCCGCAGTGCGCAGCGAGCCCGTGAGGCTCGGGTACATCGCCACGAGCGCGCCCAGAGGGGCGTAGTAGGGGTACTGCGCCACGACGCCCGGCATGAACGGGGCGACCATGTAGGCGAGCATGCAGGCCAGCGCCGCCTTGAGGGCCAGCAGCAGGCGCGACGAGTTGATCGTGCTGTTGTGCCAGGGGCGCAGCAGCGAATCATCGTCGTCGCGCGAGGCCGACGACGGCGGGGAGGAGAGGCGCACGGCAGTCCTGTTCAAGCGGGGCGAGTGCCCGGGATCAGATGCTTGAGGGGCGCGAGAAGAGATCTACGCGCCGGTCACTTTAGCGGTCCGCATGGCCTCGGGTCGATGGGTGCAGGCGACGGATTTCTGCCGTGACTGTTCATGAAGATTCGACCCGTGACCTGCTGTGACGCACGTTCGTCCGGGTCATCCACAGGTCTCGACGACCCCCTGTCGTGACGCTGTGACTGCGGCCTACGATCACGGCACTTGTCGTCATGCGCCTGAGACTGCAGGGGCATCGAGCCGGAGGCCATCCGATGACCGCGAGATCCCTCGTCCTGCCTGCCACCGCAATGGTCGCAGCAGTGCTGCTGACGGCCTGCGCCCCGACGGACGACGGCCCCGACGACGCCTCCAGCAGCACGGCCTCCGAGGCGGCCTCTTCCTCCTCCGAGGCGGCGACTGACAAGTCGCCAGGCAGCGACGGAGAGTACGTCGAGGCCTCCGCCGACGGCCCTGCGCAGAACGTCCCCAAGCCGGAGAAGCCCACGCTGGCCGATGAGGAGAGCTACGAGGGGGCTCAGGCGTTCCTCGATTACCTCGCTGATACGCGCGCATATGCCTGGCAGACGGGGGATACGTCGCTGATCAGGGAGATCACGGCGGAAGAATGTGAATCATGTACGGAAGAGTATAATGACATAGAAGAAGTGTATGATTCAGGCGGTTGGGCAAGTTCGGGCCAGGAAACCATTCGGATAATTGACGAGGACATGCCGGTTGATTCATTTGGATATCCAGCTCCGCGAACCGAAGTGGATTATTCTGGTCTGACGATTTGGGAGTCTGATGGAAGCGTCGCCCACGAGTTCGCTCCTATCTCAGGTGACAGCGAACCTATTTATGCCCATATGGAATATTCCGCCGGAATGTGGATATTAATTCAGCCCACCCCGGTTGCTATATAGGACAGATCATGGTTAGACGGCCACTCGAGGTGTTGGCGTGCACTGCGCTGATGGCGTTCTTGGCGTGCACCCCTGGCGTGGCTGACGATGGGGAGATTCGCCGTGACGGATTCCGTGGACAAGCTGAGGTTTCCAGCGCGCATGCGGTCGGCTCTGGTGTGGAGTTAAGATTTGAGGCAAGCGCTGGGGGTGCTAGAGGGCCTGAGGCTTCCAGGGCTAACTCTGGCGACTCCCCGAGCGCGGGAGATGCGCCAGGGTCGTCGGGGCAGATAGTTTCTTCAGGGGATGTCGAACATTTCCAGAAGGTTCTCCGTCAGTATTCAACTCAGAGTGAATTTGAGGACGGGAATAGGGGTGCGCCGAGTGTTGAAACGGCGGACTACTCTTTGGTTGACCTCTGTGCTGGCTCCCCAGGTGAATCTGGTTGCGCAGAGCAAGAGGCATGCACATTGGCTGATGGGTCGGCCGGGCAGAACCTCTATGTCGAGTTCTCTGTTTCAGGAGACAGCACGACAAGAGTGAGTGACCCCATCTGCTCACCCTCGGACCAGCTTCCTGAGGACGATGAGCCCATGCCGCTGCCGGTCTTCACCGTCGAGGACCTCCGTCGGCTCGAGGTGAGTCCGGCGGTGACCGCGGTGGAGCCGGCGCCGGACACGCTCGTGGGTCTGCACACCAACATGTACGCCTCAGCGGAGGACCAGGTCTTCGACACCGAACTGGCGGGCTTCCCCGTCCAGGTGCGAGTGACCCCGGTGTCGTTCACCTGGGACTACGGCGATGGGACGACCTTCGGCCCCACGGAGCTCAGCGGCGGTCCGCTTCCTGCGGGCTCGTGGGATGAGCCCACCGATACGAGTCACCAGTACGCCGACACCGGCGACGTGTCGGTGGTGCTGACCACTGAGTTCGCGGGCGAGTACTCGATCAGCGGCGGCCCTTGGCTGCCGGTCGACGGCACCAGCACGGTCAGCAGCGACCCCGTCGCATTGAGCGTCTGGCGCTCGACCGTGCGCAACTACGCCGACGACTGCTTCGACAACCCCGGCGGCGTCGGCTGCTGAGCCTCAGGCTTCCCAGTCCTCTGGGGCCCACGGCTCGCCGTCGGCCAGGGCGTTGAGCTCGTAGGCGCCCTTGTCGTCGATCTGCTCGCGCAGGATGTCGGCATGACCGGCATGGCGGGCGTACTCCTCGATCGCGTGGAGCACCACCCAGCGCACAGGCCAGGACTCCACGTCATCCGGGAACCACGGCTTGTCCGGAACCGGGATGCGGGCCTCCAGGTCCACCGACGGAACCGTGTGCTCGACCCAGGCGGCCATGTCATGCAGGGCGGTGATCAGGGACTCGGCGGTGTCGTCGTCGTGGACCGCGTCTGCGGAGGGGACGCCGGCCTGGAAGTCCCGGGTGCCGTGGGTCCGGGCGCGGGCTGGATCGAGCGAGGCGAAGATCCCCTCATTGCCCACGAACAGGCAGTGCCGGGCGATGCCGCCGAGGCTCATCTGGCTGGTGGCGGGCGTCCTGCGCAGCTGCTCGGCGTCGAGGCCCTGGAGTGTCGTGGCGACCTGGCGGATCTGCTGGGCGGCAAAGGCGGCCAGCGCATCGTGCTCGGTGGTGACCTGGCGGGTGAAGAAGGGCATGCGAGCCTCCTGGTGCTTGGGGCTGAACAGGCTCAGCCGCGATGGGCCCAGAGATCCCGCAGCAGCGCGACCTCGGCCAGATGGTGAATCACCTCGCGGTTGATGTTCAGGGCCAGGTCAGCGAAGGGCCGATCGCCCCACGGGCCCTCGGCCGGTCCGCACGGCTGCTGCATGCGCTCGTCGTCCACGCTGCGCAGGCCGTCGAGCCAGCGCTCGACCTCGCGATCGAGCTGGGCGAGGGCCTCGTCGGCGGTGCCCGCGAACTCCCACGTGCCGTAGGAGGCCTCGGGGCCGTCGAAGTGGCTGTGGCTGCGCGCGGCCAGCACGCCCACGATCACGTGCCCCAGCCGCCACGAGATCGTCGTGAACGGCTGCGGCTGCCCCTCGACGAGGTCGAAGTCGATGACCAGGTCACCGGCCCCGGCCTGGTGCGCGGTGCGCTGCTCGTCGGCGGAGTGCACCGTCCACGCCTGCTGGTCATCGCCGGTGGGGTCCCAGAGGAGCTCCTCGTCCGTGAGTCCCTCCAGTCGCGGGCGCAGCAGGTTCTGCCAGTGCCACTGCAGCTGCTCGACGGCGGCTGAGGTCAGGGGATTCGTCGTCATGCGGACGACGATCCCATGCGGCCTCAGCCCACGGCCAGGTCGAAGCGCCTGATGAACGCCGCCATGGCATTGCGCGCTGTGGACTCCAGCGGGCGGAAGGTCCCGTCCGCCCAGCCGGTGGTGATCCCGACGCTGCGGGCCCAGCAGATCTCCTTGTAGAACGCGGAGCGCGGCGTGAGGTCCCGGAAGGGCGAGCGAGCCGGTGCGGCGAACGCCGGAGACCCGGCCGCGCGGTAGAACAGCGCGCAGGTGGCATTGCGGTCGATCGGGTCCAGCGGGTGGAACGTGCCGTCGCTCCAGCCGTTGAGCAGACCGCGCTCCCGCGCCCAGCACATCTCCCGGTAGAACTGCTGGCCGGGGCGCACGTCGGTGAACGGCGATCGCCCCGGCGCGGTGAAGTCCGGCGAGCCGGCCATGCGGTGGAACACCGCGGCCATGGCGTCGCGCTTGATGGTGCTCAGGGGCCGGAAGGTGCCGTCGCCCCAGCCGCGGAGGTAGCCGAGATCGGAGACCCGCCCGATCTCCGCCGCGAAGGCGGATCGGCTGCTGATGTCCCGGAATGTCGCCATGAGGAGTCCTTTCGGGGTCGTCGGCTCAGTACCAGCCGAGAGCGCGCAGCTTCTCGGCGATGGCGGTCGCGACGATCAGGTAGCCGAAGCGGTTGAGGTGGTAGCTGTCGCCCTTGAGCTCGAGCGGGGCCATGCCCCATGACGCGCGCTGACGGTCGGCTGCCGTGGAGCCGACGCTGTAGCGGCGCAGCTCGGGATGCTGCCAGCGCTGCGGATCCGTGAGCACGGCATTGATGTCCAGGTACTGAGCCCCGTACTCGCGGGCATAGGCCCGGTTGACGGTGTCCACCTGGGAATAGGCTGCGGTGCCGGGTGTGTCCAGGAAGTTCTTCCAATGGCCCAGGACGAGAGTCGACTGCGGCTCGACGTCGTAGGCGGCCCGGGTGTCGGCCAGGACGCGATCGATGTCGCCGATGTTGTTCTTGCCCATCCACAGCAGGTGGGTGCTGCCGCGATGCCGCGTCTCGAGATCGGTGACCCAGCGGGAGCGCGCGGAGACCCCCACGTGCACGGAGGAGCCTGGCAGCGCCCGGTGGATCTCCACCTTGCGGTTGGTCCCTGCGACATAGCGCAGGTCGAACGGAACTCCGTCGATGGTGCCGGGGTAGGAGCGACCGGACTCGGGCACGCGGCGATCCAGGGTGGGCAGAACCAGGGTTCCGGAGGCGGGGAGCATTCCGGCTGCTCCCATGTAGCGGAAGTCCAGGCGCGCGGCGGCCTTCTCGGAGCGGGCCATCAGGATCTCGGGCGACCGAGCGGCGGGCGTGGCCTCCGAGGTGACGGTCGTTCCCAGCAGCCTGGCGAGCTCGGTGTCCAGATGGACCACCCGGAAGCCGTCGGTGATGGCGCTGGCATAGGAGGCGGCCGACGAGCTGCCCCACAGCACGATTGGCCGCTCGGCGGCCGAAGCCTGCGTCGCCGCTGCCCCGGCGGCGCTGACGGTGAGGGCCGCCGCCGTGGCTGCCAGGACTGCGCGGCGTGAGGGGCCGTGTCCGGCGGCGGTCGAGGACAGGGCGGCAGGGCGCTGGGGCCTTCCTGCGGCGTGGGGGGTCATATGGGCGATAGGCCTTTGTTCGGGGGATCTGAACGGCGCCGCTTGTGGGCACTGGGGGGTCTTCAGGCTACAAATCTGGGTGAGGCCACGGAGACTCCGTCATCTTGGAGACGCTCTGTGACGCGGGGTACCCTCACACCGGAAGACGACAGACCACGCCGATGAGCGGTTCCGGGAGAGACCCCGCGGACACCGCCGTGCGGGCGCCGTAGGAGCAACCCTCCCCGGGAAACTCTCAGGCACCGGCACCGGGATCGCTCGGCACCTCTGGAAAGCCCGGGATCGACCCCCAGGTCGTGACCGGCACCGACGGAGCAAGCGGGCCCACCCGCGGAAACTCTCAGGTCCCATGACAGAGCGGGGAGGAACCGGCCGGGGCATGCCCCCTCAGACCAAGGAGTTCCCCAATGAGCCCTTCCGCACCTGCTGACAGCGCCGTGAGCGCCTCGGGCGTCAGCTCCGACGCACTGGCCTTCGTGGACCGCCACGTGGGCCCGCGCGGCCAGGAGATCGACCAGCTGCTCAGCGCCGTGGGCGTGGGCTCGCTGGCGGAGCTCGTGGATCAGGCCGTGCCGGCGTCGATCCGCATGGACCGCGAGCTGGACCTTCCCGACGCCCTCAGCGAGGCCGAGGTCCTCAGCGCCCTGCGCAGCATCGCAGATCAGAACGAGCCGGGCCGCCCGATGATCGGCCAGGGCTTCTACCGCACCGACACCCCCGCGGTCATCCAGCGCAACCTGCTCGAGTCCCCGGCCTGGTACACGGCCTACACCCCGTACCAGCCCGAGATCTCGCAGGGCCGCCTCGAGCTGCTGCTGACCTACCAGACCATGGTCCAGGACCTCACCGGCCTGGACATCGCCAACGCGTCGCTGCTGGACGAGTCCTCCGCCGTCGTCGAGGCCGCGCTGCTGATGAAGCGCGCCAACCGCAAGGCCAAGAACGGCGCGATCCTGGTGGATGCGGATCTCTTCCCGCAGCACCTGGCCGTCATCCCGGGCCGCGCCCGCGCCGTGGGCATGGACCTGGAGATCCTGGACCTCTCGCAGGGCCTCCCGCAGGAGCAGCTCGAGCGCGAGAACGGCATCGCCGGCGTGATCCTCCAGCAGTCGGGCTCCTCCGGCAAGGTCCACGACTGGACCGACGTCATCGCCCAGGCCAAGGGCGCCGGCGCCATGGCGACCGTCGTGGCCGATCTGCTCGCCCTGACCCTCGTGAAGTCCCCGGGCGAGATGGGCGCGGACATCTCCGTGGGCACCTCGCAGCGCTTCGGCGTCCCGCTGTTCGCCGGCGGCCCGCACGCCGCCTTCATGGCGGTGCGCTCGGACCTGCAGCGCAGCCTGCCCGGCCGCCTGGTCGGCGTCTCCCACGACGACACCGGCCGCCCCGGCTACCGCCTGGCCCTGCAGACCCGCGAGCAGCACATCCGTCGCGAGAAGGCCACCTCCAACATCTGCACGGCCCAGGCGCTGCTGGCCGAGGTTGCCGCCTGCTACGCCGTCTACCACGGCCCGGACGGCCTGCGCCGGATCGCCCGTCGCGTCCACAGCCGTGCCCGCACGATCGTCGACGCCCTGCAGAATGCCGGCATCGAGCTGGTCTCCGATCAGGTCTTCGACACCGTCGTGGCCCGCGTCCCGGGTCGCGCCGACGAGATCCTCGCAGCCGCCGCCGAGAACGACATCGACCTGCGCCGCGTGGACGACGACCACGTGGGCGTCTCCGCGGATGAGCGCACCTCCGCGCAGGACGTCGCGGACGTGCTCGGCGCCTTCGGCGTGGCGGAGGCGGCCGAGGTGGACTCCACCGCAGCCCCCGTGCTGCCCGAGCAGCTGGCGCGCACCTCCGAGTTCCTGACCCACGAGGTCTTCAACACCCACCGCTCCGAGACCTCCATGATGCGCTGGCTGCGCCGCCTCTCGGATCGCGACCTGGCGCTGGATCGCACCATGATCCCGCTGGGCTCGTGCACCATGAAGCTCAACGCCGCCGTCGAGATGGCCTCGATCACCTGGCCCGAGTTCGCGGACGTCCACCCGTACTCCCCGGCCTGGCGCATGCAGGGCTGGCAGCACCTGGTCGAGGATCTCGAGTCCCGCCTGGCCGAGCTGACCGGCTACGCCAAGGTCTCGATCCAGCCGAACGCCGGCTCCCAGGGCGAGCTCGCCGGCCTGCTGGCGATCCGCCGCTGGCACATCTCCCGCGGCGACGAGGCTCGCGACCTCGTGCTGATCCCCGCCTCGGCCCACGGCACGAACGCCGCCTCCGCGGTGCTGGCCGGGCTGCGCGTGCGCGTCGTGAAGACCGCGCCCGACGGCACCGTCGATCACGGGGACCTGGACAAGGCCATCGCCGACAACGAGGGCGTGATCGCCGGCATCATGATCACCTACCCCTCCACGCACGGCGTGTTCGAGGAGGACGTCCGCGAGGTCTGCGGCAAGATCCACGACGCCGGCGGCCAGGTCTACCTGGACGGCGCGAACTTCAACGCCATGGTCGGACTCGCCCAGCCGGGCCAGTTCGGCGGCGACGTCTCGCACCTGAACCTGCACAAGACCTTCTGCATCCCGCACGGCGGCGGCGGCCCGGGCGTCGGCCCGGTGGCCGTGGCCGAGCACCTGGTGCCCTTCCTGCCCGGAGATCCGCTCGAGGGCGATCCCGGTCGCCCGACCGTGGGCGGCGCCTCGGACGCCGGCCACGACGTCGACCAGCCGACCGATGCCGCCGCGAACGGCCGCGGCCTGCCCGTGACCAGCACCCGCTGGGGCTCCACCGGCGTGCTGCCGATCTCGTGGGCCTACCTGGCCCTGATGGGCGGCGACGGCCTGACCCGCGCCTCCGCCGTGGCCCTGCTGAACGCGAACTACATCGCCCGCAGCCTCAACGAGCACTTCCCGGTGCTCTACACGGGCGACAACGGCCTGGTCGCCCACGAGTGCATCCTGGATCTGCGCAAGCTCACGGATGCGTCGGGCATCAAGGTCGCGGACGTGGCCAAGCGCCTGATCGACTACGGCTTCCACGCTCCCACCGAGTCCTTCCCGGTCAGCGGCACGTTCATGGTCGAGCCGACCGAGTCCGAGGACAAGGCCGAGATGGACCGCTTCATCGAGGCCATGATCTCGATCCACGGCGAGATCCAGCAGGTCCTCGACGGCGAGGTCGAGGAGGCCGACTCCGTCGTGCGCCACGCCCCGCACACGGCCGCAGCACTCGTCTCGGACGACTGGGACCGCGCGTACTCCCGCGAGACCGCGGCCTTCCCGGTGCCGAGCCTGCGGGTGGACAAGTACTTCCCTCCGATCGGGCGCATCGACGGCGCGTACGGCGACCGCAACCTCGTGTGCAGCTGCCCGCCGCCTGAGGCCTTCGAGATGGTCGACGAGACCGAGCCGGACACCTCCGCCGAGCCCCAGGCCGACAGCGAGACCAAGACCACCATCCAGCCCAGCCAGGGGAGCGCACGATGAGCACCGAAGCAGCATCCCGTCCCACGGCTCTGACCCCCGTCCACGAGCGGCTGGGCGCCTCCTTCACCGACTTCGGCGGCTGGTGGATGCCCCTGCGCTACGGCTCGGACATGGCGGAGCACAGGGCCGTGCGCGAGGCCGCCGGTCAGTTCGACCTCTCCCACATGGGCGAGCTGCTCATCGAGGGCCCCGATGCCGCCGCGTTCCTGGACTACGCACTGGTGGGCAGGCTGTCCGCGATCGAGATCGGCAAGGCCAAGTACTCGCTGCTGTGCAACGAGGCCGGCGGAGTGATCGACGACCTGATCACCTACCGCCTGGGCGAGACGACCTTCCTGGTGGTGCCCAACGCGTCGAACACCCCGGCCGCGCTGGCCGCGTTCCAGGAGCGCACCACGGCCGCCGACGGCACCGTCTTCGACGTCACCATCACGGACCGCACCGAGGCGACCGCGCTGATCGCCGTGCAGGGCCCGGCCTCCGAGGCCGTGCTGCTCGAGGCCGTGGAGGCCCAGTCCGCGCAGGCCGTGAAGGACGTGAAGTACTACGCCATCACGGACGTCGTCTTCACGACCCCCGAGGGCCCGCTGCCCGTGCAGCTGGCCCGCACCGGGTACACCGGCGAGGACGGCTTCGAGATCTACATCGACATCGAGTCGGACCCGACGGCGGCCGAGCGCCTGTGGAGCGTCCTCGAGAAGGCCGGGGAGCCCCATGGCCTGGTGCCCTGCGGGCTGGCCGCACGCGACTCGCTGCGCCTGGAGGCCGGCATGCCGCTGCACGGCCACGAGCTCTCCGAGGACATCAACCCGTACCAGGCGACCCTGCCGATCGTCGCGCTGAAGACCAAGGACTCCTTCGTGGGCCGCGAGGCCCTGGCGAAGATCAAGGAGGAGGGCCCCTCCTCCAAGCTGGTCGGCCTGGTCAACGACGGAAAGCGCGCCGCCCGCCCGGGCTACGCGGTGCTCAAGGACGGCGAGAAGGTCGGCGAGATCTCCTCTGGCGCCCCGAGCCCCACCCTGGGCCACGCGATCGCCCTGGCCTTCGTGTCCCCCGAGCTCACCGAGCCCGGCACCGAGCTCGATGTGGACCTGCGCGGCAAGTCCACGCCGTTCCGCGTCGTCAAGCTCCCCTTCTACAAGCGTGAGAGCTGACACGGAGCTGTCTCGCCGCATGACGCCAGCCCGCCCCGGCGCTGGACACCACCCCGCAGCAGGACCCCACCATGGAAGGACCAGGCAATGAGCGCTCTGGACAAGGTCAACAAGGACTACCGCTACTCCGCTGAGCACGAGTGGATCGACTCCTCCTCGCCGGCAAAGGTCGGCCTCTCGCAGATCGCCGTCGACGCGCTGGGCGAGGTCGTCTACGTCGACCTCCCCGAGGCCGGTGCCTCCGTCACCGCAGGCGAGGTCTGCGGCGAGGTCGAGTCGACCAAGTCGGTCTCCGAGCTGTACTCGCCGGTGACCGGCACGGTCGTCGAGATCAACGACGCCGTCGTGGACAACCCGGGCGCTCTCAACGAGGATCCCTATGGCGTTGCCTGGCTCTTCACCGTGGAGGTGGAGTCCGAGGGCGAGCTGCTCAGCCCGGAGGGCTACGCCGCAGCTCAGGAGGACTGATCACCACATGACCGTCAGCATCTTCGATCTCTTCAGCATCGGCGTGGGCCCGTCGTCGTCCCACACCGTGGGCCCCATGCGCGCGGCGGCCGATTTCGTCGCCGATCTGGTGGGCGAGGGGCTGCTGCCGCGTCTGGACCGCATCGCGGTCGACCTCTACGGCTCGCTGTCATCCACCGGCCGCGGGCACGGCACGTTCGACGCCGTGCTCATCGGTCTGGAGGGCCACCAGCCCGACAAGGTCCTGCCCGCCACCATGGACTCCCGCAAGGAGGCCCTGGCCGCCGGGCACCCGCTGCGCGTGGGCGATGCCCTGGACGGCGTCGACGAGCCGGTGGAGCTCGACTTCCATGTCGAGGACATCGTCCAGCACCCGCTCACGCTGCTGCCGTACCACCCCAACGGCATGACCATGGCCGCCTACGACGCCGACGGCAACGTCCTGGCGGAGCGGACGGCCTACTCGGTGGGCGGCGGGTTCGTGCTCGTCGATCCGGTGGAGGGAGAGGACCCCATCCCGGACGAGGGCGACGTCGCCATCCCGTACCCGTACTCCAACGCGGAGGGCTTGCTGGGGCACTGCCTGTCCCATGGCATCTCGGTGGCGGAGCTGGCGATGGCCAACGAGGCGGCGCGCCGTCCCGAGGAGGAGGTCCGCTCGGGCGTGCTCAAGATCGCCCAGGTCATGGAGGACTCCAAGAACTCCAACCTGGAGCGCGAGGGGCCGCTGCCCGGCGGGCTCAAGGTGCGCCGCCGCGCGCCCGAGTGGCACGCCCGGCTCAAGGCGATCGACACCGATTTCGACCCGCAGCACTGGGTCGAGTGGGTCAACCTGGTGGCGCTGACCGTCAACGAGGAGAACGCCTCGGGCGGGCGCATTGTCACCGCACCCACCAACGGCGCGGCGGGCATCGTGCCGGCCGTGATGTTCTACGCCACGCACTACACCCCGGCCGCCCGCGGGCCGGAGAAGCGCTCGCGCGAGGACATCATCGTGGACTACCTGCTGGCCGCGGCGGCCGTGGGGTCGCTGATCAAGGAGCAGGCCTCGATCTCCGGCGCCGAGGTCGGCTGCCAGGGCGAGGTCGGCTCGGCGTCGTCCATGGCTGCGGCCGGCCTCGCCCAGGTCATGGGCGGCACGCCGGTGCAGGTCGAGAAGGCCGCCGAGATCGCCATGGAGCACCACCTGGGTCTGACCTGCGATCCCATCGCCGGCCTGGTGCAGGTGCCGTGCATCGAGCGCAATGCGATCGCAGCCGCCACCGCCGTCAACGCGGCCCGCATGGCGCTGTTCGAGGAGTCCGAGCCGGGCTTCGTGAGCCTGGACCAGGTGGTCGAGACCATGCGCTCGACCGGTGCGGACATGTCCGAGAAGTACAAGGAGACCGCGCGCGGAGGCCTGGCGGTCAACGTGGGCGTCAACGTCGTCGAGTGCTGACCCCCTCCCGCCGAGTGGATACCCAGTTGCGCTATCAGCCCTCTCAGCGCAATTCAGCATCCACTCGGCGGGTGGGGGGAGGGGCGGCCTTCGCAGGCGGCGACGAGCTGCGGAAGGACCCGGGAGAGGACCTCGTCGTCGGTGCGGGCGAAGCCCACCACGATGCCGCCGCCGCCCCTGCCACCTGCACCGCCCCTGATCTCGCCGGCGACTTCACCGTCGCTGCCGCCATGGATGCCGCAGTCGCTGCGGTCCGCGCAGTCGACGTCGCTGGTGGCCTCGCTCGGCAGAGGCGAAGCGGCGCTCCAGTAGGCGGAGCGGCGTCCCACCAGCAGCCCGGCATCGCGGCAGCGGCCCACGACGGCGGCCTCCTCGTCGTCGGTCGTGATCACGACGTCCACACCGCCGTGCATGGGCGCCAGTCGGGCTCGGCGCGTCTCGGCGAAGGCCGCCCGGATCCGGTCGCGGCGCCGGGCGTAGACCGAGCGCATCCGCCGCGTGTGCCGGCGCAGGTAGCCGGAGTCGAGAAGGTGCGCGATCGCGGTCTGCGTCAGCGCGGAGACCGGCACGCCGAGCTGGCGGCGCCGCTCCAGCACCGGATCGAGCCACGGGTCGGGCAGCACGAGGTAGCCGGTGGCCAAGGCGGGGCTGAGCAGAGCGGAGAACGTGCCGAGCAGGGTCACGGATGCGCCGGTGGGATCGAGCGCGGACAGCGTGGGCAGCGGGGCGCCCACGTAGCGCAGCTCGGAGTCGAAGTCGTCCTCGACGATCAGCACGTCATGGCGCTGCGCCCACTCGAGCAGCTCCAGCCGTCGCTGCAGGCTCAGGGATCCGCCCAGGGGGTACTGATGGCTGGGGGTCACGATCAGGACGTCGGGGGCGTCGTCTCCTGCGGGCAGGAGATCCACCCGCAGCCCGTCGTCGTCGACCGGGCAGGCGACGCGCTCGTGCCCCAGCGCCTCCACAGCCGCGCGCAGGGTCGGGTAGCCGGGCGTCTCGACCCCCACCCGCAGACGGGCGCGGCCGGAGCGGGCCGACAGCGTCCCCAGCAGCAGGCTCAGGCCCTCGCGGGCGCCGGCGGTGATCACGAGCCGGTCGGGGCTCGCAGGCAGGGCGCGCATCAGGCGCAGGTGCTCGGCCGAGGCGCGGCGCAGGACGCCCTGCCCCGCAGGATCGGGGCGGACGGGCAGCCGCTGACCGGCTGCATGGCGCCAGGCCGCCCGCCATGCCGGGCCCTCCACGCGGCTGGTGTCCGGCTGACCGGGGCGCAGGTCCAGGAGGTGCTCCTCGCGGACCGGCAGTCCGTCCACCGCATCGTCCGCGACGGGCGCGGGGTGGGGAATCGGCCCCTCGCCGAACCCAGAAGTCCTGGGGGCGGGGCTGAACGACGACGGCGACCCCGGTGATGGCGAGGGAGCCGACCCGGGCCGGGAGGCCGGCGTCGACGGGTGGATCCGCTCGAGCCCGGGATGCACCGTGGTGGGCCGGCCCTGCTCGGCGCGCAGGTATCCCTCGCCGATCAGCTGGTCGTAGGCGGCCACGACCGTGCCGCGCGAGACCCCGAGCCGGGATGCCAGCAGGCGCGTGGACGGCAGCGCGTCGCCGGGAGCGAGGGCTCGAGAGGCGACCTGCGAGCGGATGCCGTCGGCCAGCTGGACGGGCAGCGGGAGGGCCCCGGAGCGCTCCAGCACCACGGTCAGCTCGACGGAGGAACGTGCAGTCATGAGCAGAGTCTGCCGTACTGGTCCATTGGAAGCAGCGAGAAGTGGATCTTGTGGCGGACCAGTGCCTCGCGCAACGATGCTCGGCATGACTGAGAACACCACTGCCGCCACCGGATCGCCCCTCGTCAAGCGAGGCCTGGCCGAGATGCTCAAGGGCGGCGTCATCATGGACGTCGTCACCCCGGAGCAGGCCCGCATCGCCGAGGACGCCGGCGCCGTGGCCGTCATGGCGCTCGAGCGCGTGCCGGCCGACATCCGCGCCCAGGGCGGCGTGGCCCGCATGTCCGACCCGGATCTGATCGACGGCATCATCGAGACCGTCTCGATCCCGGTCATGGCCAAGGCCCGCATCGGCCACTTCGTGGAGGCCCAGGTCCTGCAGTCGCTCGGCGTGGACTACATCGACGAGTCCGAGGTCCTCAGCCCCGCCGACTACGCCCACCACATCGACAAGCACGGCTTCACCGTCCCGTTCGTGTGCGGTGCGACCAACCTGGGCGAGGCGCTGCGCCGCCTGGCCGAGGGCGCGGCCATGATCCGCTCCAAGGGCGAGGCAGGCACCGGCGACGTCTCCGAGGCCACCAAGCACATCCGCACCATCCGCAAGCAGATCGCGGACCTCCAGGCGACCTTCCGCTCCAACCCCGACGAGCTGTTCGTGGCCGCCAAGGAGCTGCAGGCCCCCTACGACATCGTCCGCGAGGTCGCCGAGACCGGGAAGCTGCCGGTCGTGCTGTTCACCGCCGGCGGCGTGGCCACCCCTGCCGATGCCGCGATGATGATGCAGCTCGGCGCCGACGGCGTGTTCGTGGGCTCCGGCATCTTCAAGTCCGGCAACCCGGCCGAGCGCGCGGCGGCGATCGTCAAGGCCACGGCCCAGTACGACGACCCCGCCGCGATCGCCGTGGCCTCCCGTGGCCTGGGCGAGGCCATGGTGGGGCTCAACGTCGGCGACCTGCCCGCTCCGCACCGCTTGGCCGAGCGCGGCTGGTGAGCCCGGAGGCTCCCGCGGCCTCGGCGCCGAGCCGCCGGGGAGGCCCCGGGGACGACGCCCGCGGCGACAGTGCCCGGGCCGGCACTGCCCGGGGCCGCAGCGGCGGCGACGACGCCCGCACCGCGCGCATCGGCGTCCTGGCCCTGCAGGGCGGGGTCGCCGAGCACGTGCGCATGCTCGAGGGCCTGGGCGCCCAGGCGGTGCCCATCCGCTCCTCGGCGGCCCTGGAGCAGCCTCTCGACGGGATCGTGCTGCCCGGCGGGGAGTCCTCGACCATGGACCGTCTGCTGCGCCGCTTCGGCATGAGGGACCGCCTGGCGCAGCTGCTCCAGGACGGGCTCCCCGTCCTGGGCACCTGCGCCGGGCTGATCCTGCTGGCCGACGAGATCGTGGATCCGGCGCCGGGGCAGACCAGCCTGGCCTCGCTGGGGATCCGGGTGCGCCGCAATGCGTTCGGGCGCCAGGTCGACTCGACCGCCGAGACCCTGCAGACCTCGCTCGGCCCGGTGGCGGGGGCCTTCATCCGGGCACCGGAGGTGCTCGAGGTCGGCGAGGGCATCCAGGTCCTCGCCCGCCGCGGCACCGCTCCCGACGGCGACGGCCCGATCGTTGCGGTCGGCACGGACACGGCGCTGGGGCTGTCCTTCCACCCCGAGCTCACCGGCGATGACACGTTCCACCGCGAGCTGCTGCGCATGCTCCGGGCCCGCGTCGACGCCTGAGGGCCCCTCCGGCCGCGAACCGCAGGCCGACGACCGACGCCCCCGCCTCGAGCGGAAGCTCGTGCGGGGGCGTCGTCGTGCGGGCGGCCCGGTGCGGGCGCTGCCGGGGGCCGAGGGTCAGGCGGCCGGCAGGTCCGGGAACTCGGCGATGACGTCCGCGTTGCGCAGCTTGCCGTGCGAGGTGGACAGGCTGCGCTCGAGCTCGCGGGAATCGGAGCAGGCCTTCTTCCACCCGCTGCCCGCCACTCGCAGGACGTAGGGCAGGGTCGCGTTGGTCAGCGCTGCGGTGGAGGTGGCCGGCACGGCGCCGGGCATGTTGGCGACGCAGTAGAAGATCGCGGGTCCGACCTGGAAGGTGGGGTCGTCGTGGGTGGTGGCGTGCGTGTCCTCGAAGCAGCCGCCCTGGTCCACGGCGATGTCCACGAGCACGGCGCCCTTCTTCATCTTCAGGACCATCTCGTGGGTGACGACGTTCGGGGCCTTGCGGCCCGGGATCAGCACCGCGCCGACCACCAGATCGGCCTCGAGCACGCAGTTCTCGACCTCGTAGGGGGTCGAGACGACCGTGCGCACGCGGTTGCCGTAGAGGTCGTCCATGGCGCGCAGAGCCTCGATCGAGGTGTCCAGCACGGTGACGTCGGCGCCCATGCCGACCAGCTGGTGCACCGCATTGCGACCGGCTTGGCCCGCCCCGATGACGGTGGCCTGCGCCGGGCGCACACCGGGGACCCCGGCCAGCAGCAGGCCGCGCCCGCCGTGGGAGGCCAGCAGCGCGTTCGCGCCGACGGTGGCGGCCATGCGGCCGGCGACCTCGGACATGGGCGCGAGCAGCGGCAGCGCGCCGCGGTCGCTCTGCACGGACTCGTAGGCCAGCGACGTGGTGCCGGAGTCCAGCAGCGCCTGGGTCAGCTCGCGGCTGGCGGCCAGATGCAGGTACGTGAACAGCGTGAGGTCATCGCGCAGGAAGCCGTACTCGGAGGGGATCGGCTCCTTGACCTTCAGCACGAGCTCCGCCGCCCAGGTCTCCTCGACGGGCACGAGGACGGCGCCGGCGTCGGTGTACTCCTGGTCCGGGATGCTGGAGCCGATCCCGGCGCCCTCCTGGACGCGGACCTCGTGGCCGTGGCCCACCAGCTGATGGACGCCGGCCGGGGTGAGGGCCACACGGCCCTCCTGCGGCTTGGTCTCCGTGGGGACTCCGATGATCATGTGCGCTCCTTGAGGTCAGGACGCCGTCGACCTCGTCGTCGACGGCGCGTTCGGGGACGCCGGTCCGCGCCCCCCGGGGCGTGCCGGGCCGGCTGGACTCAGCTCAGCTCGTCTGCGAGCCGATGCAGCGTGGCCTCGATCTTCTCCTTCTCGACGACCGGGAACCCCTTGGCCTGGCGGGTCTGCGCCGAGGTCTGGGACCAGTCGCAGTAGTTGACCACCTCGGTTGTGTCCTCGGGGGTCGAGCGCAGGATCCAGCCCCATGCCCAGCCCTGCGGCTCCTGGCCCTCGTCGGCCACGAGCCACTCCAGGCGATGCTCGAGGTCGTAGCGGGTGACGTGGTTCTCCGTGCGGTACTGCGTGGTGCCGTCCGTCCAGAGCATCTCCATCACGAAGACCTGCCCCACGTGCTCGAGCGGCTCCTGGCCGACGGCGGCGCGCACCATCTGCGAGCCGTCGATGCGGGCGTGGTTGGCGGGGTCGCGCAGGAAGCTCCACACCGTCTCGATGGGGGCATCGATCGCGGCCTGGAGGGCGATGCCGTCCTCGGCGTGCAGATCCTGGATCGTCGATTCGCTCATGGTCCCATTGTGGCGCTCGCCACCGACAGTCTTCAATGGAGCGGGGGCCGGTTGCCGCCGGGGACCGCGAGCGGCACGACCGCCGCGGGCGGATCCGACGACGGTCCCGCGCAGCTCACCAGTCGTCTCCGACCAGCCGGTCCTCGGCGATCGAGGCGCCGAGCATGAGGGTGCGCATGAACCGCTCGGTGGCCGCGATCAGCAGCTCTTCGCCGTCGCGCACCGCCTCCGCCAGGGACATCGGCACGGGCAGGATGGAGGCGACGGCGTCGATGCCGATCCCGTGCACGGCGTCCGACCCCTGGCCCAAGGTCCCTGCCAGGCCGATGACCGGCACGCCCTGCTCGGAGGCTCGACGGGCGACCTCGGCGGGGACCTTGCCGCGCGGGGTCTGGAAGTCGATCGCACCCTCGGCCGTGATGACCAGGTCGGCGCCGCGGATCGAGCTGTCCAGGTCGATCCCGGCCAGCCCCGAGTCCAGCAGCGCCTCGAAGCGCGGCACCAGCTCGGCGCCGATGGCCGCCATGCCGGCGCCGAGGCCTCCCGAGGCCCCGGTGCCGGGGCCCAGGGCGAAGTCGCGGTCCCAGGTCCGCTCGAGGCCGTCGCGGCCCAGGATCTCCGCCCAGTTCTCGAACCCGCGCGACATCTGCTCGACCTGCTGCGCCGTGGCGCCCTTCTGCGGGCCGAAGACCCGGGCGACGCCATGGTCGCCGGTCAGCACGTTGTGCGGGTTCAGGGCCAGGACCACGCGCACGCGGCCGGCGCTCAGCGACGGGTGCAGACCGGAGAGGTCCAGGCTCCGGGCCTCCGTGAGCGCCGCGCCCCCGGTGCCGACCGGCTCCCCGTCGGCGTCCAGCACCCGGGCTCCGAGCGCGGTGAGCGCGCCCAGCCCTCCGTCGGAGGTCCCGGAGTCGCCGCAGCCCACGACGATGGTCTGCGCCCCGTCCTCTAGGGCAGCGCGGATCAGCTCGCCGACCCCGTGGGTGGTGGTGAGCGTGGGATCCCGGCGATCGTGCGGGACCAGGCGCAGTCCCGCGGCCGAGGCCATCTCCACGACGGCGGTCCCGCGCGCGTCGCCGCCCAGGCGGGCCCAGTGCGCCTCGACCGGATCGCCCACGGGGCCGGTCACGCGTGCGGGGATCAGCTCGCCGCCGGTGGCTGAGGCCAGTGTGCGGGCCGTGCCTTCGCCGCCGTCGGCCACGGGCACGGTGCGCACGCGCACGCCGGGCACGGCGCGGCGGACTCCTGCGCTGATCGCGCGGGCGACCTGCTCGGCGTCCAGCGACTCCTTGAAGCCGGAGGGCGCCACCAGGACTCGGCGGACGAAGGCGGTGGAGGGTGTGGCGGTCATATCGGACTCCTCGGTGTTGAAGGGGCGGGTCAGCGGAACAGCGGCAGGCCCATGAGGGGCCAGACCAGGAAGGCGAAGACGAGCACCAGCACGGCCGAGATCGGGGCCAGCCAGGCGGAGAGCCGCAGGAGGTGCTCGGGGCGGAAGGTCTCGACGTCCTCCACGTCGGAGAACAGGGTCACGGGCTTGGCGGAGCTGGTCAGCGTGTGGCAGAACCCGGCCGCCGCCGTCGAGGCGAACGCCGCGGCGGAGGCATCCACCCCCAGGCCCGGGGCCAGGGCGACCACGATGGGGATCAGCACGGCCGAGCGCGCCGAGCGGGACTGGATGACCAGGTGCGCGGCGGTCGAGAGGACCACGACCAGGACCACGAACGCGATGGGGGCTCCGGGGCCGATCCGCTGGACGGGGCCGAGAGCTCCGGCGGCCAGCCAGTCGGCGGCTCCCGAGTCGACCAGCCCGGTGCCCAGCGTCAGCGTGGCGGCCATGAACACGAGCAGCGACCACGGCACGGACTTCAGCGCCTTGCCCAGGTCCACCGACCCCCATCGGGGGCTCGCGGCCAGCAGCGCGCCCAGCAGGCCGACGATCGCCGGGTGCAGCCCGTGCAGCGGCTCCGAGCACCACAGCACCACCACGACGGCCACGAGCATGGCCGAGCGGGTCTGCGCGGTGGTCAGAGGTCCGGAGATGGGCGAGGCCGAATGCGCCTGCATGTCCTTCAGGCTGATCGAGACGGGCTCGCGCCGGTCCTCCCGCCGGGTGAACAGCCGCAGGATCAGCTCGGTGCACACGTGCGAGGACACCACGGCCAGCGGAAGGCCCAGGATCAGCCACGTGGCCACTCCGAAGCTGCGATGCCCGGCCGCGTCCAAAATCTGGGCGGTGATCAGATGCGCGCCGGCGCCCAGGTATGAGGCCACCGCCGAGAGCAGGATGACCGACGGGAACAGCAGGGACAGCGCCAGCACCACCCGCCGGTGCGGCGCCAGCACCGCCGCCATGGCCGCGAAGACGGGCAGGGCCAGGGCCGCCCGTCCGGAGGTCGACGGGATCGCGAAGGCCGTGACGACCAGCACCGCCGTGGTGAGGTGGAACAGCGGGCGCAACCCGGAAGCGCCGGTCACCACGAATGCCGCCACGCGGGTGGCCAGTCCCGAGGCTGTCACCCCGGCGGCGATCACGAAAGCGGTCAGCAGCAGCCACACCGTGTCCTCGCCGAGCGAGGAGAAGAGGTCCTCGTCCCCGACCACGCCGGTGGAGACCAGGATCAGCGCAGCGCCCAGCGCCACGTAGGTGTCCTCGAGCGGGGAGAAGATCCACAGCCACACGGCCACGCAGAACACGCACAGGGTCAGGGCGCCGTGGGCCGGCAGCTCATCGCCCAGGACCGAGGCCCGGATCACCACCGTGCACGCGACGAGCATCACGACCGCCAGGATCAGCGCGGCCGGGCGCGGCCTGGGGCGCGAGCGCGCCGGCGCGGGGCGGCCGCTCTGCGGAGGGGTCGAGGCCCAGCGCACGGAGCCCGTCTGCGCGCTCATCGCTCCACCCGCATGGCCTCGGCCACTCGGTCCTGCGCGGCGGAGTCCGTCTCGTCGAGCTCCTGCCGATCGGGCTGGACGAGGGGAAGATCGAGTCCGACCGAGGTGCGCCCGTCGGGCTCGGAGGCCACCCACAGGCTGCCGCCGTGGGCATCGGCCACCGCGCGTGCGACGGCCAGCCCCAGGCCCATGCCGCCCTCGTCGGCGGATTCCTCGGTGCTGCTCGAGCCGCCGGAGGCCTCGGACAGCGCGGCCGAGCGGTACTGCTCGATCATGGCCCGGGCCTGCTCGGCGCTCAGCGGCCGACCCGCGTTGGTCACCGACAGGCGCAGGACCCGCCCCTGTGCCGCCGCCGAGACCTCGGCGTTCTCGTCGTCCTGCGACTGCGACTGCGACTGCGGCTCGGCGACGGCAGCGCTGAGCTGGATGCGCTCGCCGTCCTCCGTGTGATCGACGGCGTTGCGCGCCAGCTGGCTCATGGCAGCCGACACGGCGGCGGCATCCATCGGTACGGTGAGATCGGGCGCGTCGTCGAGCTCCCAGCTGCGTCGGGGGAAGCGCTGGGCCAGGTCATGGCGCAGGCGCACCACCAGCGGGGCCGCGGCCGTGGGCCGCATGCGCAGAGCTCCGGGCCGCTGCGCATCGGCGAGCAGGCTCAGATCCGCCAGGCTGCGCTGCATCTCCTGCATGCGGCGCCGGAGGCGGCTCAGCTCGGCGCTCGACAGCCCGTCGGAGCCCTGCGAGCCGGTCTCCAGGTCCCGACGACAGGCCTCCAGGGGGCGGGCGAGATGGCGCTCGACCTCGGCGGCCACGTGCGACTGGCGATTGAAGGAGTCCTCGAGCCGATCGAGCATGCCGTTGACCGCCTGGGCCGTGCTGGAGATGTCGTCGCGGCCCTCGACGGGCACGCGCGGGGAGAGGTCGTGGCCCGAGACCCGCTGGGCCACAGCTGCGATCCGGCGCACCGGCAGAAGGATCTGTCCGGCGGCGAACCACGCGATCAGGGCCGTGAGCGCCAGCCCGCCGGCGGCCACGCCCACGAGCAGCAGGACCTGCTGATCCACGTCGTCGTGGGCCGGGTCCGTGAACTGCAGGACCAGGAAGGCCGATCCGTCCTCGGTGTCCACCCGCCCCCACCGCACGCTGCCGTGCTCGGTGTCCCGAACTCCCGAGGCCGACGGGTCCGCGAGGAGACTGTCGAGCTCGGCGGTATCCGCGGCCAGCAGCTCGCCGGCGTCGTCGGCGGCATTGTCCAGGTAGGAGATGTCGCCGTCGGCCACCGCGATGAAGGCCTCGTGCGTGGCCGGGGTCTGCCGGGAGAGGTAGCGCTCCATGAGCTCGGCCTCCGAGGCGAAGGGCTGCGCGGTGCGAGGATCCACGCCCTCGTCGACGAACGTGCGGAACTCCTCGACCTCCTGCACGATCCCGGCATCGGCGGCCTGATCCACCTGCCCCTGCAGCAGCGAGCGCATGGTCACCACGACGGCCAGCAGGGCGATGGCGGTGGTCAGCACGATCCAGCCCACGATGCGCCAGCGCGCCGAGACCCGGGATCCGCGCTCCTGAGCGTCCGCGCTCATCGCGTCACCGTCCCGGCCTCGGGGGCATCGTCCTGCTCGCCGTCCGAATCGGTGTCCAGATCGACCTCGTCCGGCCCGTCGTCGTCCTCCGGCTCGAGGTCTGGATCGTCCTCGTCGTCGTGCTCTTCTTCATCGACGGGGGCGGCCGGCCCGGATGTCGGCGCCTGCTGCTGCTCCCGGTCGTCGGCGGGTGCCGGGTCCTCTGTCGCCTCCGGCTCGGTCGTCGGGGCGGGTGCGGAGGCTTCGGGATCGGGCGACGACGGCGCCGTGACCCGGGTGCTCACAGGATCGGAGGGCAGAGTGGGCGGCATCGTGGTCCGCGCCAGCTGCTGCGTTCCCAGCGCGGTCAGCACGGGAACGGCCATGATCAGGACCAGGAGCAGCACACGTCTCAACATGACAGTGAAGTGAACTCCGAACAGATGAAATGCAGATGAGCATCCGGGCCGCGGACGCTCAGCACTCGACCCCAGGAAGACGAGACCGATGACCGATCTGCAGTGCCCCGCTGTGCTCCTGCTCGGAGAGGATCCGCGCGCCGTGCTGGAGGGGAGGGTCCTGGGGCCCGTCGGGCCGGGGGCGGAGATCGTCTGCCTTCCGCAGGGCGAAGACCCGCTGCGCCGGGCTGCCGCCGAGGACGCCCTGGTGGACGAGCTGGTCGACGCCCGCCGCGGGGAATCGGTGGTGCTCGAGGCCGAACCGGCGCGGCTGCGCGAGCTGCTGCGCCGCCACGGCTGCACGCCGGAGCTGCCCGCGCGCATCGAGGCCGACTCCGGCGGCTGGCGGCGCACCGAGCCCGCCGGGCAGCCCGCCCTGGAGCGGCAGGATCCGGAGCCGGCCGCCGTGGAGCAGCCGAGCGCCGACCAGCCGAGCGCCGAGCGGCACGTGGCGCTGCCGCTGGCGGAGATGACCGGACTGCAGATGCACGCGATCACGCTGCTGCGCGAGCGCGTCTTCGTGGTGGAGCAGAAGACCACCGAGGTCACGGAGATCGACGAGCTCGATGCCCTGCAGACCACCGTCCACCACTGGCTGGAGATCGACGGCCGCCCCGCCGCAGTCCTGCGCGTCCTGGCCCACGAGGAGGCCATCGCGATCGGCCGGGTGGCCACCGCTCACGAGCACCGCGGGAAGGGCCTGGCCGGGCGGCTGATGCGCCTGGTGCTCCAGGACCTGGCGCCGCTGAATCGCCCCGTCGTGCTGCTGGGCCAGTCGCACCTGGAGCAGTGGTACGAGCGGCTCGGATTCGTCCGCAGCGGAAATGAGGTCCTGGAGGTGGGCATCCCGCACGTGCCCATGACCCTGAGCCGATGATCGAGCTGCTCGCGGCCCGTCCCGTGCCCCCGGCAGATGCCTGGGTGCTCGTGCTGTGCGGGCTCCTCGCCGCAGGGCTGTGCCTTCCGCGACGGACCTGGCGGTGGTTCGGGCTGGTCGTCACGGTCGTGCATGAGCTCGGCCACGCGCTGGCGGGGCTGGTCGTGGGCCGGAGGGTCATGACGATCCGCATCGAGGCCGATCACTCGGGCGTCACGCACTCCTTCGGCACCGGGCCCAGCGCGGCATGGTCGACCTTCTGGGGCTATCCCTTCCCCGCCGTCGTCGGGGCCGTGTGGGCCGCCGCGGTGGGGCTGGGGCACTGGCCGGTGGCCGCCGTCGTGAGCGCGCTGGTGCTGTTGGGCTCCCTGGTGGTGATGCGCGGTGCGCTGTCCTGGGTGGTCACGACCGGATCGGCGGCGCTGCTGCTGGCGCTGGTGTGGGCGGACCTCGCGATCGGGCGCTGGCTGATGCTCGCGGTCGGCACCGCGCTGTGGGTCGGCGCGCTGCGGGTGTGGTGGCTGCTGGCCCGGCGCCACGTCCAGGGCGCCCTGAGCCGACGGGTGCAGCACGAGCACCCGCTGGGGCTGCCCTCGGATGCCGTGGCACTGGCCCGGGCCACCGGCGTCCCGGCCATGCTGTGGCTGCTGGCCTTCCTGGCGGTGATCCTGCTCAGCGCAGCGGGGATCGCGCTGGCCTGGGCCCCGCAGCTGCTGAGCTGAGCGGCTGCAGGCAACTCTGTCTCAGATGTGGCCTGGGTCTCGTCTCAGATGATATTTTCGCCGGGCGGGTCATCGCGGATCCGCACTGCCCACAGGAGGCCCGCATGCCCACCGACACCGTCTCACCCGCTCCCTCGTCCGAGCCCGCGCAGCGCCTTGCCGACGCTTCGCTGCCCGGCACGCAGGCGGAGCTGCCCGCCTACGACCGCTCCGGCCTGAGCACCGGCATCGTCCACATCGGCGTGGGCGGCTTCCACCGCGCTCACCAGGCCGTCGTCATGGACGACCTGCTGGCCCAGGGCGGCCACGACAGCTGGGCGATCACGGGCCTCGGCGCCCTGGCCGGCGACTCCCGCATGCGCGACGCCCTCAACGACCAGGACGGGCTCTACACCCTGGCGGTCAAGCACCCCGACGGCCACCGCGACAACCGCGTGATCGGCTCCATCCGCACCATGGCCGTGGCTCCGGAGGACCCGGCCGGCGCGGTCGAGCTCATGGCGGATCCCGCCACCCGCATCGTGTCGCTGACCATCACCGAGGGCGGCTACAACTTCAACCAGGCCACGGGCCTGTTCGACGAGACCACGCCGGCCGTCGCCCATGACCTCGAGGTCCTGCGCGGCTCCGGCGAGGGCGAGCTGCGTTCGGTCTTCGGCCTGGTCGTGGAGGCTCTGCGGGTGCGCCGCGAGCGGGGAACCGCCCCCTTCACCGTCATGTCCTGCGACAACATCCAGGGCAACGGCGACACCGCCGCCCTGCAGTTCGTGGCCTTCGCCGAGCTGGTCGATCCCGAGCTGGCCGCCTGGATCCGCGAGAACGTCCCGTTCCCGAACTCCATGGTCGATCGCATCACCCCGGTCACCACCGACGCCGACCGCGAGAACGTCCTGGCGGACACCGGGCGGGTGGACGCCTGGCCGGTCGTGTGCGAGCCGTTCTTCCAGTGGGTGCTCGAGGACCACTTCGTCCCGGGTCCCGACGGCGCCCCGGGCCGCCCCGCCTTCGAGAAGGCCGGCGTGCAGCTCGTCGCGGACGTCGAGCCCTACGAGCTCATGAAGCTGCGCCTGCTCAACGCCTCCCACCAGGCGCTGTGCTACCCGGGTCGCCTGGCCGGGCTCGAGTACGCGCACGAGGTCTGTTCCGACCCGCTGTACGTGGCCTACCTGCTGGCCTACATGGAGCTCGAGGCCACTCCCACGCTGCGCGATGTCCCGGGCGTGGACCTGGACGACTACCGCAGGACGCTCATCGAGCGCTTCGCGAACCCGGAGATCCGCGACACCCTGGCCCGCCTGTGCGCCGAGGCCTCGGACCGCATCCCCAAGTGGCTCGTGCCGGTGATCCGCGAGAACCTCGAGGCCGGTCGCCCGGTCGAGCTCTCCGCCACGATCGTGGCCTCCTGGGCGCGCTACGCCGAGGGCGCCGACGAGAACGGCCGTCCGTTCGAGATCGTCGATCCCCGCCGCGACGCCGTGATCGAGGCCGCCTCCCACCACGACGAGGACGAGCTGTCCTTCCTGCGCAACGAGGAGCTCTTCGGGGACCTCGCCCAGCAGGAGGCCTTCACGGAGCCGTACCTGCGCGCCCTGCGCGGCTTCCGCTCGCGCGGCGCCCGCGCGACGCTCGAGGAGGTCCTGGAGGTCGTGGGGCGCCCGGCCGCCTGATCCGCCGCAGCCGTCGTCCCTGTCCGCGGAAGCGGGCGGGAGGGGCGACGGCGGGACGGGCCGCGAGCACGACGCAGGCCCCCGCACCGAGACGCAGCGAACGCGTCCGGGGCGGGGGCCTGTGCCATGAGCGGGGACATCCGCAGGAGCCGATGCGGCTCCTGCGCAGCAGGGCTCAGCCGGCCAGCTCCTCCTCGAGCTGGCGGCGCATGGCGCTGTAGCGGGCGCGGAAGGCGTCGGCCCCGTCGTCCTGGGCGGCGGGCAGATGCTGGGAGCCCTCGGTGCCGGCGGTCCAGGCGGGCAGCTCGCCCTGCGCGGCCCAGTAGGCCTGGCGCGCACCGCCCAGGGCCACGTACTCATCCGGGGCGGGGACGTCGATGTCGACGCCCAGCACATGGGTGAGGGCCGTGCGCAGAGTGGCGGAGCGCGAGCCGCCGCCGATCAGCAGGGCGCGCTCGATCGGGACGTCCAGGGTCCGCAGCACCTCGAGGCAGTCGGCCAGCGAGTTCGCGACGGACAGCACCGAGCTGCGGGCCATGTTCTCGCGCGTGAGCGAGGCGCCCGTGACGCCGTGCCAGCGCCCGGCGGCGTCAGGGAGGTTGGGGGTGCGCTCGCCGTCCAGGTACGGCAGCAGCGTCAGCCCCGAGCAGTCTGGGTCGCCGGCGGCCGCAAGGGCGTCGAACTCGTCCAGGTCGGTGCCGAGCAGGTCCGAGGTCCTGGCCATGACCCGGGCGGCGTTGAGCGTGCACAGCAGCGGCAGGTAGGCGCCGGTGGCGTCGGCGAAGCCGGAGGTGACGCCCGTGGGGTCCGCGATCGGGTGCGGGCTGTGGGCGAAGACCGTGCCCGAGGTGCCGACCGAGACCACGACATCGCCGTGGCCGATGCCCAGGCCGAGCCCGCCGCCGGCGTTGTCTCCGCACCCGGCCGAGACCACCGCGCCGGGGCTGTTCGGGAGCCAGTCCGAGGTGATGGTGCCGGCGGAGGCGTGGGGTGCGAGGACCTCGGGGACCTGCGGGGCCGCCCCGAACCAGCGCTCCAGGAGGTCCTCGCGGATCGAGCCGGAGGCGGGGTCGAACCAGCCCGAGCCCGAGGCCTCGGAGCGGTCCGTGATCCAGGCGCCGCCGGTCAGCTCTGAGACCAGCCAGTCGTGCGGCAGGCCCACGCGCTCAACGCGTGCCGCGGCCTCCGGGACGTTCTCGCGCAGCCAGGCCAGCTTGGTCAGCGTGATGGAGGTGACGGGCGCGGAGCCGGTGGCCTCGACCCAGCCGGAGATCTCGAGCTCCTCGACCATGGCCCGGGCCTGTGGGGCGCTGCGGACGTCGTTCCACAGCAGGGCGTCGTGGACCGGCGCGCCGGCCGAGTCCAGGGCCACCATGCCGTGCTGCTGCGCGGAGACGCCCACGCCCAGCACGTCCGAGCGCTCGCGGGCTCCGGCGGCGTCCCAGGCCTGATTCAGCGCCTTGGTCCATTCCCGGGGGTCCACCGAGGTCCCGTCCGGGTGCGGGGCGGAGCCGCGAGAGAGGATCTGCCCCGTGGCGGCGTCGACGACCATGACCTTGCAGGACTGGGTGGAGGAGTCCACCCCGATGACGGTACCGCTGATGCTCACTCCAGCTCCTCTGCCGAGACTCTCTGACGGTTCAGCCTAGCGGTCTGCGTCACATCGCAGGGGCCTGCGGCGGCTCCCGGGAGCGCTCGGTCGGCCTCGGCCCTGCGGTGCCGGTGCAGGGCCGGCGGCCGCCCGCTCACTGACCCTCGAGCTCGGCCAGGGCATCCCGCAGCGGGATGTCGCAGACCAGGATGTCGACCAGCCCGGCCCGCACCGCCGCCAGCACGGCCGGGGCGCGCCCGGCGCCGTGGGCGACCGCGATCCGGCGACGGGCCGCACGCAGGTCCGCAAGCGATGCCGCGATCACGGAGTCCTCGACGGGGCCCTCCACCGCGGTGCCGCGGGCGTCGATCAGGTGCCCGGAGATCTCGGCGACCGCGCCGGCCGCCAGGGCCTGCTGACGGTCCTGCTCCTGGATGCGGTCCCACACGGTGGACAGCCCCGGTCCCCAGCCGCCGATCGCGAAGACCGCCAGGTCCAGATCCCCGGCCTGGGCCAGGGTGCGGGCGATCTCCGGGGTCTCGCGCAGGGCTGCCGCGCCCTCACCGGCCACCAGCGGCGCCCACAGGGGAAGCGTCTGCTTGGCGCGCAGCGTGCTCAGCAGCCGGGGGACCGCCTCGGTGGAGTCCGGGGAGGCGATCGCCCCGGCCAGCTGGACCACCACGCTGTCCGAGAGGTCGGGCAGGTGCGGGGCCATGGCCTGGATGATGCGCGACCACGAGATCCCGACGGCGGTCTGGCCTGCGGCGTGCTCGGCCACCGAGGCGGCGAGCTCGCGGGCCAGGGCCTCGGCGCCGCGGGGGGTGTCGGCGGGCTCGACCGAGATCAGCTCCGCGATGCCCAGGGACTGCGCCGTCTCCTGGTCGCGGCCGTCCGACGGCACGGCGATGGTGATGCGCACGATGCCCCGATCGCGGGCCTCCTGCACGAACGCGGCGACCTGGAAGCGCGAGATGTCGTGCTCCTGGGCGATCTGGACCTTGGACTTCTGATCCAGGAAGTGGGCACGACTGATCTCGGCGAGCAGCGTGAGGTGGGCGCGGTCGTCGGCGCTCGGGGAGGGGGCGGCGTTGGCGGATGGTGCGGTCGGATCCGAGGTCATGGGGGCCACATCTGTGAGGTCGGGTGTTGCTCAGGTGAGTCTATATGACTAGCATCACACTCACCTGAGCGGGATAGAGCGCTCACGTGAGAAGCGCCGGATGGGGCCGGGTGCCCGCCCCCACCAGGTCTTCTGCCTCTCGGCCCGGACACCGCTGCCTGGGCCCGTACGAATCCACAGAGGTATCCATGAGCCCTCGTCTCACCTCGCCGCACAGCCCGCCGTGGTCTGTGGGCAGGCGCCAGCTGCTCGGCGGGACCCTCGGTCTCTCCGCACTGGCCCTGACCGGCTGCGGCTCGTCCCAGGGCGACGAGATCGTCGTCGGCATCGTGTCCAACCCGCAGATGCAGGACGCGATCTCCCTGCAGGCCGAGTTCGAGCGGGAGCACCCGGACATCAACGTCCGATTCGTCTCCCTCCCGGAGAACGAGGCTCGTGCCAAGATCACGGCCTCCGTGGCCACCGGCGGCGGCGAGTTCGACGTCGTCATGATCTCCAACTACGAGACCCCCATCTGGGCGGCCAACGGCTGGATCGAGAACCTGCAGCCGTACGCGGAGGCGACCGAGGGCTACGACCCCGAGGACTTCATCGACTCGGTGCGCGCCGCCCTGAGCTACCAGGACAGCCTCTACGCCGTGCCCTTCTACGGGGAGTCGTCGTTCCTGGTATGGAACAAGGACCTCTTCGAGGCCAAGGGCCTGGAGATGCCGGAGAAGCCCACCTGGGAGCAGATCGGCGAGTTCGCCGCCGAGCTGGCCGATCCCGACCAGGACATCTCCGGGATCTGCCTGCGCGGCCTGGCCGGCTGGGGCGAGATCATGGCCCCGCTGACCACCGTGTACAACACGTTCGGCGGCGGCTGGTTCGACATGGACTGGAACCCCACGCTGACTTCGGACGCCACCAGGAAGGCCACCCAGTTCTACGTGGACCTGGTCCGCGAGCACGGGCAGCCCGGTGCGGCCACCTCCGGCTACGGCGACTGCATCACCCGCTACAGCCAGGGCCAGGCGGCCATGTGGTACGACGCCACGGCCATGGTCTCCTCGGTCGAGGACCCGGCCTCCTCCACGGTCGCCGGGCGCAGCGGGTACGCCCCCGCCCCGGTCATGGAGACCGAGGCCGCGGGCTGGCTCTACTCGTGGTCGCTGGCCATCCCCGCGACCTCGCAGCGCAAGGAGCAGGCCTGGGACTTCATCGCCTGGATGACCAGCAAGGACTACATGAAGCTGGTCGGCGAGGAGATCGGCTGGGAGCGCGTTCCCCCGGGGAGCCGTTACTCGACCTATGAGCTCGAGGGCTACGCCGAGGTCTCCGAGGCCTACGCCAAGCCCGCCCTCGACGCCATGGCCGGTGCCTCCCAGGAGACCTCCATGACGCACCCCGTCCCGTACGAGGGCCTGCAGTTCGTGGCGATCCCGGAGTTCCAGGATCTCGGCACCCGCGTGGGCCAGCAGATGTCGGCCGCCGTGGCCGGCCAGAAGAGCGTCGACGAGGCGCTCGAGCAGTCCCAGGAGTACGCCGAGGACGTCGCCGACGTGCACCGCAACAGCTCTGGAGGCAACTGAGATGTCCACCGTGGCCACCCCGTCGGGCACTCGGGCCGCAGAGCCCGCCAGCCGTCGCAGCGCCGAGGAGCGCGCCAAGCGCGACGCCTTCCGCCGCCGTCTTCCGCTGCTGCCCGCGCTGATCTTCACGATCGCGCTGACCCAGCTGCCGTTCCTGATCACCATCTGGTACTCGCTGCGCTCCTGGAACCTCCTCAACGAGGACTCCGACCGTTTCGTCGGCCTGCGCAACTACCTGGCGATCTTCACCGACTCCACGTTCCGCGGCGCGGCGCTCAACTCGATCCTCTACACGCTGGCTTGCGTGCTGTTCGCCCTCATCCTGGGGATGATCTTCGCGCTGCTGCTGGATCGGGCGTTCCTGGGCCGCGGCCTGGCCCGCACTCTGCTGATCACGCCGTTCCTGATCATGCCCGTGGCCTCGGCCATGCTGTGGTCGGTGTCCATGTTCAACCCGTCCTACGGCCTGGTGAACTGGATGATCGGCCTCGTGGGCATCGACCCGGTGGACTGGACCTCCCAGATGCCGCGGATCTCCGTGATCGTGGCGTTGGTGTGGCAGTGGACGCCGTTCATGATGCTGCTGCTCCTGGCCGGTCTGCAGTCCCAGCCCCGCGACGTCCTCGAGGCGGCGCGCGTGGACGGGGCCTCCAAGATCCAGTCCTTCGTGCTCATCACGCTGCCGCACATGCGCCGCTACATCGAGCTGTGCGTCCTGCTCGGCGCGATCTACGTGGTCAACACGTTCGACCAGATCTACCTCATGACCGCAGGCGGACCGGGCACCCAGAGCGCCAACCTGCCGTTCTACATCTACCAGCGAGCCTTCCTGGGCTTCGACGTCGGCCAGGCCGCCGCCATGGGCGTGGTCGTGGTGATCGGCACGATCATCATCGCGACCTGGGCCCTGCGTCTGATGTTCAAGAGCTTCATGACCACGGAGCAGTGACCGACATGACCGCACAGCCCCATGACTCCGTCTCCGCGGAGACGACCTCTGCTCCCTGGGATGCCCAGGACCGTGCTCGCGACGACCGGCCCGAGCCGCCCGTGCGCAAGCGCCGCTCCGGTGGCATCGGCGGCGCGGCACTGACCCTCATCACCTGGCTGCTGGCCCTCGGGTTCTTCCTGCCGGTGGCGTGGATGGTGCTGACGTCGTTCAAGCAGGAGGCCGATGCCTCCACGAACCCGCCGACGTTCTTCTTCGCGCCCACGCTGGATCAGTACCGCGCGGTGATCGACGCCGGACTGGGCGACTACATGCTCAACTCCGCGATCGCCACGGTGGCCTCGACCCTCCTGGTCCTGCTGCTCGGCATCCCGGCCGCCTACGCGGTGAGCATCCGCCCGGTCGAGAAGACCTCGGACGTGCTGTTCTTCTTCATCTCCACCAAGATGCTGCCGGTCGTGGCCGTGATCGTCCCGATCTACGTCGTCGCCGGTCAGCTCAAGGTCCTGGACACCGTTTGGACCCTGGTCCTGCTCTACACGGCCATGAACCTGCCGATCGCGGTGTGGATGATGCGCTCGTTCTTCCAGGAGGTCCCCCGGGAGGTCCTTGAGGCCGCGGAGATCGACGGCGCCTCGCTGATGACCACGCTGCGCACGATCCTGATCCCCATGGTGGCCCCGGGCATCGCCTCGACCGCCCTGATCTGCGTGATCTTCGCCTGGAACGAGTTCTTCTTCGCCCTGAACCTCACGGCCGTCGAGGCGGCCACGGTGCCGGTCATGCTCGTCTCGACCATGACCAGCGAGGGCCTGTTCCTGGCTCGGCTCTCCGCCGCCAGCGTCCTGGCGTCGCTGCCGGTGGTCATCGCCGGCTGGGTCGCCCAGAAGCAGCTGGTGCGCGGTCTGTCCATGGGTGCCATCAAGTAGGCCGGCCCCCGGCCCCCGGCACGACGACGAGCCCCCGCGGTCGCTGCGCGCAGCGACCGCGGGGGCTCGTCTCCGTCTCCGCCGCGCTCATCCCCGCAGGGCCGTGACCAGGGGGTATATCGGTGGCAACCGCGCGCAGCCACCGGGCAGGAGAGCGCAGCGCCTGCTGAGGGCGCGGACGGTGGGCTGGGGGATCGCACGGCTCTAGGTTGATGACACCGCCGAACGATCCCGGCGCATCCCCGTCCGAGGAGCTCGTCATGCTGCACGACCGGATCAAGGAATGCCGGCTGCGCGCCGGTCTGTCGCAGGCCCAGCTCGCGACCCGTCTCGGCGTCTCGCGCCAGGCCGTGACGAAGTGGGAATCCGGCCGAGTCGCCGTGCCTCGCGATGGTTCGTCGTCCGTGTCTCGGCGCACCCGGCACCGATGCACGGAGGTCCCCGGCAGAGCAGCTCTGCGGGGGACCTCCGTGCGGTGCGGGTCAGGGGCGCACGACCGCCTTGAGCGCACCGGGGGTGCGGGCCGCGGTGAGGGCGGCCTCGACGTCGTCGAGGCCGTGGACGCTCGTGACGAGCGAGTCCAGGTCCACCGCACCCGAGGCGGCCATGGCCACCGCGGTGGGCCACGTCCCGGCATAGCGGAACGTCCCGGTGACCACGAGCTCGCGGTTCTGCACGAGCGGGACGGGCAGAGCCAGGGTGTCCGCGCCCATGCCGACCAGAACGGCGCGCCCGGCCGGAGCCAGGCGGTACAGTCCGTCGAGCACGGCGGGCTCAGCGCCCGTCGCGTCGATGAAGGCGTCGAACCCGCCGCCGTCCGCGCTGTCCGGCTCCGGGGCGCAGCCGGCGGCCCAGGTGCGCGAGGCGCCCCAGGAGGCGGCGACCTCGAGCCGGTCCTCGCGCATGTCCGTCATGGCCACCTCGACGGCTCCGGCGGCCTCTGCGCACGCGGCCGCCAGCAGGCCGATGGGCCCGGCTCCCGCCACGAGCACGCGCGAGCCCAGGCGGACGTGAGCGGCCCGCGATGCGGCGATGCCCACGGACAGCGGCTCGAGCAGTGCGGCGGCGTCATCCGAGACCGAATCCGGCACGCGGTGGCAGAACGCCGCCGGGTGCACGGCGTACTCGCTGAACACCCCGTCCACGGGAGGCGTGGCGAAGAAGCGCACCGCCGGATCCAGGTTGTACCGCCCGGCCAGCGTCTGCGGGGAGAACGGCTCGGGGATGCCCGGCTCCAGCGATACCCGGGCGCCCAGAAGCGACGGATCGGTGCCCGGCCCCAGCCCGACCACGCGCCCGGACGGCTCGTGGCCGAGGACCAGGGAGCCCTCCACCGCGAAGGCGCCGATGCGGCCGTGCTCGTAGTAGTGCGTGTCCGACCCGCAGACCCCCACGCTCAGCACGCGGACAAGGACCTCACCGGGTCCGGGCTGCGGGACGGGGCGCTGCTCCACGGCGAGATCCCCGATCCCGTGCAGCACGCTGGCGCGCATGGAATCGGGGATCTCGCGGATCTCGTCGACGGGCATCAGCGAGCGTCAGGGAGGCGCTGGCCGGTGGCGGTGTCGAACAGGTGGAGGCGATCGACGGCGGGGACGGTCCAGATGGTGTCGCCGACCTTGACCGCGGAGCGCCCGCCGGTGCGGATCGTGATGCCCTCGGTGGCCTGGTCCTCCTCGGCGATCTCCTCCTCCGCGGCGGAGGAGTGCGTGGTCACCACGGTGTTGGCCGCGGTGACCGGGGCCAGCGAGCTGTAGATGTAGGCGTCGGCGCCGAGCTCCTCGACCGCCTGGACGCTCACGGGCAGGCCCTCGCCCTCGGGGGCCAGCGACAGGTCCTCGGGCCGGATGCCCACGGTGACCTCGGTGCCGCTGAGCGCCTCGCGCTGAGCGGGAGTCAGCTGGACGCGGGTGGTGCCCACCGACAGGACGCCGTCGGCATCCGGGGCGCTGCGGACCAGGTTCATGGCCGGGGAGCCGATGAAGCCGGCCACGAACTCGTTGGCCGGGCGGTCGTAGAGGTTGGCCGGGGTGTCGACCTGCATGAGCTTGCCGGCCTTGAGCACGGCCACACGATCGCCCATGGTCATGGCCTCGGTCTGGTCGTGGGTGACGTAGACGGTGGTGACGCCCAGGCGCCGCGTGAGGGAGGCGATCTGGGTGCGGGTCTGGACGCGCAGCTTGGCATCCAGGTTGGACAGGGGCTCGTCCATGAGGAAGACCTTGGGGGAGCGCACGATGGCGCGGCCCATGGCCACGCGCTGGCGCTGTCCGCCCGAGAGGTTCTTGGGCTTGCGGTCCAGGTACTCGGTGAGGTCGAGGATCTCCGCGGCTTCTTCGACTTTGGCCCGGCGCTCGTCGGCGGGGACCTTGGCGATCTTCAGCGCGAAGCCCATGTTCTCCGCGACCGTCATGTGCGGGTACAGGGCGTAGTTCTGGAAGACCATGGCGATGTCGCGGTCGCGGGGGTCGACGTCGGTGACGTCCTGATCGCCGATCAGGATGGAGCCGCGGGTGACGTCCTCGAGTCCCGCGAGCATGCGCAGGGTCGTGGACTTGCCGCAGCCGGACGGGCCTACGAGCACCAGGAATTCGCCGTCGGCGATGTCCAGGCTGAGCTCGGAGACCGAGGGGCTCTCGGCTCCGGGGTACTGACAGGTCACGCGGTCATACGAAACAGTCGCCATGGCGGTTCTCGCTCTCTTCCCGGCAGGTACGTGCCGGACGATCCGTGGAAGCATGTGAGATGACACACATACAACTGTGAGAGTACACCGGCCCAGATGAGCCGTCACCCCTGTCCGGGGCGTGATCTCGGGCCGATCGCAGGCGTCGTCGGGACCGCGGAGAAGAATCTTGAGAATCTTCCGACGAAACCGCGTCACGATCCGGTCCGGTCGGGGTCTTCACCGTGAGAGCTCGCGAGAGCTCTTGCACCACCGGTGCGGAGAGATGCCGGTCCTCCCCTTGCGGGAGGGCCTCACGGTCCGCCTCGAAGCAGCCGCTGATGGGCAGTCACGGCGCAGGGGAGGACCGGGTGCGGCGACGGGCAGTCGCTGCACCGAGCAGGGGATCGGGCGGGCAGAGTCCGAGACCCTGGAATCCCGGGACGTCCGGGTGGAGGCAGGGCAGTGCCTCCCCGGACGTCCCGGCCCCAGCACGAAGGCCGCCCTTCCCCCGAGGGCGGCCTTCGCCATGTCCGGCCCGCTCGGCAGCGCTGGCGTAACTTCTCGAGAACCGCGTCACGATCCGGGCCTGAGCCGGTCTTCACTGTGAGAGCTCGCAAGGGCCCTCCCGGTCACTCGGTGCGAACGTCCTGGCGGGCGGGGCCGCCGAGCGCATCGAGCTCCTCCTGATGGGCAGTCAGAGGGGCGGATGCGGATCGGGTGCCGCGGCTGGTGGGCCGCGGCGCATCGCACCTCCCGGTGGGCAGAGACCGGCTGGTGCACACTCCGGGACGCCTCGGGCAACGGGTGGGCAGACCCGCTCGAGGCGTCCCGGACCCTCCGGATCCGGCCGGCTCCGGGCGATGAACGGGCCGGGTCGCGATCCTCACGCGACCCGGCCCGTTCCTCATCTCGCGCCGCCGATCGGGTGGGCGGGGCTCAGGCCGCCGGCGCTCCCGGACCCAGCGGGATCCCGAGGCTCCACCACAGCAGGAAGAACAGGAACCACACCACCAGGATCGAGATCGCGAACGGCAGCAGCAGGGACATCAGCGTGCCGATCCCGGCTCGTGGGAGCCGCTGCTGGACCACACCCAGGGTCAGGGCGAAGAACGCGTTGAGCGGCGTGATGATGTTGAACGCGGAGTCGCCGATCCGGTACAGCATCTGCGTGGTCTCCGGATTCACGCCCAGGTACATGAACATGGGCACGATCACGGGCGCAACGAGCGTGTACAGCGCCGATCCCGAGGTCAGGAAGAGGTTCAGCACGGCCACGATCGCCACGACGCTGAAGAACAGCACCGGCAGCGGCAGACCGGCGGCCTCGAGCAGGCTCGAGCCGCTGATCGCGATGACGGTGCCCATGTCGGTCCAGGTGAAGAAGGCGATGAACTGCGCCGCCGCGGCCAGCAGGACCAGCAGCGCTGCGATGTCGCGGATGCCGCGGGCCATGAGCTCGGGGATGTCGGCCAGCCTGCGGATGCTCCCGGCGGGGATGCCGTAGGCCGTGCCCGCGACCAGGAACAGCAGGGCGATCGGCCCTGAGATGTCGGTGATCAGCACGGAGCTCAGGGCGCCGGTCTCCTCGACCCCGCGCAGCGGCGAGAACGGCAGCAGCAGCGCCAGGAAGTACAGCGCCACGTACGCGACGGTCGCGATGCCCGCCCACTTCAGCCCGCGGATCTCCTGTGGCTGATAGCTGCGCAGGTTCTCCTGGGAGATCTGCGGGCGGTCGTCGCCATCGTCGGCGGTCTCGGCGGTGCCGTCGCGCTCGGCGGCCAGCTCCGCGGCGTGGATCCGGGCCGTCATCCGGGTCAGCACGCGCTCGGTCACGAAGGTGATGAGCAGGGCGAGCACCACGGCGGAGGCCGCCGAGAAGTAGTAGTTGGCGATGGGGGAGACCTGGTACTCGGGGTCCACGAGCTGGGCCGCCGACGTCGAGATGCCGCCCAGCAGGGGGTCGGTCAGGTTCACCACGAGCGAGGCGTTGAACCCCGCCGAGGCCGAGGCGAACGCGACGACGGCGCCCAGCACCGCCGAGCGGCCCGCCGCCTTGAACGCGGCGGCGCCCAGTGGGATGAGCACCACCGTGATCGCATCGGAGGCGATCGAGCCGGTGACGCCGGCCAGCGCCAGGACGAAGGTCAGCCACCGCGCGGGCACCTTGGCCACGACCACCCGCAGGGCGGTGTTGATCAGTCCGGCGCCGTCGGCCACCGCCACGCCCAGCATCACGACGAGCACCACGCCCAGCGGCGGGAACTCGACGATGTTCGGCACGATGCCGCCGACGATCCGGCGCATCCCCTCGGCGTCGGCCAGGCTCGTCACGGCCACGGTCTCGCCGGTGGTCGGATCCACCGCGCTGGCGCCCAGGCGGGCGAGCAGCTCCGAGAGCGGGACGATCAGGAAGGCGAGGAGGATGAACAGCCAGAACGGATGCGGCAGGCGATTGCCGATCATCTCGATCGCGCCCAGGACCCGGCCGAGCGGCCCGCCCTGGATCAGGGGGCCGCGGCCGGCCGGGGTCTCATCATCGCGGGGCGCGCTCGAGGCCTGGGACATCGACGGGGGCTCAGCCCTGCTCGGCGTCCGAGCTCAGCAGCTGCCCGATGTCGCCGCGCAGCTGCTCCGGGGTGGTCTGGGGCGCGTAGCGCTCGACCACGCGGCCGTCGCCGTCGATCAGGAACTTGGCGAAGTTCCACTCGATGTCCGCGCCGTCCTCGCCCTGCTTCTCGGACTTGAGCCAGGCCCACAGCGGGTGCGTGTCGATCCCGTTCACCTCCACCTTCTTGTATAGGGGGAAGTCCACGGAGAACTCGGTGCGGCAGAACTGCTGGATCTGCTCCTCATCGCCGGGCTCCTGCCCGCCGAACTGGTTGCACGGGAAGCCGAGCACGGTGAAGCCGCGGTCCTTGTACTCGTCCTGCAGCTTCTGCAGGCCGTCGTACTGCGACGTCAGCCCGCACTCGCTGGCGGTGTTGACGACCAGCACGACCTGACCGGCGAAGCGGTCGAAGACGTCCTGCGAGCCGACGATGGTGTCGGCGCTGAAGTCGTGGAACGTGGTCAAGGGTTCTCCTGAGGATCTGCCCCGAGACGAGGCCTTCGACGTTCAGCCGGCCCCCACAGCAGCAGCGGGCGAGCCCGCCCCGTCCTTCGCCTGCGGAAGTGACGGAGCGGGCTGCGGGCTCAGCTGCGATCGAGCAGGATCACGTCCAGCTGACGCGGGCCGTGCACGCCCTCGACGCGCTCCAGCTCGATGTCCGAGGTCGCGGAGGGCCCCGAGATCATGGTGATCGGGCGGTCCGGGCCGATCCGCTCGAAGGCCTCGGGGATCAGCTCGACCACCGTGTCCAGCCCGACGATGCACACGTGGTGATCGGGCACCAGGCTCAGCGCGCGGCGGCCTTCATCGGGGGCGGAGGAGAGGAAGATCGTGCCGGTCTCGGCGCACGAGACGGTCGAGGAGCTGACCAGCGCATCGATCTGGGCGAGTCCCCGCGCCGTCAGGGGAGCGCCGTCCGGGCCTTCGTCGCGGACCCGGTTCAGGGACTGCGGCAGCCAGGACTCCTCCAGGCCCTCCGGCACGAGCACGGAGCTCTCGCCCAGCAGCGCGGCCAGGCGCCCCGGCAGGGAGGACAGGTCCTCCCGGTGGACCTCGGCCTTGTAGTCGATCAGCCGGTCCTCGAGCATGTCGACGATCTGCTCCCGGGTGAGCTCGGAGCGGCGGCGGTAGCCCCGCGGGATCGGCGGAGCCGCGGGGGAGTCGGCGATCGAGGCCCGGATGCGGGCCAGGATCTCCGTGCGTGCCTCGGACTGCGATGCGGCGCTCATGCCTGCTCCTGGTTCCGGTCGGTGCTGCGGCGGTCGATGCCGAAGGTCAGATCGGCGGGGTCGCCCACGGTGCGCTCGCTGAGCTGGCTGCCCACGACATCGCCCTCCTGGGGGCGCGGCGGGCGGGCGTCGCCGGAGCGGCGGGCGCGCACGGCCTGGGCGGTCGAGCCCCAGGCGGCGCCGTCCTCGGTGCGCCCGGCCAGGGAGGGGCCCTCGACGGGGCGGGGCTGCGGGGCGGAGGCCGGGGCGCTGTCGCCCAGATCCGCGCGCCGACGCTGCTGCGCATCCCCCTCGTTGTCCTGCCACCAGCTGCGGAAGGACTCGCGCGGCATCACGGGGATGTCGCGCTGCTGCGTCCAGCCGCCCAGCACGCCGGGCATCCAGCTCAGCCCGCCCATGGGCCTGACGGCGGCCCGCCCCAGGGGCAGGGCCTTCTCCGCCAGGCGCATCCGGGTGCCCGAGGACATCGCCAGGCCGGCGGCGCGCATGAGCATGTCCATCTGCGAGGGCATGGCCCCCTGCGTCCGGGCCACGGCCCGGCGCAGGAAGGCCCCGGCCGAGCCGGCCGAGCCCGCCTGGGGGGTCTCGGGCATGGCGTGGCGCTGGCTGGCCTCGGGATTGTGCGCGTGCTGATCCAGCACGAGCGCCTCGTAGCGCTCGGCCGTCTCCCGCTGCGTCTTCTCCTCCCGGCGGCGCTCGCCGTGCTTGGTGCGCACGTCCTCGTCGCGCAGGTGGACCAGGATCGACGGGATGTCGATCTTCACGGGGCACACCTCGTAGCAGCGCCCGCACAGCGACGACGCGTACGGCAGCGAGTCGTTCTCCGCGGCGGCCACGCCCGTGAGCTGCGGGGAGAGGATCGCTCCGATGGGCCCGGGGTAGACGGAGCCGTAGGCGTGGCCGCCCGCGTGCTCGTAGACCGGGCAGACGTTGAGGCAGGCGGAGCAGCGGATGCAGCGCAGGGCGTCGCGGCCCGCCGGGTCCGACAGCACGGCCGAGCGCCCGTTGTCCATCAGGATCAGGTGGAACTCCTGCGGCCCGTCGCCCTCGGTCACCCCGGTCCACATGGAGGTGTAGGGGTTCATGCGCTCGCCGGTCGAGGAGCGCGGCAGCAGCTGGGTGAAGACCTCGAGGTCGGAGAACCGCGGCAGCAGCTTCTCGACGCCCATGACGGTGATCAGGGTCTCCGGCAGCGTCAGGCACATGCGCCCGTTGCCCTCGGACTCCACCACCGTGAGGGTGCCGGACTCGGCGATGCCGAAGTTCGCCCCGGAGATCGCCACGGTGGAGTCCAGGAACTTCTCGCGCAGGTAGCGCCGGGAGGCCTCGGCCAGCACGGCGGGCTCGTCGGTCAGCTCGCGGGTCAGCCCGGGCATCTTCCGGGAGAAGATCTCGCGGATCTGGTCGCGGTTCTTGTGGATGGCCGGGACCAGGATGTGCGACGGCTTGTCCTCGCCGAGCTGCACGATCAGCTCCGCCAGGTCGGTCTCGATCGCGCGGATGCCCTCGGAGTCCAGGTGCTCGTTGAGGCCCATCTCCTGGGTGGCCATCGACTTGACCTTGATGACCTCGTCGACGCCCTTGGCCCGCACGAGGTCGGTGACGATGCGATTGGCCTCCTCGGCGTCGCGGGCCCAGTGCACGATGCCGCCGCGGGCGGTCACGTTGGCCTCGAACTGCTCGAGCAGCTCGGGCATGCGCGCGGCGACCTCCTGCTTGACGGCCGCGCCGGCGTCGCGCAGCTCCTCCCAGTCCGGCAGCTCCCCGACGACGCGGTTGCGCTTGGCGCGGATGGTGTGGGTCGCGTGGCCGATGTTGGCGCGCATCTGCTCATCGCGCAGCTCGTCGCGCGCGTGGGCGGGGAAGGGGGACTCCTCGTAGAGGTTGCCCACTCCGTAGGCGGGCGGCATGGACGGCATGCCGAGCTGGACGGCGGTCATCGTGCGGCTCCTTCAGCGGTCTCGACGGCGGGGGCCTCGGCGCGCGGGCCGATCGACGCCGTGCCCTGCGGGATCGAAAGCTCGGCGATGTCGTCGAGCTCGAGGGGGTTCTGGCGGGTGGAGGCCAGGATCTCGGCCAGGTGGACGGTGCGCACCGGCGTCCTGCGGCGGTGCGCGGCTCCCGACAGGTGCAGCAGGCACGAGGCGTCGCCGCCGACGCACAGCTCGGTGTCCGTGCGCTCGATGTTGCGCAGCTTGGCCTCGGCCATGGCGCCGGAGACATCCGGGTTCTTGAAGGAGAACGTGCCGCCGAAGCCGCAGCACTCGTAGGCGTCGGGCAGCTCGACCAGCTCGAGGTCCTGGACGGAGGAGAGCAGCCGGGTCGGTCGATCGCCCAGTCCGAGCAGGCGCAGGCCGTGGCACGACGGGTGGTAGGTGATCCGGTGCGGGAACCACGATCCGAGCTGGGCGCCGGCATCTGTGACGCCGAGGACGTCGGTCAGCAGCTCGGAGAGCTCGTAGGTCCGGCCGGCGACCTCCTCGGCGCGCTGGGCCAGGGCCTCGTCGCCGCACTCCCGGGCGATCATCGGCTGCTGGTGGCCCAGGGAGGCCACGCAGGAGCCGGACGGGGCGACCGCGACGTCGTAGTCGGCGGCGGTGAACGCCTCGACGTGGTTGCGCACGACGGGCAGCGCGCCGTCGATGTAGCCGCTGTTGACGTGCATCTGGGAGCAGCAGCCCTGCCCCGGCGGGAAGATCACCTCGTGGCCGAGGCGCTCCAGCACGCGGACGGTGGCCAGCGCGACCTTGGGGTACATCGCATCGACGATGCAGGTGGCGAACAGTGCGATCCTCATGGGCCCTCCCGGATGCTCTTCTCCTGACGCGACCGCGATGTGATGCGCATCATGTACAGTCTCGTCAGGATCGTGTGGTCAGACCATACCTGAAACGTGACTCCCGTCGCACCGGAGACCGCTGTCGATCCCGTCAGTCCCCTCCTTCCTCTCACTCTCCGGAGGTCCTCGTGGACACCTACACAGCTCAGGTGGACGCCGTCGGCGGCAGTCTCGGCCTCTCTGCCCTCGTCGGTCTGATCCCGCTCGTCGTCTTCTTCATCTGCCTGGTCGGGCTCAAGCGCAGCGCCTGGCTCTCGGGCCTGATCGCCCTGGCCTCGGCGCTGCTGGCCGCCGTGCTCGGCTTCGGCATGCCCGCCGGCCTGGCGCTGCTGACGGCCACCCAGGGAGCGGCCTTCGGCCTGTTCCCGATCGTATGGATCGTCGTGATGGCACTGTGGTTCTACCAGGTGACCGTCGCGGCCGGGCGGTTCGAGGACATGCGCTCGATCTTCGACTCGATCGGCGGCGGCGACGTCCGCATCCAGGCGATCCTCATCGCCTTCTGCTTCGGCGGCCTCCTCGAGGCGCTCGCCGGCTTCGGCGCCCCCGTGGCCATCACGGCCACCATGATCATGGCGATCGGGCTCAAGCCGCTGAAGACCGCCACCGTCGTGCTGATCGCCAACACCGCCCCGGTCGCCTTCGGCGCCGTGGCCATCCCGATCACCACCGCCGGGCGCCTGACCGGCATCGACGCCGCGCACATCGGCGCGATCGTCGGGCACCAGGCCCCGTTCTTCGCGCTCGTGGTCCCCATGTTCCTGCTGCTGCTGATCGACGGCATGCGCGGCGTGCGCGATGCCTGGCCGGCGGCCCTGGTCATCGGCGGCTCGTTCGCCGTGGCCCAGTGGTGGACCTCCGTGCACTTCTCCTATGAGCTCACCGACGTCGTCGCCGCCCTCGTGGGCCTGGCCGCAGCCGTCGTGCTGCTGCGCTTCTGGCGCCCCCGCGGTGCCCTGGAGGCCAAGGACCGCCTGGGCATCGAGCACGCGGACTCCGTCTCCGAGCTGACCCCGGCCCGTGTGTGGATGGCCGTGCTGCCCTATGTCCTGGTGGTCGTGGTCTTCGGCATCGCCAAGCTGTGGACCACAGGGGTCGACATCCCCGCCGCCCTGGCCGCGACCGACGTCAAGATCCCCTGGCCGGGGCTGGACGGCCATCTGGTCAACGCCGCCGGAGAGCCGATCGCTGCGACGGTCTACACCTTCCAGTGGCTGTCCTCGCCGGGCACCCTGCTGCTGATCACCGGGCTGCTCGTCACGGTGATCTACTCCGTGTTCACGCACGGCGGCCGCTTCCCCATGACGATCGGCAAGGGGCTGCGGGAGATCGCGGCCTGCATGTACAAGATGCGGTTCTCCGCGCTGACGATCGTCTCTGTGCTGGCGCTGGCCTACGTCATGAACTTCTCCGGGCAGACCCTGGCGATCGGCACGTTCGTGGCCGGGCTGGGCGCGGCCTTCGCGTTCTTCTCCCCGGTGCTCGGCTGGGTCGGCACCGCAGTGACCGGGTCGGACACCTCGGCCAATGCGCTGTTCTCCAACCTCCAGCAGACGGCCGCCGAGGGCGCCGGGCTGGATCCCGCGCTCATGGTCGCCTCGAACACGACCGGCGGCGTGGTCGGCAAGATGATCTCGCCTCAGTCCCTGGCCATCGCCGCCACCGCGGTGAGCATGCCGGGCAAGGAGTCGGAGATCTTCAAGAAGGTGCTTCCCTGGTCCGTGGGCATGCTGCTGGCGCTGTGCCTGCTGGTCTTCCTGCAGTCCAACGTCCTGGCCTGGATGCTGCCGGTCCAGTGACGGACGCGCAGGCCCGGCTGCGACCACTCGCCCCGGGGGCGCATCGCCCCCGGGGCGCCGCGCACTCGGTGGTCCTCGAGTGGGTCGAGGGCCGGCTGCGCGACGGCGAGCTGTCGGTGGGCGACAAGCTGCCCGCCGAGAGGGCCATGGCGGAGCAGTTCGAGATCTCGCGGGCCTCCGTGCGCGAGGGCATCCGCGTGCTCGATGCCCTCGGCCTGGTCTCCAGCGAGGTGGGCTCGGGGCCCCGGTCCGGGGCCACTGTCGTGTCCGAGCCGTCGCACGCCCTGGCCTGGGCCCTGCGGATGCACGTGGCCACGCAGGCGCTGCCCATGGCCGACATCGTCGACATGCGCGTCCTGCTGGAGACCCAGTCCATGCAAAGTGCGGGCAGGTCCGACCCTCCGGTGCGCGAGGAGATCTGCGGCCGAGCGCGGCGGATCCTGCAGCGCATGGACGAAGGCGTGTCCGAGGAGCTCTTCCACGCCCTCGACGCGGAGTTCCACGTGACCCTCGGCGAGCTGTCCTGCAACGTCGTGATGGTGACCATGCTGACGTCGCTGCGCACGGCAGTGGTCGGCTATGTGGCCGAGGGTGTGGCACGGATCGAGGACTGGCCGAAGCTGCGGCGTCGGCTGCAGGCGCAGCACTGGGAGATCCTCGAGGCCGCCACCCGCGGCGATCATGCGGCCGCGGCCGAGCTGCTGCGCGAGCACATCCTCGACTTCCAGGCGGCGGTCGCCTCCTGAGCGCTGCGCGGACATCGCCCCAGGTGAATGCGGGGTGAACGTCCGAGGGAGGAAATGTGGGCCGTCGTCTTCCCCCCGGTCATCACCATGGTGTGAGCTGGGAGATGTCCGCCTCGGGGCCGCTGATCCGCAGCGAACGCCCCCAACGACGACATCGAGGAGACCACCACCATGCGTCGCACTTCCGTCCTGACCGCCTCTGCCCTCCTGATCGGCCTGGGAGCCGCCTCCGCCGCTCCGGCCATGGCCGCCCCGGCCCCGACAGAGACCGGCCGCACGGTCACCACCACCTCGAGCGAGCGCTTCTACTCCGAGCGCACCACCACCCAGGGCGACTACAAGTTCTCGGACGTCTACTCGGACAGCTTCTCCGAGCGCAAGGTCGAGTCTCAGTACGAGCGCACCGGCGCCGATCCGCTGCGCACCAAGAACGTCCAGTCCGAGTCCAAGGCCGAGTCCTGGAACGAGATCACGGAGCAGGACGCCGACAACTACTACAACACCTACTTCGGCGACCGCGTGACCGAGCGTCACGCCGAGCGCTACTCCGAGGACGCCAAGGGGTACTCCTCGGACCTCTTCGACTCCTCGTTCGGCTACTCGTGGGATGAGACCGCCGAGGGCTACGCCGACAGCCCCGAGGGCCAGAACGTGGACTTCTGGGAGAACGAGTGGGACGAGTCCACCGAGGACTCCTCCTGGGGCACCTGGTGAGCTCTGCCAGGTGACCGGCGGTGATCTGACCGTGACCTCACGGTGATCTGCCGCTGGATCACGACACTGCTCAACTGTGGCGGGTCTCATGCGAAGGCCCCGCATCGATCTCGGCATGCCTCATCTGACCTGGGGCGATGCTGGAAGATGCGGGGCCTTCGTCGCGCCCGAGGCGGGCTACGAGGGCAGTTGCGGACGCCGTCACGTTATTTTCCCGTGACAAACCGTGACCTGTTCGTTACTGTTCTACCCGTGCCGCTCGGACGGGCGGCGCTCCCGAGCGGATCGCCGCATCCTGCTGCCGCTCGGCGAAGATCCCTAAACGGACCTGGCAGGAACGGGGGAACCACTTCCCGGCTCGCGAGAACACGCGGGCCTTGGGGTGAAGCCGAGGCTGTCCACCCATTCCGAGCCTCGGCCGGATCCATCGGATCCGCACCCGACAGCTCACCCCGTAGGCACACTGGAGGAAACAGCCATGCAGAACATCACCACCGCCGCCCGTCGCACCGGCCTCGGCCTCGCAGTCGCCGGCTTCGCCGCCGCCGCCACCATCGCTCCGGCCTCGGCTGCCCCGACCACCTACTCCGGCGACCTGCCCGCCTCCTGGGCCGGGCTCGACAACGCCGCCGCCGCTGCCGCCGGCTGGAACTTCTCCTGGACGCTCGATGCCAACGGCAACGCGACCTACACCTACGGCAACGGCCCGGTCGCCGCTTCGTCGGCCCCGGCCGCCGCTGCCCCGGCCGCCTCCTCGGCTCCGGCTGCGTCCGCCGCTTCGTCGGCCTCCGCCGACTCGGCCTCCGCCGACTCGGCTCCGGCCGCCTCCTCGGCTTCGACCTCCTCGGCTTCGACCTCCTCGGCTCCGGCCGCTTCCGCCGCCTCGAACGACGTCTCGACCCAGTCGGTCGGCTCGTCCGCCTCGAGCTCGGCCTCGGCTTCGACCTCGGGCGTCACCGGCACCGCCACGTCCTACCAGGGCGCCGGCTACGTCTGGGGCGGCACCACCCCGTCCGGCTGGGACTGCTCCGGCTTCGTCCAGTACGTCTACGCCCAGAACGGCATCGACCTGCCCCGCACCGCGGCTGCGCAGGGCGCTGCCGGGACCCCGACCTCCAACCCGCAGCCGGGCGACCTGGTCATCCAGAACGGCGGCTCGCACGTCGGAATCTACCTGGGCAACGGCCAGATGATCTCGGCCCTGAACCCGAGCCAGGGCACCCAGGTGCACGCCGTCTCGGCCATGTCGACCGATTACTACGCCTCCTTCTGAGCCGCACAGCGACTCTGATCGAGCAGCCTCTCGGAGAGAGGGCTGAGTGATCGCACCGCCCGTGGGCGGCGGACCTTCCGGGTCCGCCGCCCACGGGCGTCTGCGCACCCGCGCAGCGCCCGCACCCGCCCAGCTGTCCGACGACGGCGCCCGTGCGGCGCTGCGCACAGATGCTCCCGTACCCGTGACACGACCCCTTACACTGAATCCCATGCCTTCTGACACCACCTGGGGCGCCCCCGATACCCACCGGGCCATGAGCTCGGATGATGCGGAGTATCGAAGTAGCGCTTCCGCCGCCGGGCACTCGCCCCGCTGCCTGTCCCGTCCTGATCGAGCCTCGAACGACCTCTGGGCGGTGAGGCGCAGGTGAGCCCCCTCGTCGCAGCCCTCGTCCTGCTGGTCGTCCTCCTGCTGCTGGTGCTCGGCAACGCGCTGTTCGTCGCGGTCGAGTTCTCCTACCTGACGATCAACCGCAACGAGATCCGCGCCCGGATCCAGGCCGGCGACCGCAAGGCCGAAGCACTGGACAGGGCTCTGAGCCGGACGTCCACGAACCTCTCCGGCGCGCAGCTCGGCATCACGGTCACGAGCCTGATCGCCGGCTACCTCACGGCCCCGTCGGTCGGCGTGCTGCTGAGCTCGCTGTTCGGCATCACCGGTCTGCCCGAGCATGTCGTCGCCTTCGCCGGCACCACGGGTGCGTTCATCATCGTCACGTTCGTGCAGATGGTCTTCGGCGAGCTGGTGCCCAAGAACTGGGCCATCGCCGAGCCCTCGAAGGTCGCGGACCTCGTGGTCCGCCCGCAGAACGTCTTCATGTTCGTCTTCGGCTGGCTGGTGAGCCTGCTCAACGCCTCGGCCAACCAGATCCTGCGCTGGCTGGGCTTCGACCCCCGCGAGGAGGTCGCCAACGCCCGCAGCTCCCAGGAGCTGGCCGCCGTCGTCTCCCGCTCCGGGGAGGAGGGCACGCTCGATGCCGCCACGGCGGAGCTCGTGGCCCGCTCGATCGAGTTCGGCCACCGCACGGCCGCGGATGTGATGACGCCGCGCCCGCGCGTGAACTTCGTCGAGGATGAGACCGTGGCCGAGCTGCTCGAGCTCGTCGCCTCCACAGGCCACTCCCGATTCCCGGTGGTGGGCGAGTCCGTGGACGACATCGTGGGCGTCGTGCACTTCAAGCACGCGCTGGCGGTGCCCTACGACCAGCGCCGCACGACCGCCGCTCGGGAGATCGCCCACCCCGTGGAGGCCGTGTCCGAATCCATGACGCTGGATCCGCTGATGCGCGAGCTGCGTCAGCCCGGCCTGCAGATGGCGATCGTGGTCGACGAGTACGGCGGCACCGCCGGGATCGTGACGCTCGAGGACCTGATCGAGGAGATCGTCGGCGAGATCGACGACGAGCAGGACACCACCCTGGCCAAGTACCGCAGGCGCCGCGACGGCTCGATCGTCGTCGCCGGCCTGCTGCGCCCGGACGAGCTCGGGGACATCGTCAAGCTCGACGTCCCCGAGGGCGAGGAGACCGACACCATCGGCGGACTGATCGCCGAGATGCTTGATCGCATGCCCGAGGTCGGGGACCAGGTCCAGCTCGAGTGCACCGATCGCGAGCACAAGGACGAGGACGGCCTCCCCATCCCGGCGCGGCTCTTGCTCAAGGTGGCCAAGATGGATCAGTACCGGGTCGAGCGCGTGGTCGTGGTCCGGCTCGCCCAGGAGCCCGAGGACGACGACGACCCCGATGAGGAGCCCGTCCGCTACGAGACGGTCGAGGAGGACGGCATGGCCGATAACCAGGACGCCGGCCTCGACACCGCGCTCAAGGACGGGGGTGAGCGCTGATGGACGGCTTCGCTGCGATTCTCATCCTGATCCTGCTGCTGCTCGGCAACGCCTACTTCGTGGCCGCCGAGTTCGCCATGGTCTCGGCCCGCCGCGAGCAGCTCGAGCCGCGCGCCGCCGACGGCTCCCGCGGCGCCCGCATGGCGCTGAAGGGCATCGAGGACGTCTCCACGTCCCTGGCCGCGACCCAGCTCGGCATCACGGCCTGCTCGCTGCTCATCGGCTCCGTCGGCGAGCCCGCGATCGCGGCCATGATCGAACCGCTGTTCGAGGCCGTCGGCGTGCCCGAGTTCCTGATCCACCCGATTGCCCTGGTGATCGCGCTGATCATCGTGACCTTCCTGCACATGGTGGTCGGCGAGATGGTGCCCAAGAACATCTCCATCGCCCAGCCGGCGGCTGCGGCGCTGCTGCTGGGGCCCGTGCTGCGGGTCTTCGTGATCGTGCTGCGTCCGTTCATCTGGCTGATGAACGCCACCGCGAACCTGGTGGTGCGTCACGTGCTGCGCGCCGTGCCCAAGGACGAGGTCTCCTCGACCTTCACCTCCGTGGAGGTGGCCGGCTTCGTGGAGGAGTCCGGTCGCGAGGGCCTGCTGGACCCCGATGAGATCGGGCTGCTGACCGGGGCGCTGGAATTCGAGCGGCTCACCGCCGCGGACGTCGCGATCCCCCTCGAGCAGATCCGCACCGTCTCCGTGGACGCCACCCCGGCGCAGATCGAGCAGCTCTGCGTGGAGACTGGATTCTCCCGGTTCCCCGTGGTGGGCGGCGACGGCAGCCTGGAGGGCTACATCCACACCAAGGACATCCTGGCGGTGCCCGGCGAAGCGCGCCACGAGGTCTTCGACGCCTCGATCGTGCACTCGCTGGGCCGGGTGCCGGAAGACGCCAAGCTGCAGGCTGTCATGCGCCGCATGCAGGCCACGCAGGCGCATCTGGCGCTCGTGGAGTCGAGCGGGGACGGCGGTCAGAACCAGCGGGCGATCGTGGCGCTCGAGGACGTCCTCGAGGAGCTCGTGGGCGAGGTCCTCGACGCCACCACGCCGGAGACCGACTGATCCTTCTCTGCCCAGTCCGGGCGGGGCCGGGGAGGTCCCCAGCGAGCGGCCGGGAGCTGTCAGCTCCCGGCCGTCTGCATGCCCGCGTGGGCCATGGCGTCCAGGGCGCTGAAGCCGCACTCGGCGCTGGGGGCGTCCTCGAGCAGGACCACCATCTCCAGATCGGTGCCCTGCACTGTGGCGTATCCGGCCGTGCCCGCGCTCCAGAGCCCGGAGTCGTCGTCGGCGATCCAGCCGTTCTTCACGTGCACGTCGTCGGCGGCCGGGTCCTCCAGCGGCAGGGCGAGGGAGCCGACGCCGAAGTCCTTGGACTCGTCCGGCGTCTGCCGCCCGGGGGCGGGCACGGCCATGAGCTCGGTGACGGTGCTGACGTCGTCCGCGTCCAGCCCCTCGGGCGGGTCCTGCAGGGCGGCGAGCAGCCTGAGCTGGTCGTCGACGGAGGTGGGATTCAGCCCCGGCAAGTCGGTCTCGGCTCCGTTGTCCATGCCGAGGAGGTCGTCCATCTCCTGCAGCGCCGCCTGCTGCTCGAGCGGGGTCGCGCCGAGCCCGCCGTAGAGCTGGGAGGCGGCGTCGTTGTCGCTGTAGACCAGGGCGGTATCGATCAGGGCGAGGTCCTGTTCCGTGGGCTCCTGGCCGGATTCACGCAGAGTCGTCAGATAGGCGAGGGCCACGGGGACCTTCGAAAGGCTCGCCGAGGGATACGTGCGCTCCCCGCCCGCGGTGGTGTTCTCGCCGCCGGACACCCGGACGCCCATGCTCGCCGTCAGGCCCAGATCCTTCTCGGCGCCGTCCACGGCTGCCTGGAGGACGTCGCGGTCCGAGGCACCGGGGGCTGCGTCCAGCCAGGCGAGCTCAGGGGTCTGCCGGCCCTCTGCGGTGCCGTCGGCTAGGCAGGTGCCGGTCAGATCGGTGCGCAGCTGCTCCGAGCGCTCTGTCGGCTCGCCGGAGCGCGCGGGGGCCTCGCCGGAGGCCGCGCCGGACTCCTCATCGGAGCCGCCCGCGGAGCCGCACCCGGCCAGGAGCCCGACGAGCAGCGGGACCGTGAGGGCCAGTGTCAGGTGCCTGCGGGACATGCGGGACATGCGGGGCCTTTCGGGGAGTCGTGCTGTGCACGTTCGGGATCCGGTGCGCGCGAACGAGGATACGGGTGCCGCCTGGCAGCGGGATGATGTCCCGCTGAATCCACTCCATCGCATCCAGGCAGCTGCCGCGACCGTCGCGCCGGAGGTTACGCCGCCCCTCAAGAGGGGCCGGGATCCATAGGATGGCCGGGTGCGCTACTCGTTCCGCCCTCCGATCCACCGCCCGGGAGACGTCCGACAGCCATGGTTCAACCGCGCCGGCCTGGTGCTGGGTCTCGGGGCGTCCTGGGTGTCCCTGTCCCCGTCGCTCGTGCCCCGGACCTGGTGGATGACCGCTGCCTCGGTGGCCACGAACCAGCTGGGCGGCTACGCCCTGGGAGTCGGCCTGCACAACCTCGGGCTGCGGCTGGGCGAGTGCCCCACACCGGGCATCCGGCGTGCGGTCACCGACTTCCGCAGCCGCACGGATCCCGCCCGGCGCCGTGGGCGGCTGCACCCCCTGACGGCGGCGCTGATCGGCGGGGCGTCGGCGGTCACCGCGGCGGCTCTGGCTCGCTCGGCGGGGGCGCAGCGGCGGACCTCCGAGCTCGTCGAGACCCGCGACGGCGGCCCGCGAGCCCATGTGATCGGCTACGCCGTGGGCACGTCATGGTGGCTCGGGGGCGTGGCCTTCGGCTGGGTCATGCACTGGATCCGCTCCACGGTCGCAGGCGGCGTGCGCTTCATCTCGCGGGATCTCGTGGGCCCGGGCCTGGCCTCGGTCGCCGGCCTCGGCGCGGTGGCGCTGACCAACCGCCTGCTGATCGCGCAGATCGCCCGGCGCATGGTTCGCCGCGCAACGATCGCCAATCGCCGCTGGGCCGACGGCCGCCGTCGTCCCGCGGAGCCCGAGCGCTCGGGCGGGCCGGGCTCGAGCGAGTCCTATGACGTCCTGGGCACGCACGGGCAGGCCTTCGTGGCCGACGGGCCTCGGGCGGCGGATCTCGAGCGCCTGCGGCTCAGCCCGCAGACCGCTGCCGGGCAGCACCGGGAGCCGATCCGTGTCTTCGCCGGCAAGATCGCCCATGACAGCCTCGAGGACGCCGCCGATGCCGTGGTGGCCGAGCTGCACCGCACCGGAGCGTTCGAGCGCGGCGTGCTCGTGCTGCTCACCGGCACGGGGACGGGCTGGATCCAGGACTGGACCCCGGCGAGCGTCGAGTACCTGACCGGCGGCGACTGCGCGAGCGCCACCCTGCAGTACTCATTCGCGCCGTCGGGACTCGCTTTCGTGGTGGATCGGCAGGGTGCCCGACGCGCCGGCCGCGTCCTCTTCGAGCGCGTGCGCCGGGAGCTCGACAGCCTCCCTGCCCAGCAGCGGCGGCCCCGGCTGTTCGCGGCGGGGGAGTCGCTCGGGGCCTATGGCGGGCACGGCGCCTTCGCCAGCATCCACGAGATGCTGTCGTCGGTCGATGGCGCCGTGTGGTCCGGCACGCCGCGGGCCACTCGGCTGTGGTCGCGGATCGTGGAGGATCGGGACGAGGGCAGCACCGAGATCCTGCCCGTGTACCGCAGCGGGGCGCACGTGCGCTTCGCGAATCGGCCCCAGGACCTCGATCTGGATCCCTCGGGAGCCCGGTACGGACCGTGGCGGCGTCCGCGGATCGCCTACCTGCAGCATGCCTCGGATCCCGTGGTGTGGTGGTCCCCGGCGCTGATCTGGCGGCGGTTCGACTGGATCGAGGAGCTGCGCCGTCGCCCCGCCCCCGACGTCATCACCACGCTGCGCTGGCTGCCCTGGGTGACGTTCTGGCAGATCACCACCGACATGCCGCGCTCGATAGAGATCCCCGGCGGCCACGGGCACAGCTACCACGGTGAGCAGGTCCGAGCGTGGGCATGGGTGCTGGGCATCGAGCTCAGTGCGGCCCAGGAGCAGGCCGTCATCGTCAGGATCGCCTCGCGCGTGCGCCCGCACTGAGCGGGCGGCTCAGGGCAGCAGGTCGGTGTACTTCCGGATGGCAGGGGGCAGCCGCAGAGCGCGCTGATCGGCGGCGCCCACGAGCTTGAGCATGGGACCGGCCGGCACGTGATCGCGCCAGTGGCGCTCGATCGCCTCGGTGTAGAAGTCCACCAGGGCCTCCGTCGAGGCCCTCCAGGAGTGCTTGAGCGCCTCGTCGCGGGCGGCCTGGGCCATCCGCGCACGGCGCTGCGGGTCCTCGAGCAGACCCCGCAGCGCCTCGGTGAGCTGGTCGGCGTCCCCGGGCTCCACCAGGTGCCCGGTCACGCCCTCGTCGATCACGAAGGGGATGCCGCCGGCACGCGCGCCGACCACGGGGACGCCGGAGGCGAAGGCCTCCAGGGCCACCAGGCCGAGGGTCTCGGAGCGCGACGGGAAGGCGAAGACGTCCGCGGAGGCGTAGGCCTGGGCGAGCTCGAGACCGGACATGTACCCGGTGAACACGGTGTTCGTCCCGGCGAACTGCTCCTGCAGCGCCTCCTTGTGCGGGCCGGAGCCCACGATCGCCAAGCGCGCCTGGGGCAGGCGGCGGATCGGCTCGAGCAGCTCGTCGAGGTTCTTCTCCTTGGAGACTCGCCCCACGTAGACGATCAGCGGGGCCTCGGGGTGCCCGTCGCTGAGGCGCTCGCGCATGGCGCGGTCCGCGTTCTCGGGCGTGTAGGCCACGGTGTCGACGCCCTTGGGCCACAGGTCGACATCCTGGATGCCGACCGTCCGGGCCCGTTCCACCATGGGCCCGGAGGTGCACAGATTCAGCTCGGCCTGGTTGTGCAGCCACCGGATCCACGACTCCGACGGGTGCCGCAGCAGGTTCAGGCCCAGGGCCTCCGTGTAGTGCGGGACGTCCGTGTGGAACGAGGCCAGCAGCGGCAGGTTGCGCCGGCGAGCCGAGAGCACGCCGTAGGCCGAGAGCCACACCGGGTTCACGGCGTGGACGATGTCCGGTTCGAACTCGGCCATCCGGGTCGCGATGCGCCCGGTGGGCAGGCCCACCCTGATCTCGGGGTACCAGGGCTTGAACGACAGCGAGCGGACGCTGTGCACGCGGTGCCCGGCGTACTGCGTCGGCGGGTGCCCCGGAGCGAAGACCTCGACCTCGTGGCCGAGCTGCTCCAGCTGCTCCATGGTCCGCATGATGCGGGTGACGACGCCGTCGATCTTCGGCAGGAAGACCTCGGTGAACAGCGCGATGCGCAAGCTGCTCAGCTGCCCTGCGACTCGTGGGCCACGGAGGCCGGGACACCGGCCCGGGTGCGCCGGTTCCACAGCGAGCGCGCGGGGATCTTGGAGAGGTCCGCGCGGTGGGCGTAGCGTTTGGCGGTCTCCTCGACCTCGTGCAGCAGGCCCTCGGACAGGGTGGTCGGCTGCAGGCCGAGTTCCAGGAAGGTGTCGTTGGTGACGTGCAGCTCGTTCTCCGCCGACTCCTGGCGCGGGTTGGGCACCATCTCCACGGCGGCCCCGGAGATGCGGGCGATCAGCTCGGCCAGGTCGCGGACGCGGTGCGTCTCGGTCATCTGGTTGAGGATCTTGACGCGCTCGCCGGGGGCCGGGGAGTTCTCGAGGGCCAGCTCGACGCAGCGCACCATGTCCTGGACGTGGATGAACGCGCGGGTCTGCCCGCCGGTGCCGTGGACCGTCAGCGGGTAGCCCACCGCCGCCTGCATGAGGAAGCGGTTGAGCACCGTGCCGTAGTCGCCGTCGTAGTCGAAGCGGTTGATCAGCCGCTCGTCGCGCTGGGTCTCGGCGGTCGTGGTGCCCCAGATAATGCCCTGGTGTAGGTCGGTGATCCGCAGCTGGTCGTTCTTGGCGTAGAACGCGAAGAGCAGCTGGTCCAGCGACTTGGTCATGTGGTAGATCGAGCCCGGGTTGGTCGGGTACAGGATCTGCTGCTGGATCGGCTCCTGCTCCTCGTGCGGGATCTCTACATCCAGGTAGCCCTCGGGGATCTTCATCCCGGCGGTGCCGTAGCCGTAGACGCCCATGGTGCCCAGGTGGACCACGTGGACGTCGCGCTCGGACTCGACGATCGCCGCGAGCAGGTTGTGCGTGGCCGACACGTTGTTGTCCACGGTGTAGCGCTTGGTGCGCGAGCTCTTCATGGAGTACGGCGCCGCACGCTGCTCGGCGAAGTGCACGACGGCGTCCGGCTGGTCCTCGCTGATCAGCTGCAGCAGGCCCTCGTAGTCCTCGGCGACATCGAGGTGGTGGTGCTCGATGACCTTGCCGGAGACCTCGGTCCAGGCGCGCAGGCGCTCGACGAGCGGGCGGATCGGGGTCAGCGACTGCGCGCCGAGCTCGTCGTCGATCCGACGGCGGGACATGTTGTCCACGGTGATGACGTCGTGACCTCGCTCCGAGAGGTGCAGGGCGGCAGGCCAGCCGCAGAATCCGTCGCCGCCGAGGATCGCAATCTTCACGTCATCTCCGTTTCCGTGCGCCTCTCGGCGCGGGGATCGGAAGGATCACGACGCCGAGCCGAGCGGGCTGGTGCTGTAGAAGGTCGTCGTCCACCCTGCAACCCCGGAATGAACCGACGGTGAACGAGCGGCATGCGAGGGCTGGTGCGCTCGAGCCGCCCGCGGGAGGGGGGACCTCCTGATTGTGTCATCTGCCTCCGACGGGTGCGCAGAGCGACGGCTCCGGCGCGGGCCGGATCAGGCCGGGAGCCGGCTCTCTCGGAGGCTCAGGGTCTTCTCCGCTCGGGCGGCCGGTGCGGGCTCCGGGCCCAGGAGCTGCTGGCGGACCTCTTCCGTGGGCAGGGACTCGCCTGGGGCGATGAACACCGAGGCCAGGTCCTGGACGTCGCACGGGGTCAGGCCCTTGGAGGTGGGCTCCCAGCCCTCCGGGATGAGGTGGCGCTGCTGCGTGCCGCACTTCTGGCAGAAGTACTCGACGCGTCCGCCGGAGCGGACCGCGCAGCGCAGCACGCGGCCCATGATCCGTCGCAGCCCCGGGACGCGGCTGCGCTTGCGGGTGGAGGGCAGGAAGACCCGGAACTTGAGGTAGAGATCGGTGGTGCACTCATGGCACATGGGGGAGCGGGGCGTCTTGTGGTATTGGGGAGATCCCAGCCGGCCCAGTCTGGTGCTCGTGACAGTCACTGCTGCTCCTGCGCTGATCGTCGGAATTGCGGGGAAAGGTCTCCGACGTCATCGTGGTGCGACCCGAGTCCAGATTAGGCGATCCGCTGTGCCGCGTACAGACCCACCGGGGGAAGCGGAGCTGTCTCTCAGCCCTGGCACAGCGCGGATCCAGGCGGATTCATGCCCGATCCGCCATATCTAAATGACTCTTGGGTAACCGTAACAGCGGAGGCCTTCCGGCAGAAGGCCTCGGGGCGATCCGATGCCCCTGACCTGCGGAAGATGACGCTCTGACGTCACAATCGCGCTGCTGCGCTCCCGGGCACCCGCCGCGCCCCCTGCGATGCCGCCGCCGTGTGACGATCGGAGACGTGACGAAGCTGAGCACCTCCCGCGGCCGGCGCGCTGCGCAGACCATCCCTGCGCAGCGCGATCTCGCGCTGGATGCTGCTCGGGTCGCTTGCCTGATCGCCGTGGTCGTGCTCCACATCCTGCTGGTCACGCTCACGACGGATCCGAGCACGGGCGCGCTGCGCAGCGTCATGGCCCCCACGGAGGCCTCTTGGTACGCCCCGGTGTCATGGCTCGTGCAGGTCATGCCGCTGTTCTTCGTGGTGGGAGGGTGCGCCTCGGCGATCTCGTGGTCGCGCCAGTCGGCGGAGGGCGTCCGCGGGCCGGCCTGGGTGCGCGCCCGGCTGCTGCGCCTGGTCGTGCCGGCGAGCGCTGTGTGGGTCGCCCTGGCGCTGGCCGGCGCCCTCGCGGCGCTCGTGGGGATGCCCGCCGACTGGGCCTCGATGGCGCTGCAGGGGCTCGGGATGCACCTGTGGTTCGTGGGCGCCTACACCGCGTGCCTGGTCGGTGTGCCGCTGCTGCACGGGCTGCACGATCGCCGGCCCGTTCTCACCCTGGCTGCGCTGGTGGGGCTCAGCGCTGCGATCGAGGTGCTGCGCATCGCCGCGGAGCGGCCGTGGTGGGGCCTGCTCGGCTTCGCCCCGGTCTGGCTGGCGATCCATCAGATCGGCTTCTTCCGCCACGACGGATCCTTCGCTCGTGCCTCGGCAGGAAGACTGCTCGGGATCACGGCCCTGTCGGTCCTGATGATGCTCTGCCTGACGAGCCTGCCCTGGTGGGGTGCGGACGGGCTGTCGGCCCTGAACCCGCCCACGCTGTGCATGATCGCCCTCGGCGCGGCTCAGGCCTGCGTCCTGCAGCTGTGCTCGCCGGCTCTCGAGCGGCTCATGCGATGGCGTCCCGCGCAGGCCGTCGCCTGGGTCGTCGGCGCGCGGGCCACGACCCTGTACCTGTGGCACCTGCCGGTGATCGTGGCCGTGATGGCGGTGTGGTGGCTGCTCGGCGGCCCGGATCCGGTGCCCGGCTCGGCGCAGTGGTGGCTGTGGCGCCTGCCGATCGGGCTGCTGTGCTGGGCGATGGTCCTGCTGGTCGTGCGTCCGCTGGGCGTCCTGGAGGCCGTGGCGGGGCGGATCGTCGCCCGCGAGCCCGAACCGGAGGGGCCCGCAGCCGGAGGATCGCCCTCGGGTGAGCGGCCCTCGAGCGCGCCCCGAGCCGACGGATCCGCGCCGCTGCGAGCTTCGAGTCCCGATCGCTCCTCATCGCCGGACGGACGGGCGTGGGTCCGCATCCTCGCCGCGGCCGTCCTCGTCTTCTCCGCAGCCGTGCTGGAGGTCCGCTTCCTGCTCGGCATCCCGCTGGCCCTCGGCGGCGCGGCGGCCATGGTCGCGGCGGTCCTGCTGCTGGTCCCGCCCGCACGGAGGTCCTGACGGCTCGATCGGTGTGGTGCTAGTATTGGACCGGCTTCACGAGACACAGCTGCCAAGCTCCGACTTGGCTGTGCACCAACCCCATGTTCAAGGGTGGTTCGGATGACGAAGCGGCCTGCACCTGACGCAGCGCACGAACAAGCTCCGGCGGGACGTGCAGGTCAAGAGCACCCCGTCACGGAAGACACCTCTCATGACGTCCTCGCCCTGCGACGAGCTCAAGAGCTCGACCTCGCTGGCCACACGCCAGATCCACGCCGGCCGGACAGGATCCGATCCGGGCGCCCCTGCCGCCCCCGTCCAGGCCACGCTGCCGGTGCCGATCTACCAGTCCTCGGCCTTCGAGTTCCCGGACCACGCGGCTGCCGCCGCCATGTTCGCCCAGACCACCCCGGGCTTCACCTACTCCCGCACGGGCAACCCCACGGTCGCCGTCCTGGAGCAGAAGGTCGCCGATCTTGAGGGCGGAGTGGGGGCCGTGGCCATGGGCTCGGGGCAGTCCGCCGTCGCCGCGGCCCTGCTCGCGCTGATCAGCACGGGCCCCGGCAAGCACCTGGTGGTCTCGGAGAAGATCTACGGCGGCACCGTCGACCTGCTCGGTGACACGCTGGCCGATTTCGGCGCGACCGTCACCTACGTCGATCCCGCTGACCCCTCGGCCTGGTCGGAGGCGATCACGGAGGACACTCGGGGCTTCTTCCTCGAGTCCATCGGCAACCCGCTGGCCACGCTGGCGGATCTGGACGCGATCTCCCGCATCGCCCATGAGCGGGGGATCCCGGTGATCGTCGACTCGACCCTGGCCACGCCGATCCTGTACCGACCCTTCGAGCACGGGGCGGACATCGTGGTGCATTCGGCCACCAAGTTCTTCGGCGGGCACGGGACGTCGCTGGCCGGCGTCGTGATCGACTCCGGTCGATTCGACTGGGAGGCCGAGGCCGCTCGCTGGCCGCAGTTCACCGAGCCGCGAGCGCGCTGGGGCGGGATCAGCCTGTGCGAGAAGCTGCGCGGCGGCTCGCCGTTCCTGCATCTGTGCCGGGCCAAGTTCGTGCACGACCTGGGTCTGACGCTCTCGCCGTTCAACGCCTCCCAGATCATCCAGGGCCTCGAGACGCTGGACCTGCGCATGCGCCGCCACTCGGACAGCGCCGCTCGCATCGCCGAGTTCCTGAGCACGCATCCGGCGGTGCGCTGCGTGCACCACCCCCTGATCGAGGGCTCCGCCGATCGGGAGATCGCCGAGCGCGACTTCCCCCAGGGCGTCGGGTCGGTCTTCGGCTTCGAGCTGGAGTGCTCGGATGCCGCAGTGGCCGGATTCGTCGACTCCCTGCGGCTTTTCAAGCTGGTGGCCAACATCGGCGACGTCCGCTCGCTGATCAACCATCCCGCGGCCATGACCCACTGCCGTCTCTCGGAGGAGCAGCGACTGGCCGGCGGGATCAGCTGGCAGACCCTGCGGCTGTCGATCGGGCTGGAGGCGGTCGACGACCTGATCGCCGATCTGCAGTCCTCGCTCGATGAGCTGCTGCGCGTCGAGGCCGCGCGCGGCGCTGAGATCCCGGCCGCAGAAGGTGCCCCGGGATCGTCGACGGACGGCGCCCCGGTGCGCTCCGAGGACGAGCCGAGCGGCGCGCGCCGCGACCAGCGCCAGGAGGTGCAGGCATGAGCGGGTTCACCACGCGCGCCGTCCACGCCGGCCAGGAGCCGGACCGGCTGACCGGTGCGGTCATCCCGCCGGTCTACCAGACCTCCACCTTCGTCCAGGACGGCATCAACGTCCTGCGCGACGGCCACGAGTACTCCCGCGGCTCCAATCCCACCCGCAATGCCTTCGAGGAGCAGCTGAGCGCGCTCGAGGGCGGGCAGCGGGCCTTCGCGTTCGCCTCCGGGATCGCGGCGGAGGATGCGCTGCTGCGCTCGGTGCTGCGCCCCGGAGACCATGTGGTCCTGGGCGCCGACGGCTACGGGGGCACCAACCGGCTCATCACCAGGGTCCTGGCTCCCTGGCAGATCCGGCACACGCCGGTGGACGTCACCTCGCTCGATGCGGTCCGCGGGGCTGTGGAGGCGGGCACGCGGGTGATCTGGGTCGAGACCCCCACGAATCCGCTGCTGGGCATCGCCGATCTGACGGGCATCGCCCAGATCGCCCAGGATGCCGGGGCGCTGCTGATCGTGGACAGCACCTTCGCCTCGCCGTACCTTCAGCGTCCGCTGGAGTTCGGCGCCGACGTCGTCGTGCACTCCACCACCAAGTACATCGGCGGGCACTCGGACGTGCTGGGCGGGGCGGTCGTCGTCTCGGACCGGGCCTGGGAGGTCGAGGCCGTGGGCGGCTTCTCGCCCGGAGGAACGCTGGCCGAGCTCGTGGGCTTCCAGCAGTTCGCCGGCGGGGCGGTCGCCGGGCCCCAGGACTGCTTCCTGGCCGCGCGCGGGCTGAAGACCCTGTCGCTGCGCATGCAGCGCCATCAGGAGACCGCAGGCCGGATCGCCGAGTGGCTCATCGGGCGCCCAGAGGTGGCGCAGGTGCTCTACCCCGGACTGCCCGAGCACCCCGGTCACGAGCTGGCCGCACGGCAGATGGACGGCTTCGGTGGCATGGTCTCCTTCCGCGTGCACGGCGGAGAGGCTGCGGCCCGGCGCTTCGCGGAGTCCACGAAGATGTACAAGCTCTCGGTCTCCCTCGGCGGGGTCGAATCGCTGATCTGCTGGCCCTCCGAGATGACGCACGGATCCGTGGCCGGCACGCCGCTGGCGGTGCCGGTGGATCTGGTCCGGCTCTCCGTCGGGATCGAGGACCTCGACGACCACCTCGAGGACCTGGAGCGTGCCTTCGGTGCCTGACGGGCGCTGCGCTCGCCCGGCTCGGCGACTGACAGGCGGCGCGCTCATCAGGCACTGCGGCTGACGCGGCGGCCTCCCCGGCTCTGCCTACACTGGGGGCAGCAGCCTCGTCGCGTTCGGCTCGGCCGTCGCGCGGGTCCCCATGCAAGCGCCATATGAAGGAGCCTTCATGAGCTCGCAGGATCCCCAGAACCCGGCCTCCGGATCGGACGGCCGCAACGCCCCGGGCGGACAGCAGCACGAGGCCCCCTCGTTCGGGCAGGGCGGCGACCGCCAGCAGTCCGGGCAGCCGTCGTGGGGCCCGAACCAGAGCCAGCCGGGCAGCCAGCCCTCCGGGGACCCCGGCGCGCAGCAGGGCTACGGGCAGCCGGGCTACAGCTACCCCGGAGCCGGGCAGCAGCGCCAGCATCCGGACTACGGAGGCCAGGGCGCCTACGACCAGCCGCAGGGCGGCGGACAGCAGTACACGGCCCAGGGCAACTACGGGCAGGCCACCTTCCAGCAGGGCGGGCAGCCGCTGAGCCCCTCGGACGCCCGGACCTGGGCGCTGATCTCCCACATCGCAGCTCCGGTGCTGTTCCTGTTCTCGGCCGGCTGGATCGGATTCGCAGCACCGCTGATCATCTGGTTCATCTTCAAGGACCGCGACCCGCTGGTGCGCAATGCCTCCGCGGGCGCCTTCAACTTCAACGTCATCGTGTTCGCGCTCAACGTCGTGATCTGGATCCTGGCCATTCCCACCCTCGGCCTGGCCCTCTTCCTGCTTCCCTTCCTGGGCATCCTGTCGATCGTGTTCGCCGTCCTCGGCGCCATGCAGGCGAACAAGGGCCTGGCGTACAAGTACCCCATGCAGATCCCGATCCTCAGCTGAGACCGGATCCTCCGGCACCCGTCGTGCACGGCGGCCGGAATTCCACGACGACGGCCGGGCCCTCCGCTGCGGAGGGCCCGGCCGTTGCGCGTGCGGGGACATGAACGCACCATGGTGCTCATGAGCGACTTCGACACCTCCGGGCGCGCCGCCCGACGAATCCCCGAGCCGACTCCTGCGCCTCCGCGCGGCATGGAGCTGCCGGAGCCCGTGGCGCGCATGCACCGCTGGGTGGAGACGCCGCTCGGGCGCATGGTCGTGGCTGTCGGCCCGCACGACGGCCGGCCTGCGATCACGGGATGCTGGTTCGAGGACCAGAAGCACTTCCCGGACGACGAGACCCTCGGCATGGAGGGTGATCATGCCCTGCTGAGCGAGGCGCAGGAGCAGCTCGAAGACTGGTACGCCGGTCGGCGACGCGGCTTCGATCTGCCGCTGACCCTCGACGACCGGCCGCAGCCCCTGCGCCCGCGGGTGTGGAAGGCGCTGCAGGAGATCCCGTTCGGGACCACCACCACCTACGGCGCGTTGGCGCAGCAGCTCGGCAATCCCGGGATGACCCAGGCGGTGGGACAGGGGGTGGGCCGGAATCCGTGGTCGGTGATCGTGCCGTGCCACCGGGTGCTCAGCTCTACAGGGGCGCTGACCGGCTATGCCGGCGGCATCGAGCGCAAGCAGGAGCTGCTGGAGATGGAATCCCGACGCTCAGCGCGTTGACGGACCGGGGACCCGAGCGGCGACGTCCGACAGCGGCTGCGCCCGAGGGCGTAGAACAGCCCGATCCACGGGGCGGGCCCATGTCGGGTCAGGAGGTTGGCCGCAGGTGGAGTTCCTCCGCGACCGCCGCGCGAACCGGCAGGTCAGTCCGCGCTGATCCGGTCGGAGCGCAGCGCGGCGTAGATGAGCTCCGTGCGCCATTCGCCCAGCTGCAGGTGCGATTCGCGCAGCTCCGCCTCCCTGCGCATGCCGATGCGCTCGCAGACCTTGATGGAGCTGTGGTTCAGCGCATCCAGGCGCGCGAACACGCGGTGGGCGTCCAATCGCTCGAAGCAGGCGTCGATCGCGGCGATCGCAGCCTCGCCTGCATAGCCTCTGCCTGCATGGTCGGGGCTGACCACCCAGCCCATCTCGATCTGGCGCGACTCGGCGTCCACGAGCGTCAGCACGATCTCCCCGTAGAGCGCCTCCGGGTCGTCGTGCGCGCTGAAGGCATAGCGGATGGTGTCCCCGTCGTGGAGGAAGGCCCTCGGCCCGCGATGCTCGGCGATGACCCGCTCCGAGTGCTCCCACGAGCGAGGTCCGCGCCAGGCGTGCTGCGCGTAGTCCTCACGTGATTGGTAGGCGTGCATGGCCTCCAGATCCGACTCGCTGAAGCGGCGGAAGAAGAGGCGGTCCGTCTCCAGGGGCAGCAGGTCCTTCACGGGATCCATCGTATAGACGACCAAGGGCCGGCTGGCGTCCATCGCGGTGGAGAAGCCGAGTGGGCAGCGCGCAGCCGCGTGGCCCGGTGCAGGTGCGGGCGAATCGGCCCGCTGCGCGACGAAGACCGGGACTCGGCCCAGGTGAGGCCCGTCACTGCGGGCCTCACGGGTTTGCGAGCGGCCCAGGGGGTGTGTAATGTTCTTCTCTGTCGCCGCGAGCGGCCCGCCGGTTCGAACCGGTGCGGCGCAGCGGCAGGATCACCGATCCGGATGATCCTGCGTCGACACAACCATTGAACGGCTCGATCGAGCAGATCGCTTCGCCCTGCACTGCGTGGGCGTGGGGGATCGGATCGAAGGGGCCGGGTTGTGAAGAGCGGGTGAAGCGAGTATGATGATCTGGCCGCACAACGGTGAACGAGAGATGAACGAAGGTTCGGGTCTCGTGAACTGCGGCGGCTGAAGGAACTGATCTTCGCGGGCCTGGTGAAACGGGCTGGTTGATCGTCTGTTGTTTGAGAACTCGATAGTGTGCCAAATTGTCTGTTGATACCAGTTCAAGCAATTTTTTGTTTGGTTGGATCAGCTGATGCGTCAGTGCGTCTCGTTCCCGTGACGTGCTGGCGATCTTATTTTGATTCCAGCCAGGTATGGTTTTTCGTTTTTCAACGGAGAGTTTGATCCTGGCTCAGGACGAACGCTGGCGGCGTGCTTAACACATGCAAGTCGAACGCTGAAGCACCAGCTTGCTGGTGTGGATGAGTGGCGAACGGGTGAGTAATACGTGAGTAACCTGCCCTTGACTCTGGGATAAGCCCGGGAAACTGGGTCTAATACTGGATGCTACATGTCACCGCATGGTGGTGTGTGGAAAGGGTTTACTGGTCTTGGATGGGCTCACGGCCTATCAGCTTGTTGGTGAGGTAATGGCTCACCAAGGCGACGACGGGTAGCCGGCCTGAGAGGGTGACCGGCCACACTGGGACTGAGACACGGCCCAGACTCCTACGGGAGGCAGCAGTGGGGAATATTGCACAATGGGCGAAAGCCTGATGCAGCGACGCCGCGTGAGGGATGACGGCCTTCGGGTTGTAAACCTCTTTCAGCAGGGAAGAAGCCACAAGTGACGGTACCTGCAGAAGAAGCGCCGGCTAACTACGTGCCAGCAGCCGCGGTAATACGTAGGGCGCAAGCGTTGTCCGGAATTATTGGGCGTAAAGAGCTCGTAGGCGGTTTGTCGCGTCTGCTGTGAAAGCCCGGGGCTTAACCCCGGGTGTGCAGTGGGTACGGGCAGACTAGAGTGCAGTAGGGGAGACTGGAATTCCTGGTGTAGCGGTGGAATGCGCAGATATCAGGAGGAACACCGATGGCGAAGGCAGGTCTCTGGGCTGTTACTGACGCTGAGGAGCGAAAGCATGGGGAGCGAACAGGATTAGATACCCTGGTAGTCCATGCCGTAAACGTTGGGCACTAGGTGTGGGGGACATTCCACGTTTTCCGCGCCGTAGCTAACGCATTAAGTGCCCCGCCTGGGGAGTACGGCCGCAAGGCTAAAACTCAAAGGAATTGACGGGGGCCCGCACAAGCGGCGGAGCATGCGGATTAATTCGATGCAACGCGAAGAACCTTACCAAGGCTTGACATATACCGGATCGTTCCAGAGATGGTTCTTCCCCTTTGGGGTCGGTATACAGGTGGTGCATGGTTGTCGTCAGCTCGTGTCGTGAGATGTTGGGTTAAGTCCCGCAACGAGCGCAACCCTCGTTCCATGTTGCCAGCACGTGATGGTGGGGACTCATGGGAGACTGCCGGGGTCAACTCGGAGGAAGGTGGGGATGACGTCAAATCATCATGCCCCTTATGTCTTGGGCTTCACGCATGCTACAATGGCCGGTACAAAGGGTTGCGATACTGTGAGGTGGAGCTAATCCCAAAAAGCCGGTCTCAGTTCGGATTGAGGTCTGCAACTCGACCTCATGAAGTCGGAGTCGCTAGTAATCGCAGATCAGCAACGCTGCGGTGAATACGTTCCCGGGCCTTGTACACACCGCCCGTCAAGTCACGAAAGTCGGTAACACCCGAAGCCGGTGGCCCAACCCTTGTGGAGGGAGCCGTCGAAGGTGGGACTGGCGATTGGGACTAAGTCGTAACAAGGTAGCCGTACCGGAAGGTGCGGCTGGATCACCTCCTTTCTAAGGAGCTTCACTTTGGTCGCCGTGTGGCGGCCCGCCCGCACACCGCTTACTTGGTGTGGGGGTTGTTTTGGTGAGACCCGCTGCACCTGGCCCGTTTCGAGGGCCCGGTGGTGGGTTCGTGCTCATGGGTGGAATATCAGCGGACGAGGCAGCCGGTGCGACCTTCGGGTTGTGGTGGGTGTCTGATCACTGTCTGGTGTCTGCGTGCTTGCTTGGTGCGTGGGTGCTGTTGACGGTTGGTGGTTTGGTGCACTGTCGGGTCCTGGAACAACAGGCCCCGTCACCGTGGTCCCTGTGCCTTTGTGGGTGGGGGTGTGGTGGTTGGGTGTGTGTTCTGTGGCTTGCTTCAGGTAGTTGCGCACGGTGTGTGTGGTGAGGGGGGCGGCTGGTGTTGTTTGAGAACTGTATAGTGGACGCGAGCATCTTATTCTTTATGTGAGAATATTTTTGTGTGTCTGTTTGAAGATTACTAAGGGCGCACGGTGGATGCCTTGGCATCAGGAGCCGATGAAGGACGTGGCAATCTGCGATATGCCTCGGGGAGCCGATAAGCGGGCTGTGATCCGAGGATTTCCGAATGGGGAAACCCCGTCGTCTGTGAGGGCGATGACCTGTATCTGAATACATAGGGTGCAGGGGGGAACGCGGGGAAGTGAAACATCTCAGTACCCGCAGGAAGAGAAAACAACAGTGATTCCGTGAGTAGTGGCGAGCGAAAGCGGAAGTGGCTAAACCGTCTGTGTGTGATACCCGGCAGGGGTTGCATGGGCGGGGTTGTGGGAGCATCAGTGCCCGGTCTGCCGGCTGGGTCGTGTGAGTGCAGCGTGATAGTCGAATCATCTTGAGTGGTGTGCCGTAGAGGGTGTGAGTCCCGTAGACGAAATCATTGCTGCCGCGCGTGGTGTTTCCCGAGTAGCACGGAGCCCGTGAAACTTCGTGTGAATCTGCCAGGACCACCTGGTAAGCCTGAATACTACCTGATGACCGATAGCGGACCAGTACCGTGAGGGAAAGGTGAAAAGCACCCCGGGAGGGGAGTGAAATAGTACCTGAAACCGTGTGCCTACAAGCCGTCGGAGCCTTTTGGGGTGACGGCGTGCCTTTTGAAGAATGAGCCTGCGAGTTAGTGTCATGTCGCGAGGTTAACCCGTGTGGGGTAGTCGTAGCGAAAGCGAGTCTGAAGAGGGCGTTGAGTGGCGTGATCTAGACCCGAAGCGAAGTGATCTACCCATGGCCAGGTTGAAGCGCGTGTAAGAGCGCGTGGAGGACCGAACCCACTTCAGTTGAAAATGGAGGGGATGAGCTGTGGGTAGGGGTGAAAGGCCAATCAAACTTCGTGATAGCTGGTTCTCCCCGAAATGCATTTAGGTGCAGCGTCGTGTGTTTCTTGCCAGAGGTAGAGCTACTGGATGGCTGATGGGCCCCAACGGGTTACTGACGTCAACCAAACTCCGAATGCTGGTAAGTGAGAGCACGGCAGTGAGACTGTGGGGGATAAGCTTCATAGTCGAAAGGGAAACAGCCCAGACCACCGACTAAGGCCCCTAAGCGTGTGCTAAGTGGGAAAGGATGTGGAGTTGCTCAGACAACCAGGAGGTTGGCTTAGAAGCAGCCATCCTTGAAAGAGTGCGTAATAGCTCACTGGTCAAGTGATTCCGCGCCGATAATGTAGCGGGGCTCAAGTACACCGCCGAAGTCGTGGCAATGCACATTTCCGTGCACCACTCGTGGCCGGGACACCTTTGGTGTTGTGGTTCGGGTGCTGTGTGGTGACTGTAATGGTTTTGTGTGTGTTGGGTAGGGGAGCGTCGAGCGGGTGGTGAAGCTGCCGGGTGACCGAGTGGTGGAGCCTGTTCGAGTGAGAATGCAGGCATGAGTAGCGAATGACGGGTGAGAAACCCGTCCGCCGAATGATCAAGGGTTCCGGGGTCAAGCTAATCTGCCCCGGGTGAGTCGGGACCTAAGGCGAGGCCGACAGGCGTAGTCGATGGACAACGGGTTGATATTCCCGTACCGGCGAAGAACCGCCCATACTGAACTGGGGATACTAACCACCGGTTCCACCCGTTTCTCATGCGCCACTTTGTGGTGTGTGGTTGTGGTGGGATGCGTGGGACCTGATCCAGGGAGGTAAGCGTGTTAACAGGTGTGACGCAGGAAGGTAGCCGAGCCAGGCGATGGTAGTCCTGGTCTAAGCGTGTAGGGCGAGTCATTGGTAAATCCGTGGCTCATATAGCTTGAGACGTGATGGGACCCCTTTGGTGGGGGATTCGGTGATCCTATGCTGCCGAGAAAAGCATCGACGTGAGGTTCTAGCCGCCCGTACCCCAAACCGACACAGGTGATCAGGTAGAGAATACTAAGGCGTTCGAGAGAATCATGGTTAAGGAACTCGGCAAAATGCCCCCGTAACTTCGGGAGAAGGGGGGCCCGGACCCTGACATGCCCTTGCGGTGTGGAGGGGGTAAGGGTCGCAGAGACCAGGGGGAAGCGACTGTTTATCAAAAACACAGGTCCGTGCGAAGTCGTAAGACGATGTATACGGACTGACTCCTGCCCGGTGCTGGAAGGTTAAGAGGACCTGTTAGACGCAAGTCGAAGCGGAGAATTTAAGCCCCAGTAAACGGCGGTGGTAACTATAACCATCCTAAGGTAGCGAAATTCCTTGTCGGGTAAGTTCCGACCTGCACGAATGGAGTAACGACTTCCCCGCTGTCTCAACCATGAACTCGGCGAAATTGCAGTACGAGTAAAGATGCTCGTTACGCGCAGCAGGACGGAAAGACCCCGAGACCTTTACTATAGTTTGGTATTGGTGTTCGGTGCGGCTTGTGTAGGATAGGTGGGAGACTGTGAAGCGGACACGCCAGTGTTCGTGGAGTCGTTGTTGAAATACCACTCTGGTCGCTCTGGATATCTAACTTCGGCCCGTGATCCGGGTCAGGGACAGTGCCTGATGGGTAGTTTAACTGGGGCGGTTGCCTCCTAAAGAGTAACGGAGGCGCCCAAAGGTTCCCTCAGCCTGGTTGGCAATCAGGTGTTGAGTGCAAGTGCACAAGGGAGCTTGACTGTGAGAGTGACGGCTCGAGCAGGGACGAAAGTCGGGACTAGTGATCCGGCGGTACATTGTGGAATGGCCGTCGCTCAACGGATAAAAGGTACCTCGGGGATAACAGGCTGATCTTGCCCAAGAGTCCATATCGACGGCATGGTTTGGCACCTCGATGTCGGCTCGTCGCATCCTGGGGCTGGAGTTGGTCCCAAGGGTTGGGCTGTTCGCCCATTAAAGCGGCACGCGAGCTGGGTTCAGAACGTCGTGAGACAGTTCGGTCCCTATCCGCTGCGCGCGTTGGAAATTTGAGAAGGTCTGTCCTTAGTACGAGAGGACCGGGACGGACGAACCTCTGGTATGTCAGTTGTACCGCCAGGTGCATGGCTGATTGGCTACGTTCGGGAGAGATAACCGCTGAAAGCATCTAAGCGGGAAGCTTGCTTCGAGATGAGATTTCCTTCCTCCTTTGTGGGGGTGAGGCTCCCAGGAGACTACTGGGTTGATAGGCTGGATGTGGTAGCGAGGACTGACGACTCGTGGAGCTGACCAGTACTAATAAGCCGATGATCTTCACACACACAACATGTCTTGCAGCCCCGTTTGGGGTGTGAATAGCAGCGTGTTTCGCGTCCACTGTACGGTTTTGGAACAACACCGTCCCACAACCATCTGGTTCCCGTTGGCGGGGTTGGTGGTGGTGGGTGGTAGGTTCGTGAACAGGTTTCCACGCGCACTGCGGTGTGTGGTGGTGGCAGGTTTGCGGTGGTTATAGCGTGAGGGAAACGCCCGGTCCCATCCCGAACCCGGAAGCTAAGGCTCACAGCGCCGATGGTACTGCACTCTGATGGGTGTGGGAGAGTAGGTCGCCGCCGCAATTATTTGTACGGAGAGAGGCTGATCGCTGACTCCTTGTCTTCACCGTGAGGGTGTGGATGGGTCGAGTCGCGGTCGGCCTCTTTTCGCATGCCCAGACAGGCCTCGCCCCGCCCGCCGAGTGGATACCTGATTGCGCTATCGGGGTCCTCAGCGCAATTGGGGATCCACTCGGCCTACGGGGCTCTTCCTCCCCGCGCCGAGTGGATAGTTGATTGCGCTGTTGGGGGTCTCAACGCAAATGGGCGTCCACTCGAGCCCCCCCGGGCAGTAGCCAGCCTGAGTCTTAGCGAGGGCTGAGGGACTGCCCGGCAGGCAAGTATCGACATGTGCTGCCCCTGCTGTACTGGGAGACGTCCACACCCTTGCCGAGTGGATATTTGGTTGCGCTATGGGGGCCCTCAACGCAACTGGGAATCCACTCGCGCGCGGTGGCAGGGGGGTGCCTCTATGGTTTTCGTCAAGCCGCCAGAGCGACTGACGACGACGCCGGAGGCGTGGTCGGGTCTTCGTACAGGGTGCCATCCCGCAGCATCGCGTAGAGCACGTCAGTGCGGCGGCGCGCCAGGGCGATCAGCGCTTGGTTGTGGCGCTTGCCCTGGGCTCGTTTTCGGTCGTAGTAGGCCCTCGAGGGGCCGTGGTGCAGTGAGGCGAAGGCCGAGAGGAACAGGGCGCGCTTCAGGCGCTTGTTGCCTCCGCGGGGTGCGTGCTCGCCGCGGATCGAGGTCCCTGAGCGGCGGGTGACGGGGGCGATGCCGGCGTAGGAGGCCAGGTGCCCGGCATCGGCGAAGTCCTTGCCCACGACTTCGGTGAGAATCCGTGCTGCGGTCCTGACCCCGATACCGGGCATCGAGATCAGGACCGGATGAAGAGGGTGGGCCTCCACGACAGCCTCCACCTGGGTGGCCAGCCTGGCCCGCTGCTGGAGCAGCCCGGCGAGCTGCTCGGCCAGGATCGGCACGACGGTGGCTGCGGCCTCGGTGCCAGCGACCACGACGGTCTGCTGGGCCAGGGCTTCGAAGATCTCCTCCGTCAGAGTGTTCGCCAGTCGGGGTGCGTGCTTGCGCAGCCGGGCGCGCACGTGCCCGGGCCCGGCGGTCTTGAGCTTGCCCGGGGTCGGGTACCGGCCTAGCAGATCCGCTACTGCCGGGTGCGTGATCCTCGGTCCCAGCACGCGCTCCAGGGCGGGGTGGATCTGGGTCAGCAGCCCGCGCAGCCGGTTGGAGGAAGCGGTGATCTGAGCGGCGAGATCATCATCGGCGCCAGCGAGCATGGCCAGCTCAGCGATCTGCTCATCATCCACACGGATAGCCCGCAGGGTGTGGGGCATGGTGCGTGCTGCTTCGGCGATGATCGCGGCATCACGGGCATCGGTCTTGGCCGAGCCCGGGTGCAGGTCTGCGATCCGGCGCATCGCCAGCCCGGGCAGGTAGGCCACTTCCACGTCTTCGCAGGACTGCGCCACGGCCACGGGCAGGGCACCGATCGTGGCCGGCTGGTCGACCACGAGCAGCACGGGCCCGTGGGCTGCGGCGAGGTCGTCGAGGATGGCCCGCAGCCGGGTTTCGTCGTTGGGCAGTGCCTTGTCGTAGACCCTTTCGCCAGCGGTGGTGAGGGCGACGGCGTGGTGGTCGGATTTGCCGACGTCGAGGCCGATGTACACGGCCGGGGTTGGGGTGGTCATGGCGGTTGCTCCTGGGCTGGTCGGGCCATGGGTGTGCTGGCCAGCCCTGTGGTGATCACGCTCGGCATCCACGTTACAAAGACCCTCGTGAGGGGGACCCCGCCTCTATCAGCGATCCGTGATCACCAGACCGGTCCTCGGTGACAACACCCCCCGGATCATGGACGACTGGGGGCAACGATCATGCCGAGGACCGGCTGGCCGGCACCTGCTCATCCTGGACGATCCAGGCGCCGCCGAAAAGGTAACGGGGCGAACGGGGCGGGGAGGGGCGGTGAGAGGATCGGGACGAGGACGAGCATCTTCACCACCAACCATGCGCTGGACCCCGATGAGCGCGCCGCCGGTGCCTGCATGGTACGGCCCGTGCGCATCGGGGATCAGGTGTGGATCGGCGGCTCCGTGGTCATCAACCCAGGAGTCAGCATCGGCGACGGGGCGGTCATCGGATCGGGCAGCGTGGTCACCTCGGACCAGCCGGCTCGCAGCGTGGCCGCGGGCGTCCCTGCGCGAGTGCTCCGGGAGATCACCGACAGGGACCGCACCGGCTGGCCGAGCTGATGTCGGGGATCCTTCAGCTCAGTCGAGCTGGCTCAGGAAGCTCACGAGGGCGTCCGTGAACTCCTGAGGCGTCTCCATGGGCGGAGTATGCCCGGCACCGGGGATGGTCACCAGGCGGCCCTGGGGGAGGGCCTCCGCCATGCGCTGGCCGGCCCCGTTGTCGAAGGCGTCGTCCTCTCCGACGATCACCAGGCTCTGGAGATGCAGCGCAGGCAGCAGCTGCCTGAAGTCCTGACGCGACGCACGCCCGCGCATGGAGGCCGCAGAGCCCTCGGCGGGGGCTGCGGCGATCATGGCTCGCACGGCTTCGGCGGTCTCCGGCTTCTGCTCGATGGTCTGAGGCGAGACCATCACGCTCAGGACCTTCTCGGCATAGGCGTCCATGCCGTCAGCGAGGATGGCGTCGGCGCCCACATTGCGGCGTCGTCGTCCGGCGCGGTCCTCCGCCTCCGGAACGGTGTCGCAGATGACCAGCCCGCGAAGACGGTCCGCGTGGTCGTGGGCGAACTGCATGGCGATCTGCCCGGCCATCGAGAATCCGAGCACGACGGCGGTCTCCACGCCCAGCTCATCCAGCAGCAGGGCCAGGTCGTTCGAGAACTCCTCTGTGGAGACGATGCCCTCGGTCACCGCCGAGTCGCCGAATCCGCGCAGGTCCGGTGCGATGACCCGCCAGCCGGCCTCGACGAGCGCGGGGACCTGGGCGTTCCACATGGAACGGTCGTAGGCGTGCCCGTGCAGCAGGACGATGACCGGTCCGCTGCCCTGATCCGTGAAGGCGATGACGGTGTCGTCGATCTCGATGCTGCGCTCCTGTGAGCTCATGATGCGGCCTCCTGCGGCTTTGCGCGTCGGTGCTGGAGCGTGCGGTCCTCGACGGGCCGGCGCTTCTTGTGGTCCTGTCTCCAGCCTATGCAGGACCAGTGCGGGGCTGCTGTGCTGTCGGTGGACACGGATAGCCTCGGGCACATCGAAGCGAGACCGGTCTGGGGCCGGAGCGGCAGGCCGTGGACTGCGTCCGGAGGGGCGCGTCCAGGAGTCCGCGGGCAGGGAGGTGGAGCGGGTGAGCAGGGTGAGTCGGCTCAGGGGCCCCGGAGGTCCGGAGCTGTTCGATCTGCCGCGGGAGGCTCGAGAGGTCGCACCCGGAGCCGTTCATGTCCCGGACTGGCTCAGCACGCAGGAGCAGGCCGAGCTCGTGGCGCAGTGCCGAGGGTGGTCGCGAGGCGATCACCGCATGCGCCGCTACACGACCTCCACCGGCGGAGTGATGTCCGTGCAGTCCACGGTGCTGGGCCGCACCTGGGAGCTGCCGTGGGCCCCGACGATCTCATCGCCCGAGAGGGGAGCGGCGGCTGGGGGGCCGAAGTCCCCGCGGCCGGCCTCCGGTGACCGCCGTGCCGCGGCGGAGGGCAGCACCCCTGACGATGAAGCCGCCGTGGGACAGCGGCTGCCCGAGGCGCTGTGGCATCTCGGTCGTCGTGGGGTTGCTGCGGCGTACGGGGAAGAGGCTCCGGAGGCCTCGTCGTTCGAGCCGACCACCGCGCTCGTGAACTACTACGACGCATCGGCGCGGATGGGACAGCATCAGGACCTTGATGAAGCGGGCCCGGAGCCGATCGTGTCCCTCTCCCTCGGGGACTCGTGCATCTTCCGCCTTGGCAATACGGAATCCCGCGGCCGGCCCTACCAGGACATCGTGCTGCGCAGCGGAGACCTCTTCGTCTTCGGGCGGCAGTCGCGGTGGGCCTTCCATGGGGTGCCGGCCATCCGCCCGGGAACGGGCGACCCGGCGCTCGGGTTGCGTCACGGCGGTCGGCTGAACATCACGATCCGATCCAACGTGCCAGGAAAGCCGGGGCGCGGGCCTCAGGTGCAGCGCAAGCGAGCGATGGCCGCCGATGCCACCGGCGGCGATAGACGCTGACCGGCGATCGACGGAGGCAGACAAGGGAGCAGCAGATGGAGATCGAGACCCCACCGCACAGCGTCCGGGCCGAGCCCGGGACCGAGGCGTTCACGGACGGCTACCGGCTGCTGGCCGAGGAGCTGGCTTCGGGCGTGGCCGTCGTGGCTGCGCGGCACCGGCGGCGGGACCACGCCGTGACCGTCACGGGCTGGCTCGACATCTCCTACGATCCGCCCACCATGGCTGTGAGCCTGTTCGATGAGGCACGGATCTGCGAAGCCGTCGAGTCCTCGCCCACCTGGACGCTGAGCGTCCTCCGCCGGGAGCAGGAACCGACCGCGACCTGGCTGGCCTCGCCGGGCAACCCCGTCGACGGTCTGCTGGACGGGGTGGGCTTCCGCCGCTCGCCCGTGGGCGGCGCCGCCGTGCTGGATGGGGCACTGGCATGGTTCGAGCTCGAGACGCAGCAGATCCACCCGGCCGCCACGCACATGCTCGTCGTCGGCCGAGTCGTGGCCATGGGGCGGGGCGGTGAGCAGGGCGCCTCCACCAGTCAGGGCCAGGCCGGTCCCCTGGTCCACTGGGGCAGAGGGTTCCACGGGCTGGACAGCTGAGGCGGCGCGCGGCCTGCGCTGCGCCTTGCCATGCACCGAGGAATCTTCGGAGGGCAGGCCCGTGTTGTGCTTTGTGAAGCAGGCGAACCGCCGGGCCCCGCACTTGTGCAAGTCTGAGACGAATGCTGGGTCAGCAGGGCTGATCCGGGGAGCCTCAGCGCTCCTGCCGCGGGGAGCGCAGCGAGCGGGATCGCGCCCGTCGTCTGCGAAGAGGCCACGCCAGGGGCATATCGCAGGAGTAAGGAGTCAGATGTCGCAGCAGGACAGCGTCAGCACCGTGGAGGAGGGGCGGGAGGCCGAGGAGCGCACCGAGCAGCTCGCGGACTTCGTGGTGCCCCCGTCGCGGCTCGAGGACACCACGAGCCTCAAGGGCGGATTCGGAGCGATCTTCGGCAGTCACCCGGCAGGCGTGGCGGTGATCACGGCGGAGGGGCCCGACGGCCCGGTGGGACTCACCGCATCGTCGCTGTCCTCGGTCTCCGCCGATCCGCCCATCATCGGCTTCTCGCTGCAGGCCCGTCGCGGCTCCGCGGCCCTCGTCGCCGAGGCGGACACGCTGCTCGTACATCTGCTGGACGCCTCCAACGTCGCGATCGCCCGTGCCTTCGCGACCCACGGTGCGCCGCGCTTCGGCGACGCCATGAACTGGCGGCAGCTTCCGACCGGGGAGCCGCTGCTCACGGACGTCGGCCGCGTGATGCGCGTGGAGCCCCTGGCCCGCATCAAGGCCGGCCCGGCCCTGGTCTTCAACTGCGGCGTGCTCGAGATCCTCGGGTCCGAGCCTGCCGGGGCCCCGCTGGTCTATCACCAGCGTCAGTTCCACAGCCTGTCGGAGTCCACGGTCGCCGAGTACCAGATCTGAGCATCTGCCCAGGTCAGAGAGCCTCGCCGCAGTAGCAGGGCTCAATCCGCTCCAGATGGTTGACATGTCACGCCAGGTGCGCGTAGGTTGGGTGACATATCAAGCAGCTGGTTGCGGAAGCCCGCACCGGCGGACCGACGCGCAGCGGCACAGCCGTTGCTGACAGGAGGAATCCCATGAGCACTCTCGATCGCCTCACCCCCGGCACCTGGACCTTCGACCCCGCCCACTCGGAGGTCGGCTTCGTGGTCCGCCACGCCGGCATCTCCAAGGTCCGCGGCTCGTTCCACGATGTCACCGCAGATTTCGTCGTCGCCGAGCAGGTCGAGGACTCCAGCATCGACGCCGTCATCAAGACCGCCTCGATCGACACCGGCGACGAGAGCCGCGACGCCCACCTGCGCACCGCCGACTTCTTCGACGTCGAGAACAAGCCGGAGATCACCTTCCACTCCACGAGCATCCAGCTCGGCGGCGGGGAGGGCACCATCACCGGCGAGCTCACGATCAACGGCGTGACCCGCACGGTCGAGCTCGACACCGAGTTCAACGGCGTGGTCGTGGACGCCTTCGAGACCACCCGCGCCGGCTTCGAGGCCACCACCACGATCTCCCGCAAGGACTTCGGGCTGACCTGGAACGCGGCCATCGAGGCCGGCGGCGTCCTGGTCTCCGACAAGGTCGTGCTCAACCTGGACGTGGCCTTCACCGCTCCCCAGGCCTGAGACCCGCCGCGCCGTCTGTCTGCCCCCCTCCCGGCGGACGCAGGCTGCGCAGCGCGCAAGGACGAAGCGCCCGTCACCGGATCCCTCCGGTGACGGGCGCTTCGTCGTCTGCGGCAGCTCCCGAGGGGCGCGGTCGGCTCAGCGCAGGGAGGAGGCGATCCACCCGATCAGCGGGATCGCGACGACCAGCAGCAGGACGAGGCGACGCACGCGGACCTCGAACAGCGCAGCGCCGCGGGAGGAGCTGCGGGCCTCCTTGGCGATCTCGTCCTTGAGGGGCTCGGGCTCGCGGTCGTCTTCGGGGCCGCCCTGCGGCGGCTGCTGCGGGGTCAACGCCACCTCGTGGTCATCAGCAGCCCGATCATCATCAGACCGATGCCGATGCCGACATTCCAGTACCCGATGCCCGGGATGGGGTAGCTGAAGTCGAGCAGATACCACAGGATGAGCCAGGCCAGACCGATGACGATCAGACCGAACATGATCACCTGGTACCAGACGGGAGTCGGATCGGCGTCCGGGGCGGTGGCGCGCGAGGAGACCTTGATCTCCTCGGCGAGCTCCTCGGCATCGCGCTCGTCATCGGGCTCCTCGCCCGAGCTGATGCGGGCGTCCCGAGTAGCGGCCGCGGCGCGTTGGTCGCGCTCCCAGCGTCGCCGCTGGGCCTCCGGCAGGGCCTCGACGGCCAGGCGGGTGAGCTCCTCGTCCACGGCGGCCGTGGACGAGGTCGAGCCGGCAGCCTTCGAGGCCGCGGAGGACCCCGAGCGGAACCGACGCTTCTTGGACTGGGACACGGATGCAACCTCCTGCTGTGGTGGCCCTGGCCGCAGCGGGTCGCCCCGCGAAGCGGCCCCGTCATGGATTTCGACCAGGCCGAGAACCCGCCCATACTATCGGCAGCGCTCTGAAGCACCGCCTGTGCGCCTCCTCAGCGTCTGGGATGCTCCCCACTTCCGCACCCCCCCGGTCGCCGCGGCGAGCGACGTCCCCCGAGGGAACATCGTGAGCACAGTCGCGCAGCCGCATGCGGCTCGACGACCTGCCTCCAGCATCGCAGCCGTGATCTCCGTGATCGGCGAGGGCTACTCGCGGCCGGTGATCAAGGGGACGACCTCAGAGGTGCTCGACACCTTCGGCCTGGGCCACTACCCGGGCACGGCCATGCCTGGCGACGAGGGCAATTTCGCGGTGGCTGGGCACCGGCAGACCAACGGCGCGGTGCTGGATCACATCGACGCCCTCACGGAGGGCGAGCGCATCCACGTGCGCACCGCTGACGGCTACTACACGTACCTGTACTCCGAGACGCTGATCGTGCTGCCCACCCAGACCGACGAGATCGCCCCCGTTCCGGGCGAGCCCGGTGAGCCGGCCGACGGCGGCTGCATGACGCTGACCAGCTGCAATCCGCGCTTCGGGGACACCGAGCGCATCATCGTCCACGCGCAGCTGGAGTCGTGGCGCCCGAACTCCGCAGGGCCGCCCCCCGAGATCGCCGACGTCGTCCAGCGCGACGCCGACGGACAATGAGACAGGAGAGCTCATGTACGCCTGGATCTTCTGCCGCCTGGCCGGCCCCTTCGCGGTCAAGGCGATGCTCACCGTCCTCCTGATCGCGCTGGTGGTGCTCGCGCTGATGCAGTACGTCTTCCTCTGGGTGCAGGAGGAGTTCTCGCCGCTGCAGGGCGAGATCACCATGGACACCTCGTCCTCGTCGCAGCAGTAGCCTGGACGCCAGAGCATCCGCAGCCCTCAGGAGGTCGCCGTGACCGTGAAAATCCTCGTCGTCGACAACTACGACAGCTTCGTCTACACCCTCGTGGGGTACCTCCAGCAGCTGGGGGCGCAGACCACCGTGGTGCGCAACGACGATCTCAGCGAGACCGAGATCGCGCAGCTGGCGGATCAGCACGACGGCGTCCTGCTCTCTCCCGGGCCCGGCACCCCTGCGGAGGCCGGGGTGTGCGCCTCCCTGGTCCGACGCGCGGAGCGCACCGGCCAGCCCCTGTTCGGGGTGTGCCTGGGACACCAGTCGCTCGGCCAGGTCTTCGGCGGGACCGTCGGGCACTCGGAGCAGCTCATGCACGGCAAGACCTCCGAGGTCAGCCACGAGGACGACGGCATCTTCGCAGGCGTCCCGTCGCCCTTCATCGCGACCCGCTACCACTCGCTGTCGGTCTCCGCGCAGGACGTCCCCGAGGTCCTGCGGGTCACCGCCTGGACCGAGGACGGGCACATCATGGGCCTGTCTCACCGCAGTGCCCCCATCCATGGAGTGCAGTTCCATCCGGAGTCCGTGCTCACCGAGGGCGGGCATCTCATGCTCGGCAACTGGCTCGAGATGTGCGGCCTCTCCGGCGCCGCCGAGAAGGCGGCGGATCTCTCCCCGCTGCTGGCGCGCTGAGCGCGGACTCGGACGGCGCAGACAGCGAAGCGGCCCCGGTCAGATCTGACCGCGGCCGCTTCGCTGTCTGCGCTCAGGCTTCCGAGGGGCTCGAGGCGGCGCTGCCGGCCTCCTCGGCACGGGCTGCGGAGTCCTCCGCCGAGCCGCTGGAAGCGGAGCCGGAGCCGCGGCTGGAGCCGCCGGAGCCGGAGGAGCCCCCGGAGCCGGACGAACCGCCCGAAGCGGAGGAGCCGCCCGAACCGGAGCTGCTCGAGCTGCTGGGCCGGTCCGCCGTCGGAGCGGGGGAGCTGGGCTCCTGAGTCGGCTCCTCCGTGGGCTCCTCGGTCGGCTCTTCGGTGGCGTCCTCCGTGGGCTCCTGAGTCGGCTCCTCCGTGGGCTCCTCGGAGGTCGGCTCCGAGGTGGGCTCGTCGCTGCCGTCGTCCTCAGGGGTGGTGGGCTGCGGAGCCGGGGGTGCGACCGCCACGGTGATCGTGATGGTGCTGCCCTGCGTAACGTCCTGGCCGCCCTCCACCGACTGCCGGATGACGGTGCCGGCCGCATACTCCGAGGTCCGCTCCTCGGCCACCGAGGTGCCGAGCTGGGTGTCATCGGCGCCGAGCCGATCCGCGGCCTCGGACTGCGTCATGCCCAGGACGTCCGGGACGGTGACGCGACCGGTGGAGAGGATGAGTCCCACGGACGAGTCGCGGGGGACCTCCGAGCCTCCCTCCGGATCGGTGGCCACGACCATGTCCGCGGGGACGGTCGGGGAGTTGCGGGTCTGCGTCTCCTCGGCGGCCTCGAGGCCGGCGGCGGAGATCATCTCGCGGGCGTAGCTCTCCGACTGGCCCTCGAGATCCGAGGGGACCGTCACGGCCTCGCTGCCCTGGGACACGGTGATCGTGACCGAGGAGCCCTCGTCCACCTCCGTGCCCTCGCCGGGATCGACGGAGATCACGTGGTCGCGCTCGACGTCGGAGCTGAGCTCCTCCTCGGTGTCAACCACGAATCCGGCGTCCTCGAGCTGGTTCTGCGCGTCATCGGCCTCGAGTCCCACGACATCCGGGACGTCGACCTGATCCGGGCCGCGGTTGAGCCACAGGAACGCGGCGACGGCCGCGGCCGCCAGCAGCAGGAGCAAGGGGATCAGCCAGACCAGGGGGCTGCGGCGCTTGCGGTCCCGGTCCGAGGCTGGGGTGCGACCGCCGCGCGGGGCATCCGGATCGAAGCCCGACCCGCCGCCGCCCGCCGCGGAGGCGGTGCTCGGGTCATCGGCGGACGGCGTGATCGTGAAGACGGGGGCTGCCTGCCCAGCCTGACCCTGGGAGGAGCCGCCGGCCGCTGCCGCAGCGGCTGCAGCGCCGCCCGCCGCGCCGAGACCGGCCGCTGCGGCCGGGGTGACGGCCGTGTGCGGACCGTCTGCAGGCTCACCGGCGCCGTCGGCGGCGGCTCCGGTCGCGGCGATCGGACGGGTCATGGTCGTGGCGTCGATCCGTGCGGGCTCGCGCAGCTCGACGACGGCGCGGCGCATCTCCTCGGCGGACTGGAAGCGGGAGTCGCGCGGCTTGGCCAGCGCCTGGAGCATGAACGTGTCGAACTGCGGGTGCAGCTGAGGCGCCAGGCTCGAGGGCTGGGGAGGGGCGTCGCGGACGTGCTGGGCCGCGATGTCCACCGAGGCCTCGCCCACGAACGGCGCCCGGCCGGTGAGCATCTCGAAGAACACGCAGGCCGCGGAGTAGAGATCGGAGCGGGCATCGACGTTCTCGCCGCGAGCCTGCTCCGGGGAGAGGTACTGGGCGGTGCCCAGCACGGCCTGGGTCTGGGTGAGCGCGGCTTGGGTGTCCTCGACGGCGCGGGCGATGCCGAAGTCCATGACCTTGACCCGGTCGTCCGGGGTGATGATCACGTTCGCGGGCTTGATATCGCGGTGGACGATGCCCGAGCGGTGGCTGTAGGCCAGGGCATCGAGTATGCCCTCCATGGCATTCACGGCGTCCTCGGTGCTGAGCCGATCCTCGCGGATCAGCTGTCGAAGCGTCTGGCCCGGCACGTACTCCATGACGATGTACGGGCAGGCGACGTCCGAGGGGACGTCCGGCGGGATCTCGCCGGTGTCGTACACCGAGGTGATCGTGTGGTGGTTCAGCCCGGCGACCGCCTGCGCCTCCCGCTGGAACCGCTCCTGGAAGGAGTCGTCGCGGGCGAGATCGGGCTTGAGCACCTTGATGGCCACGTCGCGCCCGAGCCTCCGGTCGGAGGCCTTGTAGACGGTCGCCATGCCGCCGCGTCCGATGGTCTCCTTGACCTCGTAGCGGTTGTTGATCAGCTCGGGAATGGGGGACTGCTCCATGATCAGCCTTCCACGGGCAGGGACTGCTCGGCGCCGGGGGAGGCGTCGGCCGAAACTGCTGCGTTCTGTTCGGTGTCGAGCGCGTCGGGGCTGGGGCCCTGCTCCGACGCGGCACGGGTCTGGGAGGTCTCGGCGGATGCCGCGGAGGTCTGGTCATCGGCGCTGCCCGCGACGGTCAGGGCGACCGAGGAGCCGACCTCGACCTCCTGGCCCTCGGCGGGGTCCGAGCTGACGACGTCGCCGTCGTCCTGCGCGTCGGACTCCTCGTAGTAGATGTCCACGTTCACGCCCAGGGCAGTGATGTCATCGGCGGCGTCCTGCGCCGGGCGACCGGTCAGGTCATCGGGCAGGGTGGCCATCTCCGGGCCGCTCGAGTGCGTCACGGTCACGGTGTCCCCGGGGTTCAGGGTGCCGGCCGGCGAGACGGCGAGCACCTCGCCCTCGGGGCGGCTGCTGCTGGCCTGGCCGACCTGCTCCACGTTCAGCCCCCGGCTCGTCAGATCGGCCACGACGTCGTCGACGTCCAGCCCGATCAGGTCCTGGGCGACGACCTCGACGCTCCCGCCCCCGGCCCCGCTCGAGGCGCCGGCGGTCGAGACGGTCCCCTCCGGGGTCCTCGAGTCGTCGCCCCCGCTGCCCAGGACGAGCATGACGGCCAGCCCGATCACCACGAGAGTCAGGACGATGACGGCGCCGATGAGCATGGGCGCGGTCCTCGAGCCGCCGCCTTCGGCCTTCGAGGACCCGGAGCCGCCGCTCGAGGAGCTGCGCGGGGCCGCCGGGTTGCCCGTGCGATCGGGGCCCGAGGGCGCGGGGGTCACGGGGTCGACGGTGTCGAAGGCCGCGGTGGAATCGTCGGCGGAATCCTCCTGGGCGCGCTCGCCCGAAGCGGCGGAGCTCGCGGGCCTGGCGTCGGCTCCTGTGGGGCCGGAGACCTCTCCGTTCAGGAAGGGGCGCATGCCCGGAACGGCCACGACGGCGGCCTCGAGGTCGTCTCGTCGGATCGCGTCCACCGCGCTGGCCACCGCACCGGCCGTGGACGGGCGGTCCGCCGGGTCCTTGGCGAGCATGGACATGATCAGCGCGCGCGGCCCCGGCGGGACATCCTCGGGCAGCGGCGGGGGCGGGTCGTTGACCTGCGCCAGGGCGATCGCGATCTGCGAATCGCCGGTGAACGGGCGCTTTCCGGCCAGGCACTCGTAGCCGATGATGCCCAGCGAGTAGATGTCCGAGGAGCCGGTGGCGGTCTGACCGGTGGCCTGCTCGGGAGCCAGGTACTGGGCGGTGCCCATGACCTGGCCCGTGGCCGTCAGCGGGACCTGATCGGCCACACGGGCGATCCCGAAGTCGGTGACCTTCACGCGCTTCTCCGGCGTGATCATCAGGTTGCCGGGCTTGACGTCGCGGTGCACGAGACCCTGCGCGTGCGCGGCGGCCAGCGCCCGGGCCGTCTGCCCGATGTAGTTCAGGACATCGTCCACGGGCAGGCGGCGATCGCGGTCGATCAGGTTCGACAGCGGCTCACCCGGGACCAGCTCCATGACGAGGTAGGCGGAGCCGTCGTCCTCGCCGTAGTCGTAGACGTTGGCCACACCCGGGTGATTGAGCAGCGCGGTATGCCGAGCCTCGGCGCGGAAGCGCTGGAGGAAGCTCGGGTCGCCGTTGTACTCATCCTTGAGGATCTTCACCGCGACGGTGCGGCCCAGGACCTGGTCCTTCGCCTTCCACACCTCGCCCATGCCGCCGATCGCGATCCGATCGGTCAGGGCGTACCGGCCGCCGAGGACAGTCTTCTTGGAGGGCCTCATCGGGTGAGCACCTCCTCGAACATGCGCTGTGCAGTGGGGGACGTCAGCGTGGAGGCCGTGGTGGTGTCCACGTCCTCGAACACGACGGCGATCGCGATCTCCGGATCATCCGCGGGCGCGAAGCCGGTGAACCAGGAGTCCGTGAGGCCCGTCTCGGAGCCGATCTCCGCGGTGCCGGTCTTGCCCGCCACCGAGTGGCCGGGCACCGCGGCGCCGCGGGCGATTCCATTGTCCACGTCGGAGACCATCAGATCCTCCAGGGTGTCAGCGACATCCGCAGAGGTCGCCTGGTTCAGCTCTTCGGGCTCGAAGTCCTGGATCACCGACAGGTCCGAGGAGCGGACCTGGTCCACGAGCTGGGGCTTCATCAGGACGCCGTCGTTGCCGAGGGCCGCCGAGATCATGGCGACCTGCATGGGGGTTGAGCGGACGTCGTACTGCCCGATCGAGGCCATGGCGAGCTCGGCGTCGGTCATGCCCTCCGGGAAGCTGGACGGCGTCACGGACATGGGGATGTCGAGGCCCTGGCCGTAGCCGAAGTTCTCCGCGGTCTGGGCGATCCGGTCCTCGCCGAGGTCCATGGCGACCTGGGCGAACGGCACGTTGCAGGAGTTCTCGAGGGCGAACTGCAGGTCGGCCACGTCGCGAGCATCGCACGGGCCGCCGCGGTAGTTCGGCAGGGTGATGCTCGTGCCGGGCAGCTCGAGCTCCTGGGGGTTCGGGATCTCGGTGTCGGTCGTGTACTCGCCGGACTCCAGGGCCGCGACGGTGTCGATCAGCTTGAACGTGGAGGCCGGGGCGTAGAGATCGCCGCCGATCGTGCGATTGACCAGAGGCTGGGCCGGATCGCTGCTGTAGGCCTCCGAGGCGGCCATCACGGACTCGGTGTCGTGCGAGGACATCTTGTTGGGGTCGAACCCCGGCGAGGATGCCATGGCCAGGATCCGGCCGGTGTCAGGCTCGATCGCCACGATGGCGCCCTGGCGGCCCTGGAGCGAATCGTGGGCGATCTGCTGCAGCTCGGGATCCAGCGTGGTCTCGACCGAGGCGCCCGTCTGCTGCTCGCCGGACAGCGTGGACATCACCCGGTTGTAGAACTGGTCGTCCGAGGAGCCGGAGAGCTCATCGCCCATCTCCTGCTCGAGCGCCGTGGCGCCGTAGACGGGGGAGAAGTACCCGGTGACCTCGGAGTAGAGATCGCCCTGCGGGTACTCCCGGGCGAAGGCGTAGTCGCCCTCGGTGGGCACCGAGCGGGCGATCTCCTCGCCGCCTGCCAGGATCGAGCCGCGGTCCCTGCCGAACTGCTCGTACAGGGTGCGGGTGTTCCAGGGGTCGGCTGCGAGCGAGCGCTGCTGGAAGAACATGATGGACGTCAGGGCCAGCAGCAGCACCGCGAACATGGCGACGGCTGCCATCCACACGTGACGGATCGAGCGGTTCACGGCCTGCCTCCTCTGCTGTCCTGCGGGCTCTGGCGCTGGGCTGACCCGCCGGAGCGGCGGGGCCGCAGGTCTGCGGCCGGGTCGGGGGTGCCGATCTCGGTGGGCTCGTCGTCCGCATCAGCTGCTGCGGACCGGGAGCTGCGGGCCAGCGGGACGACCTCGGTCTCCTCGGAGCCGGCCTCGGGAGCCAGCTCGCGAGCTCGGCCGGAGCCGCCTCGGCTCTGCGTCCCGGGCAGGCCCGAAGCTCGCCGAGCGGCCGAGCCTGCGGGGGCCTCCTCCTCGGGATCGTCGTCGGAGCGCTCCTCGCGACGCGCGCGACGGCGCTCGGCGCGCTCGAGACGAGCGGCCTCCTCCGCCTTGGCCCGCTCGGCCTCCTCCTGCTCGTGGGCCTCGAACTCGGCGATCTCCTCGTCGCTGGCCGGGCCGTACACGATCGGGCGGCGAGCGGAATGCGAGATCGCGAGCAGCAGCGCCACGATGATCCAGTTCGAGAGCATCGAGGAGCCGCCTGCCGACATGAACGGCGTGGTCAGGCCCGTCAGGGGGATCACGCGGGTCACGCCGCCGACGACGACGAACAGCTGGATGACCATGATCGAGGCCAGGCCGGCGGCGAGCAGCTTGCCGAACGTGTCCGGGGTGCCCAGCGAGGCCCGGTAGCCGCGCGAGGCCAGCAGGAAGAACAGGATGAGGATCGCGGACACGCCGATGAGCCCGAGCTCCTCGCCGAAGGCCGTGATGATCATGTCCGAATTGGCATAGGAGACCAGATCGGGACGGCCCTGGCCCCAGCCCTGGCCGAACAGCCCGCCGGAGGCCAGGCCGAACAGGCCCTGCACGATCTGGCGCGAGCCGCCGACGGGGGCGTCGTAGATCTCCGGATCGAAGGCGTGGATCCAGGAGTCGAGACGGGCCGCGACGTGGCCGAAGGTCTGAGAGGCCACGAAGCCTCCGGCGGCCACGAAGATCAGCCCCAGGATGATCCAGCTCAGGCGGCCGGTGGCGAGGTAGAGCATGGCCACGAACAGGCCGAAGAACAGGATCGCGGTGCCGAGGTCGCGCTGCAGCACGAGCACCCCGATGGCCACGAGCCACGCGGCGAACAGGGGCGCGAGATCCCGGAAGCGCGGCAGATGCAGGGGACCGATCTTGGGCCCGGCCAGCAGGATGACGTCGCGGTTCGTGGACAGGTAGCCCGCGAAGAACATCGCCAGGGTGATCTTGGCGATCTCGCCGGGCTGGAAGGTCCGCCCGCCGATGGAGATCCAGATCCGTGCTCCGTTGATCTCGGTGCCGAGCCCGGGCAGCAGCGGCAGAATCAGCAGCAGGGCGGAGGCCACCAGCGAGATGTAGGTCACCTTGCGAAGCGCCCGGTGGTCCCTGAGCAGCAGGAGCACCGCGGCAGCGGCGGCCACGCCCACGCCCGTCCACAGCAGCTGGCTGCCTGCGGCGTCCGAGTCCATCAGCAGGTCGATCCGGTGGATCATCGCCAGGCCGAGGCCGTTGAGGGTCACGACGATCGGCAGGATGTACGGATCCGCGTACGGGGCGCGGATCCACAGGATGACATGCACGAGCAGGGAGCCGCCGCCCAGCACAATCGCGGTGCGCAGCACATGCCCGCTGTCCTCGGCGAAGCGCTCAGGGTCCACGAGGAAGTTGGCCCCGACGGCCAGGGCGAGCGCGAGCAGCAGCAGCACGAGCTCGGTCACGCGCCTGCGGCGCTGGATCGGCTCCCGCGAGGCGGTGCCGAGTGCGGGGGCGGCGGCCTGGGTCGACATCAGCCCTCCCCTCCCTCATCGGCGCTTCTGGAGGACTCGGGGTAGTTCACGGTGCCGGTGGAGCCGGGCGAGGGCTCGCGGCTGGCCGAGTCCTGCGCCTCGTCCTCGGCCTCCTGGCGCTCGCGGTCGGAGCGCGCGGCGTCCGAGCGCAGCCCGAGCACGATGCTCTCGGCGTGGCCGAGGTCATCGGCGGCGATCGTGTCCTCGACTCGCGAGCGGGCGTAGCCGGGGAGGTCGTCGACCGCCAGGTCCGTGGACTGCTGGACCTCGGAGAGCTGGATGGGCCCGAGGCTCTGGTCCACCCCCTGGTAGATCGCGACGTTGTCGCCGTCGGAGCCGACGAAGTACTGCCCCCGGGTCCATGCATAGGCCAGCGCCCCGGCAACGACGAGCGCGGCGACCACGAGGATCGCCACGACGCTGCCGATGATCCGGCCGCGCCGGTGCGAGCTGCGGGTCTGCAGGGCGGAGTCGACCTCGGAGATGTCCGTGAGGGAGTCCGCGGCGGAGGTCCGCACGAGGGTCGCACGACGTGCGGCCGCGGAGCCGCTCACGGTGGGGATGCGGCCGGTCTGCGTGGCGTTGGCCGCTGCACCCACCAGGACATGCGGCAACTCGTCGAGACCGCGGCGCAGCTCGGCCGCGCTGGTGTCCTGCGGCTCCTGGGGCTGCTTCTGTGCGGACGCAGCCCACGGTGCCGGCGCCGTGACGGCCTCGGGCTCCTGCGCGGGAGCGGAGGCGCGGGCCCGTTCGGTGAGCTGATCGGAGGTCAGGGCCTCGTCCGGATCCGGCAGCGCGCCGGTCAGGTCGGTGTCAGCGGACTCGAGGTCGGCGGCGTCGACGACCTCGAGCACGACCACCGTGACGTTGTCCGGGGCGCCGCGCTTGAGGGTTGCGCGCACCAGGGTCTGGGCGATCTCGTCGAGCTCGGCGTCCGAGCGCAGCAGCGACTCGATCGCCGCGGGCTTCATGACCGCGTTGAGCCCGTCGGAGCACAGCAGCCAGCGCTCGCCGACGACGGCGTCGTAGACCTCGGCCTCGAGCTCCGGCGAGGCGTCGACATCGCCGAGGACGCGCATCAGGACGTTGCGATGCGGGTGGGTCTCGGCCTCCTCCGGGCGCAGGCGGCCTTCCTCGATGAGGCGCTGCACGAAGGTGTGGTCGGTGGTGATCTGCTCGAAGGCGTCGCCGCGCAGGCGGTAGGCGCGGGAATCGCCGATGTGGCACAGGGCGATCTGATCGCCGTCGATGAGCAGCGAGGTCACGGTGGTGCCCATGCCGGCCAGGCGCGGCTGCTGGCGCACCAGCTCCGCGAGGTTCTGGTTGGCGTTCTGGATCTCGTCGGCGAGCTCGGTCACGGCGTGGCCGCCGAAGCCGCCGCGGTCCAGATGCGTCAGGTCGATCACGGCCGATGCCGAGGCGACGTCACCGCCGACGTGCCCGCCCATGCCGTCGGCGACGACGGCGAGATGACGACCCGCGTAGGCGGAGTCGTCGTTCTTGGAGCGGATCCTGCCCACATCCGAGCGGGCGGCGAAGCGGAAGGCGAGGGCCATGGGTCAGGCCCTCAGTTCCAGCACGGACTTGCCCACGCGGAAGGGGCGGCCGGCGTCGACGGGGACGGCGCGGGTCAGGCGCTGCTCGTCGATGTAGGTGCCGTTGGTCGAGCCCAGATCCTCCAGGAACCAGCGCGAGCCCTGCGGGAACAGGCGGGCGTGGCGGCCGGAGGCGTAGTCGTCCTCCAGGGGGATGTCGCACTCGGAGGAGCGGCCCATGGTCACGGGGGCGCTGCCGAGCTGGTGCGCCCGCCCGCCGGTGGGGCCCTGGAGGACCACGAGGGTGCTGGGGAGATGACGGGGCGCAGGCCCGGCCGCAGCGGGTGCTGGGGCGGCGCCGCGCCGCTGCTGCCCGCTGCGCGCGGAGGACCTGCGGCGGCGCCGGTCCACGGAGAGGTCGCGGCCCTGCGTGAGGACCACGGCCAGGATCATGACCCACAGCAGTGCCAGGAACCCGAAGCGCAGCAGCGTGACGGTCAGCTCAGACATTCTTCCGATTCCTCCTGGGGGCGACGAGCCGGAAGACGATGCGGGTGCGGCCCATCTCGATGACCGCGCCGTTGACGAGCTCGGTGCGTCCGCGCAGGCGCTGGCCGTCCACCAAGGAGCCGTTGGTCGAGCCGAGGTCCACGGCGAGCCAGTGCTCCCCCTCGCGGCGGATCTCCAGATGCTGGCGTGAGACCCCGGTGTCTTCGACGGTGATGTCCGCGCCGGAGGAGCGGCCCAGGATGATCGAGTCGGCCTCCACGCTCAGGCGCTGGCCGTCGATGTCCAGCACCGGCACCCAGTTCTCAGGCGTGCGGTGCGGAGTCCCGGCGGGCCGTGCGGGACGAGGAGCCTCACGAGCGGCTGACGGGCTCGGGGCGGCGTCCTCGGTGCTCGTGCGGCGGGCCGAGGAGATGATCTCGAAGCTGCCGCGCTCGATCTCCGGATTGCGGGTGAACGAGACGCGGACGGAACCCTGCAGCGTGTAGGCCTGCGAGCGGGCGTGCTTGATGACGACCTCGCACAGCTCCTCCGCCAGCGGGGTGCCCCATTCCTGGGCGCGGGGGAAGTCCTCGTCCGAGAACTCGACGATGAAGTCGTTGGGCGCCATGGTGCGCCCCGCCGAGATCGTGAACGAGTGCTCGTCGAGCTCGCGACGCAGCGCGCTGGCGATCTCCACTGCTTCGATGCGTCGCCGCGATCCCGTGGAGAACGCGGTGCGCACGGCCTTCTCGATGCCGCGTTCTAGGTTGTCGAGGAATCCCATGCGCCTCCTTCCACGGGGCTCGGGTGATGCAGGGCGGTCCAGCCCGACAGGGTGCGAGCATGGTCTCAAGATAGTAGATGGTGCTGACGGAGACGCACCGAGGACTGCCGGGATGCAGATTCAGTCACAGGAGGATGAGTGCCCGGTGGAGTGCAGATGAGTGCCAGCTGAGACGGCGGCGGCAAGCCGATGCCCTGGCCCTTGAGCTCGCCCGTCGACTGGGCCAAGGTGGGGCCATGGATACCAAGAATGCTGATCAGCGCGTGAATGCTTCCCTGCCCGACGATGTCATGGCATCGGCGGTCGGCGTCGGTCGCCGTCGGCGCAGCCGCTCGCTGAGCCTGGCGCTGCCGGTGCTCGGGCTGAGCGCCCTCCTGCTCGCCGGCTGCAGCGCCGCCGACGACGTCGACTCGGATGACGGGGCCGATTCCTCGCAGTCGCAGTCCCAGGAGACCAGCGACGACGCCTCGACGGACGCCTCCGACGATGCCAGCGAGCAGAGCTCGGACGATGCCTCGGAGGAGGCATCCGACGACGCCTCCGATGAGGCCTCGAACGACGCGTCCGACGGCGCCTCTGAGGAGGCTTCTGATGACGCGTCCGACGATGCCTCGGACGACGCCTCCGATGACGCGTCGGCGGGCGCCTCGGAGGGCTCCTCCGCCGCCGGCGGCGTCGCCGCCGGCTCGGGCGTCCCCGCGGACTCCGCGCAGCTCGACGAGATCCTGGGCGCGGCCGAGGGCACGCTCGACGGCTCCACGGCCGTGACCATCGAGGAGAAGGGCGCCGCCGGCTGGAAGGTCACCGTGGTCGAGGGCTCCGACGAGCAGGAGGTCCGCGTCAGCGAGGACCTGTCCACCGAGGTCACCGAGACCGAGCAGGAGGATCAGGACGTGGATCCCGCCTCGGTCGAGGTGTCCATGGCCGATGCCATCGAGGCGGCCTCCGCCGACCAGGACGGCACCATCACCGAGGTCTCGCTGGACGAGGACGACGGCTCGATCGCCTGGCAGGTCGAGTTCGACGACGAGATCGACGTGGACGTGGACGCGAGCAGCGGCGACGTCATCGGCGTCGACCGCTGATCGGGACCCTGCGCACGACGAAGGCCGCCCCCGCCGTGATGGCGGGGACGGGCTTCCTCGTGCAGGTCAGGGATCAGAAGGCGATCCCGAAGACCCAGACGGCCAGCGTCATGGTCACCGCGGTGATGAGCACCAGGCCGAAGAGGTTCAGCCAGATGCCGCCCTTGATCATCTGCGGGATCGAGACGTAGCCCGAGCCGTAGGCGATCGCATTGGGCGGGGTGGCCACCGGGAGCATGAAGGCGCAGGTCGCAGCCAGGGCCACCGGGATGGCCAGCAGCAGCGGATCCATGCCCATGCCCATGGCGATGCCGCCGGCCACGGGCAGGAAGGTCGCTGCGGTCGCGGTGTTGGAGGTCAGCTCCGTCAGGAACAGGATCCCCGCCGCGAACAGGACCACGAGCAGCACGACAGGAAGCCCGCCGAGCCCGGAAGCGACCTCGCCGATCCACTCGGTCAGGCCCGACGACGAGAACTGCGCCGACAGGGCCAGGCCTCCGCCGAACAGCAGCAGGACGCCCCAGGGGAGCCTGAGCGCGGAGTCCCAGTCGAGCAGCCGCACGCCGCGCGCAGCACCCGCCGGCAGCAGGAAGAGCAGCACGCCCACCGCAATGGCGATGCCCGCATCGGTGATCGGCGGGCTGTCCGCTCCGACCCAGTCCGTGACGAGCGGGACGAAGACCCAGGCCAGTGCCGCCAGCACGAAGATCACCAGCACGCGCCTCTCCCCGGCGGAGGTGGTGCCGAGCTTGGCCAGCTCGTCGTCGATCAGCTTCCGGCCGCCGGGGATCTCGTCGATCTCGGGCTTGAACAGGACCTTGGTCAGCAGGAACCAGCACGCGGCCATCAGGACGACGGCCAGCGGGACGCCCACGATCATCCACTGCCCGAAGCCGATCTGGACGTCGTGCTCGGAGGCCATGTAACCCACCAGCAGGGTGTTGGGCGGGGTGCCGATGATCGTGCCGAGGGAGCCGATCGAGGCGGCGTAGGCGATGCCGAGCATCAGGGCCGTGCCGAAGTTGGACTTCACGGGGGTCGCAGCCGCGTCCTCATCGGCGTCGACGGGGTCGTCGAGGGCATCCGATGTCTTGTTGACCAGCAGCAGCACCGAGATGCCGATGGGCAGCATCATGACCGCGGTGGCGGTGTTCGAGACCCACATGGACAGAAAGCCCGTGGCGATCATGAATCCCGCGATCATCTGCGGGGGCCTGGTGCCGATCAGCCGGACCGTGAGCAGGGCCATGCGCCGGTGCAGGTTCCAGCGCTGCATGGCCAGCGCCAGCAGGAAGCCGCCCATGAACAGGAAGATGACGTTGTTGCCGTAGGAGGCGCCGACGTCGTCCAGGGGCGTGGAGCCCAGGGTGGGGAAGACGATCAGCGGGACCAGAGCCGTTGCGGGGATGGGCAGCGCCTCGGTCATCCACCACACGGCCATGAGCACAGCCGTGGCGGCGGTCAGGCGCGCCTCCTGGGGGACGTCGCCGGGCATGACCAGGTAGACCAGGATTCCCAGGACCAGGCCGACGGCCAGGCCGAGCCACTGGATCTGCACCGTGCGGGTGGGCTTGGCGGGCTCGCGCTGACCCGGGGAGAGCTGATCGATCTCTTCGTTGCGCCGCGGATCGGCCTCCTGGCCGATCAGGTGATCGCCGGGGACCTTGTGCCCCACGGGCGTGGAGCCTCCGCGGGGATGATCCGGGTGGGCGTCGTCGTTCGGTCCGGGAGCGGACCAGGGCAAGTTCGGCATGGAGGCCTCCGCATCGCAGGTGTGACGGGTGGCACCTCAGCCTATCTGCAGGAGGCTCCCAGCGCGCACTCGGGTTGCTGGATCGCAGGGTGCGAGCGGCGCTGGGAGCCTCGGTGCGGGACGCTGCCGGTCAGTCGGCCTGGATCGTGGCCAGGCGCTTGGTGGCCTCGAGCCCCAGGATCTCGTCGATGACCTCCCGGGTGACCCCGGAGGAGCAGTCGGTGACCAGGTAGCCGGTCGCCCCCTGGGTGACCAGGGCCTGGCGGTCAACATTCACCTGCTGCTGCGAGAAGACGCTGTTCACCGCGGACAGGACGCCCGGGACGTTCTCGTGGACGTGCAGCAGGCGCACTCCGGTCTTGATCGGGGTCAGCGTGACCTCAGGGAAGTTCACCGACAGCTCAGTCGAGCCGTTCTCGGTGTAGTCCAGCAGCTTGCCGGCCACGAACTGCCCGATGTTCTCCTGCGCCTCGGCGGTCGAACCGCCCACATGCGGCGTGAGGATCACGTTGGGCAGGCCCTGCAGCGGGGACTCGAAGGCCTCGCCGGCGGCCTTGGGCTCCTCCGGGTAGACGTCGATCCCGGCCCCGGCGATGTGCCCGGAGGCCAGGGCGTCGTGCAGGGCGTCGATGTCGACCACGTGGCCGCGCGAGAGGTTCAGGAACAGGGTGCGCGGGCGCATCTTCTCGAACTCGGCGCGGCCGATGAGCTCCTTGTTGGAGCCGCGGCCGTCGACGTGCACGGAGATGCACTCGGCCTTCTCGAAGAGCTCGTCCAGGGTGGCGCACTTGCGGGCGTTGCCCATGGGCAGCTCGTCGCGGACGTCGTAGAAGTAGACGTGCATGCCGATCGCCTCGGCGAGCACCGAGAGCTGCTTGCCGATGTTGCCGTAGCCGATCAGGCCCAGGGTGCGGCCGCGGACCTCATGGGCTCCCTTGGCGGACTTGTTCCACAGCCCGGCGTGCATGTCCCGGTTCTTGTCGGTGAGGTGGCGGGCCAGGGCGATGATCTCGCTGATCGCCAGCTCCACGACCGAGCGGGTGTTGGAGTACGGGGCGTTGAAGCACGGGGTTGCGGTGTCCGAGGCGGCCTCCAGGTCGATCTGGTTCGTGCCGATGCAGAACGCTCCGACCGCCATGAGGTCGGGTCTGGCCTCGAACACGCGGCGGGTGACCTGGGTCTTGGAGCGGATGCCGAGCAGATCGACTCCCTCCAGAGCCTCGATCAGCTCGTCCTCGTCCAGGGCGCCGGCCCGGGTCTCGACCTCGACCCCGTGGCGGCGCAGGATGTCTTCGGCTTCGGTGTGGATGTTCTCCAGGAGCAGGGCTTTCACGCACCCGATCTTATCGACATGCGCGCGGGGGGCTGTTCAGGGCCGATCGCGCAGGTCGATCCCGAAGACGCGGCGCACCGCGGTGACCATGTGACGGCCGTGCCTGCTGGTCGACGGCGTGGAGGCGAAGGGCAGGAAGCGTCCCGGGTGCTCGGGGTGGGTGATCTTCCCGTGCGTGGGCCCGGAGGTCGTGACCTTGAAGCCGGCCGCTCGCAGCCGCTCGAGCAGATCCCGCTGGGTGGTGGGGTAGCGGGTCCCCTGCTTGCCCGACGCGCGCGGGGCCGAGCCCGGCTCCTCCGGCAGCGGCTGCTCGGGGCGCCGGGCCGTGGCCCAGCCGGAGCGGAAGATCCCCACCACGACGCCCTCGGCGCGGGTCACCTGGACGCACAGCTCGCCGCGCAGGAAGTGGTCCGTGCGGCCCAGGTCGACCGTCCAGACGTCGTCGGGGGCATCGACGGCCTCCTGCAGCTGCGCGAGCGTGGCCTCCCAGGCGCCCACCACATGGACCCGGTCCTCGGACAGGCGCACCCGCGAGCCGCGGGCCGTGGGGGCCGGGGCCCCGGAGTCCACGGTGTAGAGGGCCTCCGCGGGGGGCCGAGGGGCTGCGGCGGAGGGGCCGGCGCTGATCCTGGCGGCGATCTGGTGGCGCTGCCGGGCCAGGCGCTGCTGCTCCTCCCGCAGGCGCCGCTGCTGCTCGGCCTCCGCCTGAGCCTGCTGGGCCCTGCGGGTCGGGGCCGGGGTCCAGTCGACGGGCTCGACGGACCGCGCGGGGTCGCGTCGGCCGCGCATGACGGCAGGCGAGGGCGCGGGCCGGGGCTTGTGCGCCATGGTCGCCTCCTTGCGGGGTCTGCGTTGCCGATAGGGTTCTGAGCCGTGCGCTGCGACTATCACGACCGAGGGCTGTGCGATTCCTGCACCCTGATAGACCAACCCTATGCGCAGCAGCTGAGGGCCAAGCAGGACGGGGTCCGCGCGCTGCTGGACGAAGGAGGCGTCGATCTCAGCGGGCTCACGTGGCTGGAGCCCGTGGCCAGCGCGGAGTCGGGCTTCCGCAACAAGGCCAAGATGGTCGTGGCGGGCACCGTCCAGCGCCCCACACTGGGGATCCTGGATCCTTGGGGCCGCGGCATCGACCTGCGCGAGTGCCCTCTGTACCCCGAGCCGATCGGGCAGGCCCTGCCGATCCTGGCGGCGTTCTGCACCCAGCTGCGCCTGTTGCCCTACGACGTCCCCAAGGCCCGCGGCGAGCTCAAGCACCTGCTGGTGACCGCCTCGCCCGACGGCGAGCTGATGGTGCGCTTCGTCCTGCGCTCCGCGAAGATGCTCGGGCGCATCCGCGAGCACCTGGACCTGCTGCTCGAGGCCCTGCCGGGGCTGCGCGTGGTCACCGCCAACCTGCAGCCCGAGCACCAGGCGGTGCTCGAGGGCCCCGTGGAGCACGTGCTCACCGACGGCGACAGCCTGCGCATGCCGATCAACGGCATCCCGCTGCGGCTGCGGCCGCGCTCGTTCTTCCAGACCAACACCGAGGTGGCCGCCGCTCTCTACCGCCAGGCCGTTCTGTGGACGCGCGAGCTCGAGCCCGCGGAGGTCGTGGACCTGTACTGCGGGGTCGGCGGCTTCGCGCTGCATCTGGCGGCTCCGGGCCGGAGGGTGCGCGGCGTGGAGATCTCCGCCGAAGCGGTCGAGGCCGCGCGGCAGGCGGCCGCCGAGATGGGGCTGCCGTCCTCGGGCCCGGGCGCGGTGACCTTCACAGCCGGCGACGCCACCGCCGTGGAGCGCTCCCTCGAGGGCGAGGTGCCTCTGGTGGTCGTGAATCCGCCGCGGCGCGGGCTGGGGGCGCAGCTGGCCGGGCGGCTGGAGGGATCGCGGGTCCAGCGGCTCATCTACTCCAGCTGCAATGCCCGCAGCCTGGCCCGCGACCTGGCGGCCATGCCGTCGTGGCGGCCCGTGGAGGCTCGGGTGCTGGACATGTTCCCGCACACCGGCCACAGCGAGACCGCCGTGCTGCTGCAGAGGCGCTGAGGCTCTCAGGAGGCCAGCAGGTCCTGAGGGGTCCCCAGCGCCGGCAGGTCCAGACGGCCTCCGCCGGCGAAGCGGCGCAGCTGCTCGTTCGAGGTGACGGTCCAGTTGCCGCCCAGGCTGCCGTACGGCGGCTGCGAGCGGATGTTCAGGGTGTACAGCTCCGGGTCCTGGAACGGGGCCAGGATCCGCCGCAGCAGGTCCTGGACGTCGTCGCGGTGCAGCAGCCGCCATGTGCGCGGGTGGATGCGCCGCAGGATCCGCACGCCGTCGATGAACTCGATCGAGGCGTCCTGCTCGCTTCCGGCGATGCCGACGGTGAGCCGCCCGGGGGCGGTCGAGCAGATCGTGTCCACCCCCAGCACCAGGTCCTCGATCAGGTGGGTCGTGGACAGCAGGCGGCCCTGCAGCGCCGGATCGGTCCGAGCCCCGGCGCCCTTGAGTCCGAGGGCGTGCAGGAGACGGCTCAGGCCCTGCCCGGGCCCCGGGCCGCACGGCACCTCGAAGCCGAGCAGATACCTGCCGGGGCCCTCCGGCTCCAGGACGCAGCGCACGTGCGAGTCCTCCTGCGCCAGGAGACGGCCTCCGCGGGCGGCCTCCGCTGGGGAGGCGTGCTCGGTGCATTCGTCGAAGACCGCGTCAGCCAGGGCGGCGCAGGCCTCGAAGCTGGTACGGGTCAGGTCGTCGAAGACCGCGCGCGGCTCGCGGCGCACGGTCTGGTACTCGACGGTCACGCAGGCGTAGGCCCGGGAGCGGGCTCTGGGGTCATGGGCGTCAGTGCGGGACATGGGCAGGTCCTGGTGATCAGGCCGTCCAGCTTCGGGGGAGCGGGACGACGGGGCGGCAGAGTCCGTGATCGATGGGGGAGTCGACGACGGGATGTTGCGCGGACTCGAGGGCGGCGGGCAGCCGCCTCGAACCCGCTGCCGAGGAAGGGCCCTGCGGGCGCCGCGAAGGCGGGTAGGCCCCGAAGCACCACGTCACAGAGCGTTCCCGGCAGTGGACTTCCATCATGGCGGAGTCGGACGTGGGCCGCTGATCGAGGGATGTCCCCAGATCGGGGGACGCATTCCGTCGTGGTTGGGGGCTATGCGGCGGTGGCTGAGGGTGCCACGGCGGGCCTCCTGCGCGACATCGCAGGTCAGGGGCCTGTGCGAAATCGCATGAAGTGAAGTCGGATGCATCCGTGGCCGGTGTGGAGCGATGTCCACGCTGGGGCCTGCATCGTGCGCCCTGCACGACCTCGCTGATGCGGGGCGCACAGCTGGCGCACTCAGTAGCCGGCCTGCGGATCGACCACGCCCTCGAGCTCGTCGTCGGCGGCGAAGGCCCGCAGGTTGCGCTCGATGCGAGCGAAGATCAGCGGGCGGATCATCTCCATGGTGTCCGCGGTGTGCGGGGTGATCAGGCACCGCTGCTGCTCCCAGAGGGGATGGCCATCGGGCAGCGGCTCGGGGTCGGTGACGTCGAGCGCGGCCCCGGCGATCTGCTCGCGCTCCAGGGCTGCGACCAGGGCCTCGGTGTCGATCAGGCCGCCGCGGGCGATGTTCACCAGGATCGCATCGGTGCGCATGGACTCCAGCTCGGCCCGCCCGATCAGATGGTGCGTGTCCTCGGTCAGGGCGGCGGCCACGATCACGACGTCCTGGAACGGGAGGATCTCCGGCAGGTCGTGCACTCCCACGGTGCGATCGGCCTCCGCGACGGCCTCGGGTCGGCGGCGCACGGCGGTGACCTCGACGTCGAACACGTGCAGCAGGTTCATGATCCGCCGCCCGGTCCCGCCTGCGCCCACCACGACGGCTCGCATGCCGTGCAGCGACCGCCCCGAGCGCGGGGCCCAGCTGCGTGCCACGACCCTGCGCGGCAGCTCGCGCAGCAGGGCCAGGGTCAGTGCCAGCGCGTGCTCGCCGACAGGATTCGCGTAGGCGCCCTTGGCCGAGGTCCAGGCGATGTCCGGGCGACGGCGCATGGATTCCGCGAAGGCCTCGATGCCCGCCGAGGGCAGCTGGACCCACCGGATCCCCTCGTGCTCGACGGCGGCCACCAGGTCCTGCGGATCGGCCCCGTACGGGACGACGACGGCCTCCGCCTCCGCCGGGTCCTGCACGAGGCGGCCTCCGCCGTCGACGATGGCCTGTCGGAAGCCGTCATCGTCGACGGGCAGCATGTGGATGCGGGGCTGGGACACGGGGGCCTCCTGAGGTGTCGTGGTCAGGGTCCGGGCCCCATCCTGCGCCATGGCGGTGCTGCGTGCTCGGTTCCGTGCACTCGCTGCGGTGCGCTCAGCCCTTCGACCGCACGCGCACGCGCACCGCCGACAGGGCGCAGGCGATCACCGCAGCCGCCCCCAGCAGGGTGAGCCAGGTGAGCTGCTCGCCCAGCAGCAGCGCCGCCCAGATCAGGGTCAGGATCGGCTGGGCGAGCTGGACCTGGCTGACCTGGGCCATGGGGCCGATGCCCAGCCCGCGATACCAGGCGAAGAAGCCCAGCAGCATGCTCACCACCGACAGGTAGGCGAAGGCGGCGCCTCCCGCGAGCGTGGGGGTCGTCGGCGTCCAGCTCCAGCCCCACGACCACGAGCTCCCCGAGCTGCGGCGGATGGGGAAGGCGCGCCACGCGGATCATCGGCCCTACCACGTCGACCCGGAACCCGCCGCGCCCGCGCGATCCATGGACGCGCACGCGATCCTAGAGCCGGTGGGCGCCCTGCGGCGGCTCCTCGAGCAGATCGGCCAGCGCGCCGGGGGGCACCGGGCCCTCGAGCGGCACCGATACCGCCCGAGCGTGCTCGTGGTCGTGGTGCGCGGCGGACTGCTCCCGCAGCAGCCGAGCCAGGGGCAGCGGATCGACGGGGTCGTCGTCGGCTGCGGTGTCGAAGACCAGGGCCGGGTCGATGCCGCCGCGAACGGCCCGCACGATCGGCACGTCGGGATTGCGCGCGCGGACGCGCTCGCAGATGCGGGCGACGACAGCCCCGAGCTGCTGCTCGTCGAGCAGATCCGCCTTGCCGATCACCACCAGCGTGGCCGCCGCAAAGCGGTTCGGTGGGGTCTCGCGGGTGTCCACGGTCTGGAAGTGGGCCACGGCGTCGATCACCTGCCCGGAGACCAGGGCGGCATCCACGTTGAGCTCACCGAAGTCGTTGACTATCACACCCAGCCGCGCGCCGGGCGCGCGCAGCAGGTGGTTGAGCAGGCTCGTCTTCCCGGCGCCCAGGTGGCCGGTCAGGGCGATCACGGGGACGCGGGCGGTCACGGGCTCCTCGGCCGAGGCGGGTTCTGGAGGCAGTGCAGAGGGGCCACGGTGCGCGGGAGGTCAGAGCCGAGCCCTCATGTGGCTATAGTCACATGACCTGATCACGACCCCCGGGGGACTCCCATGGAACAGTTCATCACCGCCGCGAACGGGATCCTGTGGAGCCTTCCGGTCTCCTTCGGCATCCTCGCCCTCGGTCTGTACTTCACGATCCGCATGCTCTTCCCGCAGGTGCGCCTGCTCCGGGACATGGTCGGCCAGCTCATCCACGGCGGGTCGTCGTCGGCGGGGATCAGCTCGTTCCAAGCCTTCGCCATGGCGCTCGGCGGCCGTGTGGGCGTCGGCAACATCGCCGGCGTCGCGACGGCCCTGTTCCTGGGTGGGCCCGGCGCCATGTTCTGGATGTGGGTCACCGCCATCCTCGGCGCCCCGGTGGCGGTCGCGGAGAGCTCGCTGGCCCAGCTCTACAAGCACAAGGTGCGCGGGGAGTTCCGGGGCGGGCCGGCCTTCTACATCCTGGAGGGCCTGGGCCGGAACTGGCGCTGGCTGGCGGTGGCCTACGCCGCGGCCACCGTGTTCGCCACGGTGATCACCGGTCCGCAGATCCAGGCCAACGCCGTCACCGCGGCCACCACGGAGGCCTGGGGCTGGAGCCCGCTGCTGGTCGGCCTGGGGATGGCCGCCCTGTTCTGCCTCATCGTGTTCGGCGGCATGCACCGTCTGGCGCGCACCGTGGGGCTCGTGGTGCCGTTCATGGCCGGGGCGTACATCGTCGTCGGGCTGATCATCATGGTCATGATGTGGACTCAGCTGCCGGCCATGTTCGGGCTGATCTTCTCCAGCGCCTTCGGCGCCGACGCCGTCTACGGGGGCCTGCTCGGCGCGGCCGTGGCCTGGGGCGTGCGTCGGGCGGTGTACTCCACCGAGATCGGCACCGGTTCCGGCGCCCAGGCCTCGGCCGCCGCCCATGTCTCCCACCCCGCCAAGCAGGGGCTCGCCCAGGCCTTCTCCGCCTACGTGGACACGCTGTTCGTGTGCACCATGACGGGTCTGATGATCTTGGCCACCAACAGCTTCAACGTGCTGGGCCCGGACGAGGAGTCGCTGCTCACCGAGAACGTGCCGGGCGTGGAGGAGGGCCCCGCCTGGGTGCAGCTCGCGATCGACTCCGGACTGCCTGCTTTCGGGCCGTCGTTCGTGGCGATCGCCGTGTTCCTGTTCTCCTTCACCACGCTGCTGTCCTTCTCCTTCTACGCGGAGACGAACTTGGCCTACCTCATCCCGAACACGAAGGCGCAGGGGATCTGCATCGGGATCGCGCGCGCGCTGCTCGCCGCGTCCATGGTCTTCGGCTCGGTGCAGACCTCGTCGTTCGTTTGGTCCATGGCGGACTTCGGCCTGGGCCTGTACACGTGGGTGAACCTCCTGGCGCTGGTCCTGCTCAGCCCCACGGCCATCCGCCTGATGAAGGACTACGACCGGCAGCGCCGAGCCGGCGGAGAGATCGTGCTGGACCCCAAGGCGATCGGGGTGGACAACGCCCCGATCTGGGAGCAGATCCACGCCGCCTACGAGCGCACCGGCGATGTCGGTGCCGCCATGGATCATGTCGCAGACACCGCCCCGGACACCCGCGCCGTCGCGGTGGTGCGTCCGCGCAACTGAGCCCCGACCGGCCTGCCCGTCCCGTTCGGCGCAGGGATCTGCCCCTGCCATCGACCGCTTCAGGAGCCCCACCCCATGCAGCTTGACCTGCTGATCGACAACGCCTCCGTCGTCACCGGCGACCCCGCCCGGCCGTCGGCCACGCGACTGGGCGTGTGGCGGGGGCTCGTGGTGGGGATCGATGAGCAGCTGGACGGACTCGCCGCCCGGGAGCGCCTGGATGCCGGCGGGCGCACGATCGTCGCCGGGTTCAACGATGTCCACACCCACAGCGTGTGGTTCGGGCAGTCCCGCCTGGACGTCGATCTGGAGCACGCGCGGACCGCCCAGCAGGTCTACGGACTGATCCGCGACCGCGCCGCGCAGCTGGCTCCCGGGGCATGGGTCACCTGCGCGGGCTTCGACCCCGGTCACCTCGACGGTCCCCAGCCCGATCGCGACGGCCTGGATGCTGCCGCCGCCGGGCGTCCTGTGCTGATCCGGCACAACACGGGTCATTCGCTCACGGTCTCCGGGGCGGCGCTGGCCATGGCGGGCATCGGCGAGACCGTTCGTCGGCAGCCCGAGGGCGGGCGGATCGTCACGGACGAGGCCGGGCGGCCCACCGGCCTGCTCGAGGAGACCGCCATGCCCCTGGTCACGGGGCTTCTGCAGCCGGAGTCCCACGAGCACATCGGGCGCTGCCTGGAGCGCGCCTCCCAGGAGTACGCCGCCGAGGGCATCACCTCGGTGACCGATGCCGGGATCGCCGGCGGCTGGATCGGGCACAGCCCGCTCGAGTTCGGGGCGTATCAGCGGGCACGGGAGGCCGGGCTGCTGCGCACCCGGTTCCAGACCATGGTCACCCTGGACGGGCTGAAGGCGATCGACGGCCACCCCGACGACGGCACCCACACCACTCTCGGCGCGGGCATCCGCACGGGAGTCGGTGACGAGTGGCTGCAGATCGGACCGGCGAAGGTCTTCACTGATGGGGCCATGCTGGGGATGACCGCGGCCATGTCGGAGGACTACTGCTTCGCCGGACACGGGCGCGGCTACCTGCAGCAGGATCCCGGCGAGATGCGCCGCGCCGCTCTCTCCGCAGCGGCGGGCGGGTGGGCGCTGGCCATGCACGCGATCGGCGACGCCGCTCTGGACTTCGCCCTCGACGTGATCGCCGAGGCCCGGGAGCAGTTCGGGGCACCCGTGATGCCGCACCGGGTGGAGCACGGCGGCGTGGTGCGCGATGAGCAGGTGGTCCGGATGGCCGAGCTCGACGTCGTGATGGCCACCCAGCCGAACTACATCAGCGCCTTCGGCGAATCGGTGCGCGAGAGGATCGGCGACGAGCGCGTGGACCTGTCCTATCCGGCCGGACGCCTGCTGCGCGCCGGGCTCGTGCTGCCCGGCAGCTCGGACCGGCCCGTGGCCGGGGGGCGCCCGCTGGACGTGATCCGGGACTTTGTGCTGCGTCGCACCGAGGCGGGACAGGATTACGGGCCCGAGTCCGAGCGGCTCACGGTCGAGGAGGCGCTGCACGCCTACACGGCGGGCTCGGCCGAGGCCACGGGCTGGGGCGGGTACAAGGGGCAGCTGGTCTCGGGTCAGTTTGCGGATTTCGTGGTCCTCAGCGACGACCCCCGCGCGGTGCCGACTCATGTGATCGCCGAGATCGAGGTCGTGGCCACCGTCGTGGGAGGGCGGTTCGTGCACGGCGGGCTGTAAGAGACCGCCGCACCTCCGGCGCCGATGAGAGCTGTCGGATGTCCGGGATCGGTGCTCGAAGCCGGGCACCCGACAGCTCTCGCGATTCTCCAGGCTCCTGCAGATCAGCGCCGCCGAGGGGACGCATGGGCGGCGATTCAGGACCGGGAAGGCGTCGGCTGCGTCCTCTCGACGGTGGGCGGCGAATCCCGCTGGGCAGGCTGCGAGACGAGCGAGCCGGCGCCAGGCCGGGCCTATGCTCCGCGCATGGAGATCTTCCCCGGGCGGCGTGGGCGAGCGCATCTGAGCAGCTGGGAGCAGGAGTGCTGCGGATCGGCCCTGCGCGCCGACGAGACCGCCATGGTGACGCTCCAGTCGGCCTCGACGATGGATGAGGATCTGTCCGGAGCTCCCGTGGACTGGCTCCTCGTGCTCCACGACGACGACGGACCGGGTATGCCGCCCGCTCACCGGGTGCTCGTGCGCGGGGAACGAGTGCAGGAGGTGCGCCTCCTGTGGCAGCAGGTCTCTGCGGATGGAGTGGCCTGGGCAGTGGTGCCCGGCTCCGCGCGGCTGGACGACTCAGGGGCCGTGCCTGGACGGGAGGAGCTCGCTGGCCAGGAGGGCGGCGTCGACGGCTGGATCGTGGACCTGGTGATCCTGGGGGACCTCGGCCCGCAGCGGTGGTGAGGCTGCAGTCGGAGCGGAAAAGGCCCTGTACAGACAGAAGCACCCCGATCCTGTGGGATCGGGGTGCTTCGGGACTGTCGTGGGTGATTCATGAAACTCGCTGACCATGGCAAACGCCGGTGCTCCAGCCAACGCGTGTACACGGGTGGTGAAGATTTTGTACACCTGCTTGACTGCTGGGGATGGAGTGGTCTCTGGCGTCGTGCTTAGTCGCATGGGCTGGCCCGATGACATCGCCGCCGTCATTGCGTGCCTAGCCTCCGAACATGGTCGATGGGCCACCGGCCAGGTCCTCAATGCCACTGGCGGCAGCAGTTTGTAGATCAGCCTGCCTAACCTGTTGCTAGTCGTGACGCTGTCGTTGGTTCGAGCGGCCCCGCTACACCCTGCTTTACAGGGAGCTGCGGGGGATCGTGTCATTCGCGGAACTCACGGGGGCATGATCCGGTTCTCGTTCAGGAAGTTTGGAGTCAAACCCGCGCACTTCATACTATGGGTGATTGGGGCCGTGACGACCTCGTGGGTGTTTCCCGATCGGGCATCAGCTTGTCGGCCTTCTTATGCGAGAGGTCCGTACTTCGCTCTCAGTGTCGCCAGGGCAGGGCCGAAGGTCTCCTCCAGGATGTCGCCATGTGCATTGAGCATCTCCAACTTATAGAGATCATGACGCACGAGCTCGGTGATCGGCACGACCAGACCGGTATGCCTGGTCCAGGCGGCTCGGGATTCAGCGCCGCCGGACACACTTCCAGCCACGACCTCACGGTCATCGGCTGAGACTACCAACCAGCGGCTGCCGAGTCCGTGGGTGACCTCGTCTGTTCCCGGGTGCGGAAAGACTGTGGCAAATGGAAAATCGACAGTGCCATATGCGACGACGATGATCGTGACTCCACGACTGGCCGCGTCCTCAAGACCCTCATACAAGCGATCGGCTTCGGCTTCCCAGATCTCGCACAGGAGCCTAGTTGATGCGCGACTGATGACGTCCTGAGCACGGAGGAGGATGTCGCCGCGCCCCTGCAGATCCCAGATGACGCTGTCGCTCTCGTCTCGAGCTCCGAAATTGCGAAGGACTTCATCAGCGCGAGAAAGCGATTCCTCCGTTTGTCGACGCTGAACCTTCAGGAATTCTTCTGGGGCCGTAGGCGCAAACTTCTGCGGCTTTCCATTCGAGACTCGTGCTGCCCCTCTGGTTACGAGAGAATCGAGAACCTCATAGATGCGAGCGCGTGCCACTCCTGATCGCTTGGCGACCCCATACCCAGTGGCGGGGGCCTCATCGAGAAGCGCTAAGTACGCCTTAGATTCCCACTCTGTGAGCCCGATTGCGCGTAGTGCTTGGATCTCGGTATCGCCGAACACCGGCTGGCTCACGTTGTTCTCCTCGTTTGCATGATTGATCACCATTTCAGGCGAGCGCGCGTAATCATCGGAGCTCGCACTTCGCAATCGATCATTGGGCGTTTCAGGCGCGGCAGGCAGTGGGGGGGTGCAACGCCTGGCGCCTCGCAGCCTGCGGGCAAGGTTCCCAGTGGAACTGCGCGCAGCTCCTCATGATACGGCACATCCGGATCCCGTTCGATAGGTGGTCAGGACACGGAGCCCGTCTTTCTCCGCAGTCGATTGGCAGAGGTCCGGATGCCGTGTACATTTCGAGACACGCTACGTAGTCACCGAGGTGGTTACGTTGCGCTCGGCTCGTATGGGACGTACGCCGCCTCCGACGACTGAAGGGAAGTACATTGAGCGGGAGCCAACTGACGCACGTCGTTGCGTTCACATTGAATCCGGACGTCTCCCGCGACGATCCCCGGGCTCAAGTAGCTGCCGCGATCACCGGCGGCCACCCGGCAACCATCCCGGAGATCGCCACTTGGGCGTGCGGGTGGGACACCAGCCGCAGGCCTGACTCTGCCGACTTCCTCGTCGTGAGCACGTTCGACACTGCTGGTGATTACGACATCTTCCAGGTTCATCCCGATCACCAGCGGGGCAAGAACGCGTGGAAGCAGATCGCGACGTGGACCGTGGCCGACATTCTCCCAGGCGTTAGCGAACGACCATGAGAAGCGACTCGACACTGCTCCATATCAGCGCCGTGGCGGGTGCCGCTCTCTTATGGAGCACCTCGTTTGCGGTGACGAAGGTCGTGCTTCCCTACGTGGGAGAGCTGACACTCGGCGCGATCAGGTTCCTGGCTGCCGCAATACTGCTGATCATCAGCTGCCTTCTTGTCCGGGCACACCTGCGCGCGCCTTGGCGAGCCCACGCGGCCGTCGCAGGCGCGGGACTGGTCGGCATCACGATCTACTTTGCCCTCGAGAACTATGGGGTCGCCCTGGCAACAGCCACTGACGCCGTCCTGATCGTGGCTTCCTATCCTGTCATGACGATGCTCGCCGAAGCCATCTTCCACCGCCGCAGGCCGGCCCCGATCAACGTCGTCGGAGCCCTCGTCGCGTTCGTCGGCGTCGTGCTCGTTACCATCGACGAGCCCGCCCAGGAAACACCCCACCGTCCTTGGGGGATCCTCTTCCTCTTCCTCGGCGGAGTCGCATGGACCGCCTACAACATGATCTCGACCCGGAGGCCGGTCAACGTATCGCCGAGCCAACGTCTCGGCGTGCTTCCCACGACGGGCTTGCAGAACCTCTGGGGAGGTATCGGCTTCTGCCTGCTCGTGCCCCTCCTGCCCGAGGGTACGACCACCAACCTCAACGCGCCCGCGATCTGGCTGATCGCCTACCTCGCCGTCGGCTGTTCCGCCCTGGCGTTTCTCCTCTACACGTTCGGCCTCACGGCGCTGAAACCAAGCCAAGCCGTAGCGGTCCTCAACCTCGTGCCCGTGTTCGGAGTCGTATGGGCGGTCGTGATCGCCGGAGAAGAGATCACCGTACTCAAGACAGTCGGCGCGATCACCGTCATCATCGGTGTCGCCATGAATGCACGAAGCTCCCCGACCCGTACGGGAAAGCAACGACCCCAGATCAGCACTCCTCCATCCCGAAAGGACTTCCAGCCATGAGCGCCGAGCAACATAAAACCGTCATCGTCGTCGACCGTCATCTCCCCACGGGACTGGCAGTCAATGCCGCGTCGATCGTCGCGGCAATGATCACCACCGCGTTTCCCGCACTCATGGGGCCGCCGGTGAAAACTGCTGACTCTGAGCTGCCCGGGGTCGTCTTAGCCCCGCTACCGGTTCTGGCCGGCGATGAAAGCCTGCTCGGGTCCGCCTGGAGCCGCGCCGATCAGGCAAATTCCGGAATTGATGTCTTCCCCTTCACCCGACTGGCCCAGGGATGCAAGACCTACGACGAGTACATCTCCAAGATGAGCTCGACGAGCACGCACGACCTCGAACTCGCTGCGATCGGTCTCTGCGGCCCCAAGAAGGCGATCAATTCCCTGACCGGCGACCTGCCGCTTTATCCCGCGAAGGAGAAGTAAAGGTGATTCCTCTCGAAAACGCAGACCTGTGGGAGGGTGCAAACGAATTCGCCGCCGCCCAGAAACGCCAATGGTCCGGTGAAATGAGTGCGGAAGCGTTGGATGCATGGCAGGCCACGAATTTGCAGAAAACCATCGAGTACTGCCAGGACAAGTCACCGTTCTACCAGCGCCACCTCGCGGGCCTGGAGTCAACCTCGCCCATCGATGCGCTACCGTTCACAGTCAAGGATGATCTCCGAGAGCACCTCGACGACGTGGCAAGCCTGAGCCTTGACCACGCATGGGTTTACTACGAGACCACTGGCACCCCAGGCGTCTCCACCCCGTGCCCGCGCACGGCCGAGGATTCCATCCGCACCGGAGTCGCACTCTGCGAAGGCTACCGTGACCTCTTGAACGGCCATGGCGAACACCTCTCGATCGCTGTGATGGGGCCGACCGAGTTGCACTCCACCGGCGACACTTTCGGTGACGTCTTCCGAAGCCTCGGCCACAGCAGCATCAAAAGGGACTGATGCGCGAGTTGGCACACCTCAACCTGACACTTCTGCTGCATTGAGCACCACCCTGCGTGACAGTTACGGCACCGTAGGCGTCCCTGTGCCACAGGGTCCGAATCGGCAATTTCGTGAAACATCTGCGCCGTGGGGTATACCCAATAAGGACGCTGTGGCTCAGGGCTACAGGTGGCTGGCCGCGTGATCCGGAGGGGACATAGCCCCTCCGCTGACGCCGAGCGCCGCAAGGTCACTCAGAATCCTCGTCACGAGCGCATCCTCGCTCATGCGTTCCGGGAGGAGCACTTCACCCGGGACTCCGAGGGTGTCTCGTTCGGCGTACCAGGACGCGACCTCGTCGTCACTCACGATCCCGGCGATGGGCTTGAGTGCATGGCGGCGCAGCGTCTCAGCGAGGCTCACATCCAGGTAGTACACGAGAGCCGGCCCGTCGTGGCCGGTGAGCAGTCGCTGGAACATCTGGCCGTAGCGCGCCACTTTGAAGATGCCTTCGATGATCACTGTGCGCCCCCGCGAGAGGCAGTGAAGCACCATGACCTCGGTCAGCGCGATAGTCGACACGGGGTTGTCGTTTTCTTCCCAGAGGACTTCTCGACGTACGGGGTCTTGGCCGATCACTGCGATACGCCCTCGGGGAAGGTCGTGTTGAACCTTCCGGGCGATGGTGGACTTCCCCGACGCCGAGTTTCCACGGAGGATCACAAGGGCCGGCGCTGATGTCATCGGCCCATCATGCCGTGGGCTTCCTAGGAAAGCGCTACGTTGTGGGCATGGCGAGCATCGTTCGACCCCTCAGAGGGCGCACGAAGGTCAAGATTCCTTACCAGCCAGGGTCGGGGAACCGTGACCTCCTCAAGCGGATCTGCGGAGAGCAGACTCGCCCCAGGTACAACAGGGACGAGAAGTGCTTCGAGGTCGCACGCGAACACCTCCGAGCCCTGATCGAGCAGCTACCGGGCGAGCTCGGGACCCGGGTGGAAGTCACCCTCCACGGAGCAACCCAGACGACGTGCGTGGAGGCATGCTGGAACGCCTCGCCTGAGACACGCTGGGACTGCGAGTGCTCATGCGCCGGCCAATATCACGGAGAGGGGGTGGGCCCTCCGTTGATCGTCCGTGATGGCCTGGCTGTGGAAACCGAGTACACAACCCACACCTTCATCGTCTACCCCTAGACGTGGGCTGAGCTCACCCGCCGGCACGCAACGCTGGCCCGGTCACGATCGCTCGGTCGCGCGTCTTCACGACTCGCGATTCCACAGCCGGCTCTGGGCGTCGCGTAGGTACTGCTCTGCATCGGACTGGGTCAGCTCGTGGAAGGCGTGCCGTATCTCGTCGCGCGGTGGGATGCGGTCGTAGTGGTGGTAGAAGCCGTCGATCCACGCGTTCACGTCCGCGCTCGGTGGGCGCGGTCGGGGTGCCTTGGGCGCCTTGGGGGGCGGGCGGCGCCGGGGCACTCTGGACCGCACAGGTAATGGGACCACTTTTCAGGACGCCACGACCTGCAGGAGCTTCGGGCCTGACGAGCATCCCAGAAACCTTCGTTTTCGCACGAGCAACCCCGGACCAGGGCTTCCAGAACGATCACAGTTCAGCCGAGTGCAATCGATCCTTTGGCCGCCGTGGGTAGCCCGACGCCTGGCGGCAGAATCGGAAGCGTTGTAGCGGCAACTCGATGCGTGATAGTGCATGCTGAGTCCATGTCTATGAAGTTGCCCCCTGAGGAGCCTGCTGCTGGCCCTTGGAGCGCCATGACTCAGGCCGACCTCGTTCACCTGTTGTTCCGGGCAGCGGGAACGCCGGCTGAGCGGCCGCGAATCGTGGCTGTAGACGGCCGCGGCGCGTCCGGCAAGTCAACGTTAGCTAAGCGGCTCTGCCAGCAGGTGCCCCGTTCAGCGATCATCCACACAGATGACGTCGCCTGGTACGAGCCCTACTTCGCGTGGGGCCATCTTCTGGCTGACCACCTCTTACGACCCTTGCACCGCGGGGAAGACGTCTCCTTCCGCCCACCTGCCTGGGCACTCCACGGACGGGACGGGACGATCGATATCTCCTCCGACCTGGATTTAGTTGTCGTCGAAGGTGTAGGAGCCAGCCAACGAGAGCTGGAAGACCTCATTGATGTCACGGTGTGGGTGCAGTCCGACTTCGCCGCAGCCGAGGAACGCGGCATCGCTCGCGACATCGCGGAGGGGGTCAACGGGGACACCGAGCAAACCATCGCTTTCTGGCACGAGTGGATGGCGGAGGAGTTGCAGTTCCTGCGGCGACAGCGACCGTGGGAACGAGCCGGCGTGGTCGTCGCAGGAACCCCACCCATCGCGCTCGACGACGGCGAACTCGCTGTCGCACCCGGTGCGCGATCCTTGAGGATGCAGGGTTCACGCAGCACCTGAGACGCTCGTGCGGAGGTTGCGGACCCGCCAATAACCCCACGCGCACACCGGTCTCAGAAACGGTCACCGAGTCATAACCCCGTTCCGGGGGAAACGCCATTTCCGACACCGGCTGGCAGGTGTTGCGTTTCCCGATACCGGAAATGTTCGTTTACGGAACGCCGCGGGGCTGCCCTGCCCATAGATCGAGACTGGACTCGTCGACGTATCCGCGACGGCCGATTGTGCGCCGGGCGTTTCCTACGTACTCGCTGGCGCGTACGTAGGTGTTACTGCCGGGGCCAGCGGGAATCCCTGTCCTGACTTGATGCATTGGCTTAGTGTCCCGGTTTTCCGGTGATCTGATTGATGACCAGGGCGGCGTTCTCAGGGATGTGCGGAGGGATCAGCTGGGTGTGTGAGCCGGCGCGGAGCAGCGCGGATTGGATCGGACGCAGGGTCGTGATGATCTTCTTCAGGCTCAGCCCGGTCGTGTTCTGCATGGATCGCGCGACCGCGAGAGCGGTGAACACGACCGTCAGGTGAGCTTCGATGGCGTCGCGTTGCCGGTGGAACATGGGTCTGGCCTGGAGGTCTGTCTTGCTCATCCGGAACGACTGCTCGACGTGCCAGAGGTCGTGGTAGCTGGAGTGAACCGGCCCAGGTTTGATGCCGCTACTTTGCGGGTTCGGACTCTCGGGTGAGGGCCTCGTAGTGGAGCTTCTCGAACTCTATCGGGGTGAGCATCCCGAGGGTGCCGTGGAGTCGCCGGTTGTTGTACCAGTCGACCCAGCCGGCGGTCGCGTACTCGACGTCCGCGAGGGTTCGGTAGGACCCGGCGTGGAACACGGTGGTGCAGATGCACTCGGCCTTGTAGAGCCCGTTCACCGTCTCCATCAGGGCGTTATCGTAGGCGTCGCCGACGGTCCCGCTCGACGGGGCGATGCCCTCGAGCGCGAGATGCTCGGTCAACCGAATCGCTGTGTACTGAGATCCGGCGTCGCTGTGGTGGATCAGATCTCCTGGTGAGATGGGGTTTCCTTCCCGTTCTCGCTGCCATAGCGCGATCCGCAGCGGCGTCATGACCAAGTCGACCTTCTTGCTCGAGGACGCGTGCCAGCCCACGATCCGCTGGGCGAACACGTCCAGGACGAACGCGACATAGACGAATCCCGCCCAGGTGCGGACGTAGGTGAAGTCCGTGACCCAGACCAGGTTCGCAGCCGCCGCGGTGAAGTCACGGTTCAGCAGGTCACCGGCACGTTTCCCGTCCGGATCACCGAGCCCACGCCCGAACCCACGTCGTTCTGATCGTTGAGGACCGCGAGATCACCATCGTGGCCAAGGCCACCGGAGAGATCCTCCGCGAGCTCACCCTGGACCCCACGCGGAAGTACCAGCCACAACGAAAAACACCCCGAACCTGAGGGTTCGGGGTGTTTCCGATGTACTGAGACATCACAATCGTGCGCGAGGGGGGACTTGAACCCCCACGCCCTCTCGGGCACACGGACCTGAACCGTGCGCGTCTGCCAATTCCGCCACTCGCGCTCGTGGTTCGCAGCGACTCTCATCCCTGCGGGCAACGACGGATAGCGTACCCGAGTCCGCGCTCGCGCGCCAATTCGCGTCGGCGGGGCCCCAGGTCGACGTCGGCGGTGGCCTCGGGTCAGCGTCTGAAGGGCCTCAGATCGACTTGGGATTGCCGGGCAGCTGATTGTCGCAGCCCGGGGTGGCCCAGGCCTTGAGGAAGCCGGCGGACTGGTAGACGTAGGCCTTGAACGTCATCCAGGGGTAGCGCCAGTAGTCGTCGACGTAGTCGATGGGCGACCACTGGGCCTCGCCGCTGTAGCACCGGTCCACGATCAGCTGGGCGCGGGAGACGTGGGGGCGCATGGTGATCACGATGATGTTGTCCCAGCCCCGCTCGGCCACCAGCTCGCGCATCTTCATGGCCTCACCCTGCGTGGTGGAGGGGTCCGGCTCGAAGCAGATGACCTCGTAGTCCTTGCCCTGATCGCAGTGCGGCTTGCCGATCTCGTCGGTCGCCGCCTCGCCGCCGCCGCCGAAGTCGCCCTGCGGGGTCGCGTACACGACGGTGGGGGCGAGCCCCTGGTCCATCAGGTCACGGGCGTGGGCCACGCGGGCCTCGTCGGCGGGCCCGAGCACGAAGACCGCATCTGCGGGCTGGGGGTCCTCGGTGACGTCCGGGTGCAGCACCACGACGGTGCACACCACCAGCCAGACGAGCACCAGGACGCCGGCGCCGAGCCCGAGGGCCCTCAGGCGCCGACGGCGGCGAGCGGTCCGCTTGCCGGTGCGAGTGGTCGTGCTCATGGCGATGCTCATCTTCTCTGGTGGGATGCGGGTCGTGGTGCCGCAGCCTCTATTCTGGGGCCCCCACCCGGAAGGATCCCGCAACATGTCCGAACACACATCTGCTGCGCCCGAGATCGCCCAGGACGGCCCGGGCGTCGTCGTTCAGATCCCCATGCGCTGGGGCGACATGGATGCCTACGGCCACATCAACAACGTGGAGATCGTGCGCATGCTCGAAGAGGCGCGCATCGAGGCCTTCGGCGTGCCCGTGGGCACCGGGAACCAGGCGCGGCCGGCGCGGGTCCAGCTCTTCGACGCCCTCCCGGAGGGCACGCAGGCCCTCGTGGTGGAGCACCGCGTGCGCTACGTGCGTCCGCTCGAGTACAGCAACATCCCCGCCCCCACGCGCGTGCGCATCGTCAAGGCGGCCGGCGCAGCGCTGATCCTCGGCATCGAGATCGCTGACCCGCGCACGGGCGAATGGTGCATCCGCGCGCACACGCAGCTCGCGTTCTTCGACCCGCAGTCCCAGACGGTGCTGCGCCTGCAGCCGGCCCAGCGCGAGCTGCTGGCCCCGTACGCGGGAGATCCGCTGTTCAGCTGAGGGCGGTGCCGCCCTGTGCGGGCACGACGACGGCGCCGCGAGGCCGGCTCAGCTGGCGCGCAGCCGCCGTCCGATCGCAGGGGGCAGCTGCACGGTGCTGACGGTCTGCACGAGCCGTCCGGTCGCCGGCTGCGTGCGCCAGGTGCGCCACTGCAGCTCGTCGTCGCCGTCGGGGAGGTAGAGGCACACGGCGGCCGCGGCGCCGTCGCCGCCGCGCAGCAGCAGGGAGGCCTGGGCGGCCGCCCTGTGGTGCTGGAAGCGCTCGCGCTGCTTGACCAGACCTCGGGGGGAGTGCTCGGTCAGCGTGCAGCGTGCCTCGTATGGCCCGCTTCCGGGCAGCGGGGACTCGACCCGGGTCTGCGTGGGCAGGTGCGGGAGCCTTCCGGGCATCTGCGCGAGCGTCTCGATCCACTCGGTCTCGTCCAGGCGCAGCACGACCTGGTGGCCGCTGCCCAGCAGGCGCAGCTCGACCGAGGCAGAGACGAGCTGCGGCAGCTGCTCGGTGCGCACGGCCAGCGCCGGAAGGCGCGGGACGCGGTGCTGCAGGCTCAGCGACGACGGATCGACGCCCAGGATCGGGGCTGCTGCGCTGTGGTCGTCGGACTCGACGGTGGTGGTCATGATGCTCCTCCCCATGCCGGCGGCGTCCAGGTGGGGGCCTGGGGGAAGCCGCGCGCCGGTATGTCGATCGCAAATTACCGGCATGGGGGCGGGCTGGCAAGCCGGAATGCCGCGCGGTGAGCCGTTCCGGGGCCGCTTGTCCGCTATTGCGACGACAAGAGCGGCGGATGTGGTCTGTGACCTGGGCCTATGGCACGTCGTGGCCGCGTGCGGTGTTCCAGAGGCGGTACCACTGCTCGTGCGTCATATTCGCGGCGGCCACATCGGCCTGCGCGCAGGCGCGGATGCGATCGGAGCTGGTGGTGCCGATCACCGGGCGGATCCGGTGGGGCAGGCGCATCAGCCAGGCCAGCACCACCGCCTCGCGCGAGCAGTTCAGCTCCTGGGCCAGCTGCCGCACGAGCTCGATCGTGGGCTGCAGATTGCGGACCTCGTCGGTCGAAGAAGGGGCGGGTGCTCCGGTGAAGATCCCCTGCGCCATCGATCCCCAGGCCTGGACCTCAATGCCGGCGCGGGCGCAGCGCTCCAGGAACGTCCCGTCCTGGACCGTGGTGCGGCCCTCGGGATGGTTCCACAGGATCTGAGCCTCGATCAGGTCGCGGTGATCCAGGCTCAGCTGGACCTGGGCGGCCGACAGCGGGCTGGTCATGGCCTGCTGGAGCAGCTGCAGGCGATCCCACGGCATGTTCGACACCGCCACGCGGCGGGCCAGTCCCTCGTCGACGATCGCATCCAGTGCGGCCCCGAGCTCGTCGAGATCGGCCAGCGGGTCCCAGCGGTGGATGAAGAACCGCTCCACGGACTCCAGTCCGAGCCGGGTCAGCGACTCCTCGAGCGACCCGCGCACCGTGGCGGCGTCGAGCCGGTAGTGCATGGGCGCATCGCCGGCGGCTGTGCCGCCCGGGATCCGGATCCCCGCCTTGGTCTGCACCTGCATCCGCTGCCGTCGCTGTGGGTCCTGGGCCAGCCAGCGGCCGACGACGGTCTCCGACTTGCCCGCCGCGTAGATGTCGGCCAGATCCAGGTCGCGGTACCCCGCCTCCTCGGCGGCATCGAGGGCCGCGAAGCCGACCTCCTCCTGCTCCTCCGTCAGCGGATCATCGGCGCTCCACGAGCCGCCCAGGGGCATGGCGCCGTAGATCAGCCGGGTGAGGCCCGGGTCATCGCGGGAGTCCGAGGGCTGGGGGACACTGGTGCTGGAATCGCTCATGGCCCCAGTCTGTCCGGACCGGCCCGAGCAGGCGGGCCCGGCTCGCCCCAGCAGACATCGTGGCCCCGCACGGGGCCGGTCAGGAGAGCAGATGCTCGCGTTCATGCGCCACGGCGAGACCGACTGGAACCGCGCCATGCGCTTCCAGGGCCGCACGGACGTCCCGCTCAACGAGACGGGCCGCCAGCAGGCCCGCGACGCCGCCCAGCGCATGCTCGACGAGGGCGAGAGCTGGGATGCGGTGGTCACCTCGCCCCTGTCCCGTGCGCGCGAGACGGGGCAGATCGTGGCCGAGACGCTGGGCGCGGAGTTCGGCGGGACCTACGACGGCCTCATCGAACGGTCGTTCGGCTCCACCGAGGGCAAGCACAACGAGAACCTCACCCCGGAGGAGTACGCCGAGCTCATGGCCCCGGCCGAGCCGGAGGACGAGCTCGTGGCCCGGGCCCTGCAGGCCGTGCAGCAGGTCGCCGCCGATCATCCCGGGCGCGACGTCCTCATGGTCACCCACGGGTCCCTGATCCGCATCGCCCTGAACCACTGGAGCGGCGACACCCACCCCCGGATCATCAACACGCAGGTCCTGCAGCTGCAGGAGGAGTGGATCGGCTGATCCGCCCAGTCCTCACGCGCGACGACGACGGCCGGCTCCCCGCGCGGGGGAGCCGGCCGTCGTCGCCGGGCCGCGGGCGTCGCCGCAGCCGATCCGCTCAGCGGGTGTAGCGCTCGCGGGCGGTCTCGGAGCGCTCGCGCACACCCTCGACCGAGCGCGCCGCGCCGGTGTGCTCGCGCTCGGCGCGGGTCTCAGCGCCGCGGCCGAACTGCGGCTGCTCGACCAGCGGGTAGGCCTTCGGCAGGGCCCAGCCGCGATCGGCCATGACGTCGCGCAGCGTGGAGGGGTAGTCCGTGATGATGCCGTCCACACCCCAGTCGATCAGCCGCTCCATGTCGGCCCGGTTGTTCACCGTCCACGGGGTCACGACGAGGCCGAGCTCGTGGGCCTCGGCGATGTTCTCCTCCGTGAGCAGCGCGTGGGCCGGCGACCAGACGTCGTAGCCGCGATCAGCGGCATCCTGCGGGTCGATGCCAGCGCCGACCGGGTTCTCCGACTCCGCCAGGGCCACCAGGGTCATGTCCGGATCGATCTCGCGGACCTGATCCAGGGCCGCCCAGTCGAAGGACTGCAGCGTGGTGCGCTCGGGCCAGCCGTGCTCCTGGATCGTGGCCATGACGCCGTCGACCAGCGCCTCGCGCTCGGGGGCGTTCGCGGGGTCCTCGACCTTGGTCTCGATGTTCCAGCGGATCTCGTCCTGAGCCCCGTGCTGGACGGCCACGGCGAAGACCTCCTCGAGGGTCGCGATGCGGTTGCCCTCGATGTTGTCCTGCACCGGGTAGCCGGGCAGCTGCTGGTAACCGCAGTCCAGGGTCTGGATCTGCGCGTAGGTCAGCTCGCGGAAGCGATCGCCCACGTAGGGGTAGTCCGGATCACCGGGGGTGACCGGGCCGGTGTCCTGGCACTTCTCCGGCTGGATGGTGTCGTCGTGCCACACCATGACGACGTCGTCCTCGGTGAGGTGCGTGTCCAGCTCGAGGGTCGTGACGCCGAGCTCGAGCGAGCGGGAGAAGGCGGTCAGGGACGACTCGGTCCACTCGGCGCGCCCGCCGCGGTGGGACTGCAGGTCGAAGTCCTCCGCCTGCGAGGCCCGCTCGTCCAACGGGGCAGCGGTGGCGGGAGCCGCGACGGCGGCCGGGACGGATGAAGCGGCCAGGGCCAGGACGGCGCCGAGCGCGGCGGTGCGCAGCGTGAGGTTCGTGGGCATGGGAGCAGCCTTTCCAGCGGAGGGTGGGAGATGCATGCGGGGCAGTGCGGGCCTGCGGGCGGTCCGAAGGAGCAGAGGCTGGATGCCGCCTGGGCAGGCCCTGCCGAGACTAGGAATCGCCCCTGAGCTTGAGGTGGCCCCCGGGCGAGGCGCTGGGGTCCGTCGGATGACCTGCGCGTGAACTGCCTCAGATGCATGAAGTGGGTCGTGACCAGCGGCGATGCTCCGTCGATCGGGCTCGGCGGGCCGTCGTCGGGGTGGGCCGCAGGCCGCGCTGCGGGCGTCGGCGGCGCGCGGTGGCCGCGGCCGTCTGGGCGCGCGGACTCGAGCGCCGTCGTTTCCCTGTCACGGCCGCTGTCCCCCGGCTACAGTGGCCGAATCGGCCGCCAGAAGCGGATGACCAGCTCACGACTTCACAAAGGTGTGATCCCCCAGTGGCAGAGTCCCAGGACCGTCCCGCCCCCTCGACCGCAGACGCGCAGGACTCCGGAGGGCGGCGGCATCCGCGGCCGGGCTCCGAGCCCTGGATGCGGACCTACTACGCCGGCGCTCCGGCACAGGATCTCGACAGGCGCGGCGAGGACGTGCTCGCGGCCCGTGCCCAGCGCCACCGCGAGCTCGCCCAGCACCGCGAGCGCGGCGAGGTCCTGATCACCACCCTGGACGAGGGCTCGCGCACGGTCGTGCTGATCGTCGCCGACGACGTCCCCTACCTGGTCTCCACGCTCAACGCCCGGATCGCCGGCGACTGGGGCGGCGCGCGCCTGGTGGTGCACCCCATTCTGCGGGCCACCCGCGACGACGACGGCGAGCTGCGCTCCGTCGACGAGCTCGAGGACGTTCGTGCCATCTCCAGCGGCGACACGCAGACCATCCCGATCGTGGGGGCCCTCGGCGAGACGTCCGCGGCGGAGTCCTGGATACAGGTCGAGCTGGCCGAGCACCTGGACGAGTCCCAGGCGCAGGAGCTCATCGAGGGCCTGCGCCCCGCACTGCGCACGGTCGCGCAGATCGATGCGGATCACGACGACATGGTCCGCTGGGTCGGCAGCGTCAACGACTCCCTGAGCCCCATGCGCTCGCAGCTCGACGACGTCGAGCCGGCCCAGGAGTTCCTGACCTGGCTGCTCGACGGGCGCTTCGTGCTCATGGGCGTCAAGGAGTACGACCTGCGCGAGGACGACGAGGGCCTGTACCTGTCCTCCGTGGAGGGCAGCGGCCTGGGCATCCTCGCCGAGACGGAGGAGAAGTCCGGACGCCCGCGGCGCCTGACGGTCCAGGCCGCCGAGCACGCGCGCGATCGCCAGGCGATGTTCGTGACCAAGGCGAACACCCGTTCGGGACTGCACCGCAACGACTACCTCGACTACATCGGAGTCCGCCGCTTCGACGCGGACGGCCAGGTCGACGGCGAGTACCTGATCCTGGGCCTGTTCGCCCGCAAGGCGTACTCGACCTCGGCCCGCAACACCCCGTGGGTGCGGGACAAGGTCCGGGCCGTCTCCGAGACCTTCGGCTTCCGCCCCGACTCCCACTCGGAGCGCGACCTGCAGTCCGTGCTCGAGGAGTACCCGCGCGACGAGCTGCTGCACATGTCCGTGGAGGAGGCCGTGCGGGCCGCCCGCGGGGTCGTCGAGCTCGACGAGCGACGCGTGACCCGCCTGTTCTGCCGCACGGACCTCTTCGGGCGCTTCGTCTCGGCCGTCGTCTACCTGCCGCGCGATCGCTACAACACCGAGGTCCGCGAGCGGATCTCGGAGATCCTCACCGAGGCCTACGGCGCGGTGGACGTCGACTTCGACGTCTCGCTGTCGACCTCCTCGCTGGCCCGGCTCTTCTTCCGGCTGCGCCTGCCGCAGGACACCCCGCCGCCGGTGGATCACGAGGACCTGCAGCTGAAGGTGCGCAAGGCCGCCCGCTCGTGGCCCGAGGCGCTGTCCATGGAGATCGAGGAGCTCTTCGACCCCGAGCGCGCCCGGGAATACGTGCAGCGCTGGGCGGAGGCGTTCCCCGCGGACTACCGCGCCCATTACGAGATCGACGAGGCCATCGAGGACCTGCGCCGCTGCGAGATGCTGTGGGGCCGTGACGAGGCCCTGCCCGCCGAGGTGCGCGTGGCGCCGTCCACGGCCGAGGGTGAGCCCGTGCGCGTCAACGTCTACCTGACCCGCAGCCTCACGCTGACCGAGATGCTGCCCATGGAGCAGAACCTCGGGCTCACGGTGCTGGACCAGAAGCCGTACCAGGTCCGCACCGGCGACGGCCGCGAGTTCCAGCTCTACGACTTCGGCGTCGAGCTGCCTGAAGGCGTGGATGCCGTGGGCCCCGACGACGCTCGCACCGAGGACCTCATCGAGGAGATCCTCTGCGCCGTGATCTCCGGTCGCTCGGAGTCAGACTCCCTGGACCGGCTCGTGCTCGCCGAGCGCATGCACTGGCGCTCGATCGCCGTGCTGCGCGCCTACGTGAAGTACCTGCTGCAGCTGCGCGTCCCGCACTCCTTCGAGTTCATGTCGGACACGCTGCTGGCCCAGCCGCAGGTCACCCGGGGGATCGTCGAGCTGTTCGAGACCTCGTTCGACCCGCAGCGCTTCGCCGGCGAGGACGGGCAGCCGGACGACGAAGCCCGCGAAGCCGCCCGCGCCGAGGTGCTCGAGAAGCTCGAGGCCGCCCTGGACGAGGTCCCCTCTCTGGATGCCGACCGCTTCCTGCGCACCCTCGTGGAGGTCGTCTGCGCCACCGCGCGCACGAACGCCTACCAGCAGGGCCGGCCCGCGATCGCGCTGAAGCTCGAGCCGCGGCGCATCTCCGCGGCACCGCTGCCGCGTCCGCGCCACGAGATCTGGGTGTGGTCGCCGCGCGTGGAGGGCACGCACCTGCGCTTCGGCCCGGTCTCGCGCGGCGGGCTGCGCTGGTCCGATCGCCGCGAGGACTTCCGCACCGAGGTCCTGGGCCTGGTCAAGGCGCAGATGGTCAAGAACTCCGTGATCATCCCCGACGGCGCCAAGGGCGGTTTCTTCCCCAAGCAGCTGCCGGATCCGGCGCAGGATCGCGGGGCCTGGGGCGAGGCCGGCAAGGACGCCTACAAGGAGTTCATCGGCTCGCTGCTGGACGTGACCGACAACCTGGTCCCGCAGGAGGACGGCGAGGACCGTGTGGTCGTCCCGGAGGCCGTGGTGCGCCGCGACGGAGACGACTCGTACCTGGTGGTCGCCGCGGACAAGGGCACTGCAAAGTTCTCGGACACCGCCAACGCCATCAGCCTTGAGCGCGGCTTCTGGCTCGGCGACGCCTTCGCCTCCGGCGGCTCGGTGGGCTACGACCACAAGGCCATGGGCATCACCGCCCGCGGTGCGTGGGAGTCGGTCAAGCGCCACTTCTTCGAGCTCGGCCACGACACCCAGACCCAGGACTTCACGGTCGTGGGCGTGGGCGACATGTCCGGCGACGTCTTCGGCAACGGCATGTTGCTCTCCGAGCACATCAAGCTCGTGGCCGCGTTCGACCACCGCGACATCTTCCTGGACCCGGATCCGGATCCTGCGGCCTCCTTCGCCGAGCGCAAGCGGGTCTTCGAGATGGGGCCGTCGTCGTGGAAGGACTACGACGCCTCCCTGATCTCCGACGGCGGCGGCGTCCACTCGCGGTCGTCCAAGTCGATCCCGGTCTCCGAGCGGGTCCGCGAGGTCCTGGGCCTGCCGGAGGGCACCACGGAGATGGCCCCGCCGGAGCTGATGCGCGCGATCCTCAAGGCGCCCGTGGACTTGTTCTACAACGGCGGCATCGGCACGTACTTCAAGGCCTCGACCGAGACCAATGCCGATGTGGGCGACAAGGCCAACGACGCGATCCGAGTCAACGGCGCCGACGTCCGCGTGCGGGTCATCGGCGAGGGCGGCAACCTGGGCGCGACCCAGCTGGGCCGCATCGAGGCCGCTCAGAACGGCGTGCTGATCAACACGGACGCGATCGACAACTCCGGCGGTGTGGAGTCCTCCGACCGCGAGGTCAACATCAAGATCCTCGTGGACCGCATGGTCGCGGCGGGGGAGCTCCCCCAGGACGAGCGCGCCGGGTTCATCGAGTCCATGACCGAGGAGCTGGCCTCGCTCGTGCTGCGCACCAACGTGGCGCAGAACATCACGCTGAGCGTCGACCGCTGGAAGGCCGATGACTATGCGCTGACCTACGCGCGGTTCATGGACTGGCTCGAGGAGAACGCGGACCTGGACCGCGAGATCGAGTACCTGCCCACGGATGAGCAGCTCGAGGCCCGTGCCGAGGACCCCGAGATCGACGAGCCGCTGACCGCCCCGGAGCTGTCGGTGCTCACGGCCTACGCCAAGATCCAGCTCTCCGGCGAGCTGATCCGCTCGGACCTGGCCGAGGACCCCTGGACGGCGCGGATCGTGCAGCGCTACTTCCCGGAGGCTATGGGCGAGCGCTTCGGCGAGGATCTGCAGACACACCCGCTGCGCCGCGAGATCGTGGGCACCCTGGTGGCCAACCAGATGATCAACATGGGCGGGGCCACCTTCGCCTACCGTGCGCTCGAGCAGACCTCGTGCGAGCCCGGCGAGCTGGCCGCGGCCTTCCTGGCGGCGGTCGAGATCTTCGAGCTCGACCCCCTGCTGCAGCAACTGGCGGAGCTGCCGGCCGATGTCTCGACCGAGCAGTGGATCCAGATGATCCAGGACGTCCGACGCCTGCTGGACCGCGCCGTACGCTGGCTCATCAGCCGCGGCCTGTCCCAGCAGCCGGTCGAGCAGGTGGTCGAGGCCTTCGCCCAGATCCCCGAGGTCCGTCGGGAGGGGCTCACCTTCCTGGGAGCCGAGGACGCCGAGGCCGCGCAGCGCCGCGAACAGCTGGCGCTCGAGCAGGGCATCTCGGAGGAGCTCGCGCAGACCTGGTCGCGCCTGCTGGACTCCTATTCGCTGCTGGACATCGTGCGTCTCGCGGAGTCCGAGGGCGAGGATCAGGACCTCGAGCTCGTGGGGCAGCTGTACTTCGCCCTGCACGAGCGCTTCGGCATCCAGACGATGCTGACCCGGATCTCGGGCCTGCCGCAGACCACCCGCTGGGAGGTCCTGGCGCGCATGTCCATGCGCGAGGACGTGTACTCGACGCTGACGTCCATGACCGCCATGGCGCTGCGCGCCGACGGCGAGACGGCCGAGCAGAAGGTCGAGGCCTGGATCGAGGAGAACCGGCAGTCCCTGGAGCGCGTGGGACGCACCCTCCAGGAGATCGAGTCGAGCTCCGGAGGCGATGCCGCCACGGACATGGCGGCCCTGTCGGTGGCCCTGCGCTCCATGCGCTCGCTGATCAGCGCCTGATCACCGGGATCGCCCCCTGCTTGCGACGGCGCCCGCTCCCCTCGAGGGAGCGGGCGCCGTCGTCGTGCGCGGGGTTCCTGTTGGGGAGGCGTGGTTCAGGACTCCTCGGAGCAGACCCCGGCGTAGCGGGTCTCGGAGAGCTCGGTGATCTGATCGATGTAGTTCTGCGTCTCCTGGTACTCCGGGATGCCGCCCTCCTCGAGGATCACCGTGGGCCCGGCGTTGTAGGCGGCCAGGACGAGATCGGTCTCCTCCTGCTCGTCGGCGGGATCGAGCTCGGAGACCATCTCGCGCAGATCGCGCAGGTAGTAGCCCTGCGCGCGGATCGAGGCCTCCGGATCCGTGGCCTCGCCCTCGCCGTAGAGCTCCCAGGTCTCGGGCATGAACTGCGCCAGGCCCTGGGCGCCCACGGGGCTCTCGGCCTCCGGGTCCCAGCGGCTCTCCACGTCCAGCTGCGCGGCCACGAGCTCGGGCGGCAGGGCCGAGACCTCGGCGGCATGGGCGACGTCGTCGGCCCACTCGCGGGGGATGGCTCCGCCGTGATCCGAGCAGCTGGGGTCGCTGTTGTGCGAGATCGTGCCGACGGTGCCGATGATCAGCAGGCCGAGGGCGCCCCAGACGGGCCAGGCGCGCAGCACCGCACCCGAACGGCTCGCGCTCGGACGGCCGGGGGCCGATCCGCCCGCAGCCCGGCTGCCTTCGCGCGGCTTGGGGCGCGGGGGCGCTTTGCGCCGGGCGGCGGAGGCGGCGCGGCGTGAGCTCTTGACGGGGGTGCGCTTGTCGGAAGACGGCATCGCCTCGAGCCTAGGGCACGAGCCGAGGCCGTCGACATGGTCGATGTCGACGGCATCCGCCGGTGGTGCGGATGATCAGGCCCGCGGCGGGCTGTCCCTGCCCTCGGATCCCGCGGAGCGGGTGCCGTCGGGGTCGTCCCAGGCGTTGTCCCACGGCCCGCCCGGACGCGAGCCCGGGACGCCGAGGGACTGCGAGCGGATCACGATGCCGTCCTCAGGATCCGTGGAGCCCGCGCTGCGCGGCGTGCCGTCGGCGTTCACGGCCGGGATCTCGCCGGTGTCGGGCGTGGTCGTGGCCAGGGCCACCGGCTCGTCGGAGTCCAGCGGGACCTGGGCGACCGTGTCGACGAGCACCTGTCGGGCGTATTCGGTGCGCAGGACCAGAGGATCGCTGGCGAGGTCCCGGTACAGAGCCAGGCACAGGATCAGCATGACGATCATGAAGGGCAGCGAGGAGACGATCGTGATGTTCTTCAGGCCGTTGAGCGCCTCGGAGGGATCCGAGCCGCCTGCCAGCAGCATGACCGCGGCGACGGCGCCGGTGGCCACGCCCCAGAAGATGATGCCGCCCTTGGAGGGCTCCTCCGCGCCGTTCTCGGACAGCCCGCCCATGACGATCGAGGCGGAGTCCGCGCCGGTCACGAAGAAGATGCCGATCAGGATGATGGTCAGCACGATCAGCACGCCGGTCATGATCGGGTTCAGCGGGAGGGCGTTGAGCAGGTCGAACAGGATGGCGTCGAAGTTGATGTCCGGGCCCTCCGTGGTCTGCTGGGCCAGCATGGAGCCGGTGTCGCCGGCGGACTCGGCGCGCTGCTGCAGGCCGATGCCCGCGCCGCCGAAGATCGCGAACCAGATGGTCGAGACGCCCGAGGGGACGACGAGCACGCCGGCGATGAACTGGCGCACGGAGCGACCGCGCGAGATGCGGGCGATGAACAGGCCCACGAAGGGGGCCCATGAGACCCACCAGGCCCAGTAGAAGATCGTCCACGAGGACAGCCAGGAGGCCATGTCCTCGCCGCCGACGGAGTTCGTGCGCGAGGCCATCTCCGGCAGCTCCTGCACGAAGGCGCCGATGGCGTTGGGGATGATGTCCAGGATGAACAGGGTCGGCCCGGCCACGAACACGATCAGCGCGATGATCACGGCCAGGACCATGTTGGAGTTCGACAGGAACTGGATGCCGCGTTCGATGCCGGACACGGCCGAGACCACGAAGCAGATGGTCAGGACGGTGATGATGCCGACCAGGATCGGGGTGGTGACGGTCTCCATCATACCGGCGGAGCTGATGCCGCCGCCGATCTGCAGGGCGCCCAGGCCGAGGGAGCAGGCCGAGCCGAAGAGCGTGGCCAGGATCGCGAGGATGTTGATGATCCGCCCGCCCACGCCGTTGACGAAGCGACGGCCGAAGACCGAGGTGAACATGGCCGAGAACAGTTGCGAGCGGCCCAGGCGGAACGTCCCGTAGGCCATGCCCAGTCCGACGACCGCGTACATGGCCCAGGGGTAGAGGGTCCAGTGGAACAGGGTCGTGCCCATGGCGGTGCGCATGGCCTCGGTGGTCGAGGGATCAGCCGTCTCGGGCGGCGGTGCCATGTAGAACCACAGCGGCTCGCCCACGCCGTAGAAGACCAGGCCGATGCCCATGCCGGTGGCGAACATCATGGAGATCCACGACCACGTGGAGAACTGCGGCTTCTCGCCGTCGCGTCCCAGGGGGATCTTCCCGAACTTGGAGAACGCCAGGAAGATCACGAAGACGACGAAGACGGTGGCGGCGATGACGTAGAGCCAGCCGAAGCCCGTGATGGTCCCGGCCAGGAGGTGATCGGCCACCGCCCCCAGGCCCGAGGGATTGATGAGGCCCCACGCCACGAAGACCACAGCAAGAACGGCTGCGCAGCCGAAGACGACCGTGTCGAGGCCCCTGCGGGTCTCGGGCTGAGCGCGGGTCAGGGAGTCGCGCAGCGAGTCGAGCAGGTGATGCTGGCGATCGAACGAGGTGTCGGTCTCCGTTGCCGGCGACGGGGGGACCAGCTCGGACGGCTGGTGATCCACGTCCTGTCCGGAGGCGCTCGAGGGCTCTCCGGGCGGCGTCGAGCCGGGGGTTGTGCTGCTCATGATGAGCCCTTCCTTGCATAAGGGATGCCCTGACGGGAATCCGTCAGGGCTCTTGCATGCTAGCAAGGGTGCATCTTCAGGCTTGTGGAGCGGAGACCGACGGGCATTCGGGCAGGCACAATGGGCCTCATGCTCCCCGAGATCATCGCGACCGTCGTCGCCGTCCTCCTGCTGGCCATCGGCTGCATCGGCATCGTGGTGCCGGTCCTGCCCGGATCGATCACGGTCGTGATCGGCCTAGTGATCTGGGCTGTCGTCGTGCGCTCGCCGGAGGGATGGGTGGCCCTGGCCCTGGGCGTCCCGCTGGCGATCGCGGGGATGTCGGCCTCCCTGGCGCTGACCGGCGCTCGGCTCAAGAAGCGGCAGATCCCCAACAGCTCTGTGCTCTACGGGGTGATCGGTGCGGTCATCGGCCTGTTCGTGATCCCCGTGGTGGGACTGTTCATCGGCTTCGCGGTGGGCCTGCTGCTCTCGGAGACCTACCGGCAGCGGGACCTGAACGCCGCGCTGGAGTCCAGCTGGGTCGCGCTCAAGGCCATGGGCCTCGGCATCGTGATCGAGCTGGGGTGCGCGCTGGCGGCCTCTGCGGTCTTCGTGATCTGCGCGATCACGTACTTCGTCACGGCCTGACGGACCAGCCTGCTCGGTCGGCCGACGGGACCCTTACGGTCCGGCCGACCGTTGCTCCCGCCGCCTCAGAGCCAGGGAAGCGGCAGCGCCTGGACGGGCTCGCCTGGCCGCACGCCGTCGGCGGGGATCAGCAGCAGCACGTTGGCCTGCGAGAAGCCGCGCAGCTGGTCGGAGCCCGCGCGTGACAGCGCCACCGCGCTGGGCAGCTCGGTGCCCTGGGCGTCAGCGTCTTCGCTCAGGTCGGTGATCGTGGTCCCGGAGACGGCGGCGCCGGCCACGAAGGCCAGTCCCGGTGCCAGTCGATCCGTCTTGGAGGCCGGCAGTTCGCGGGTCAGGCGCACCGTGGTCAGCGGCGGGATGACGTTGCCGCCGAGCCCGGCCAGCAGCGGCGCCCCCAGCAGCATCAGGGTGGTCATGGCCGCCAGCGGGTTGCCGGGAAGGCCCAGGACGAACGGGCCGTCCTCCGGCATGCGGGCAAGCAGCGCTGGGTGGCCCGGGCGCAGGCCCAGCTCGTCGATGAGCAGATGCGCGCCGCTGTCCTCCAGCGACGGGCGCAGATGATCCGCGGTCGAGCGGCCCGTGCCGCCCGTGGTGATGATCAGCTGCGCGCGGGAGTCCAGCACGGACTCCGCGCCCACCGCGGAGCCGGTGAGCCGCTCGAGCATCTGCTCGCGGTCATCGCCCACGCGGTGCACGGCATCCACCTGACCGCCCAGGAGGTGGACGAACTGCGGCAGCTGCGGGCCGAAGGCGTCCCGGACCCGTCCCGGCTCCGGGACGCCGTCCTCGTCGACTTCGTCGCCGGTCAGCAGCAGCGTCACGCGCGGGCGCCGCAGCAGCGGGAGCATGTCCAGGCCCGTGGTGGCCGCGAAGGCCACGTGCCCCGGGGTCAGCCGCGTCCCGGCGCGGATCAGCAGCTCTCCGGTCTCGGCTTCGCGGCCTGCCCGGCGCAGGTTCTGTCCCTCCTCGGGGGCGCCCTCCGGTGCCTCGGGGCTCAGGCGCAGCGAGTCGCCGTCCTCGAGGCCCCATTCCGAGCGCAGCACCGCGCTCGTGCTGAACGGGACCAGTCCGCCCGTGACGATGGGTGCGGCCTCGCCGACGGCCAGCGATCGCGGGGGCTTGAGCTGCGGCTCCTCGGTGCGGGCCCAGGCCACGCGCTGGTCGATCTGCTCGTACTCGCCGCGGTTGATCCGCCAGGGGCCCGGTCCGTTCACTGCCCAGCCGTCCATGGCCGAGGAGGTGTAGTGGGGCACCGGACGCTCGGCGCGCAGGTCCTCGGCCAGGGTCTCGCCCACCGTCTCCCCGAGCGGGAGCCAGTGCGGCGGCAGCGCCGCAGCGGCGTCGAAGGCCGCCTGGCGGGCCTGCGCCCAGTCGGGGCTGCGAAGGGTGCGGGGGGTCTGCGGCTGATCGCTCATGGTCTCCTCAGTCCTGAACGGGCACGAGCCCGAATCTCTTCACATCGTCCCATGTGTCGACGTCATCGGTCAGTCCCCTGACGGCCGTTTGCCGGTCCCACAGCGGCCCGAGGACTCGACGCACCGAGCGATCGACGACGGGCTGGTCGACCAGCTGCCGACCCAGCACCGCGCTGCGGTAGACGGCGGCCAGCGGCTGGAGGATGCCGCGGTCCGTCAGCACGATCCCGCACGGGGCCTCGAGGGGCGCTGTGCCGGTGTGGCCCGAGTCGGTGGCCTCCGAGGCGGGGGAGGGCGCTCGGCTCGTGCCCCGTGCCTCGATCTCGGCGATCAGGGCCCGAGCGGCGTCGGCGACCCGGGGCATGTCGCAGGCCAGGGTGAGGGTCCACTGCTCGTCGGGGTCGACGGCGCGGTCCGCAGTGCCGGACGCGGCGGGATCGTCGCCCCCTTCAGGTTCGGAGGGCTCGGCGGAGGCGCAGGCCCCGGAGGGCTCGGCCAGCCCCAGGGCGAGTGCGCCAGCGGCCAGGGCGGCCGCCGGACCGGAGAACGGCGGGTCCTCTCGGGTGCGCAGCACGCCGTCCGGCAGGGGAAGGCCCTCCGGGCCCACGACGGCGATCCGATGCGCCGGAAGGCCGAGTCCGATCAGGGCGTCGACGGCGCCGCGCACGAGGGCAGGGGCGCCGTCGCGATCCGGGCGCATCAGCGCCTTGGGCGATCCGCCCAGGCGAGAGGACCGGCCACCGGCGACCACGATCGCGCTCAGCGCCGCGCGGGAGCTGCGGGTGGGCGTCGGCGCGGGCACCGGGACCGGCAGCTTCGGCAGCGGGGTCACCTCAGCCCCCGGCGAAGGGCGGCAGGACGTCCAGGGCGGAGCCGTCGGAGATCTCGGTCTCGGGCTCAGGGCAGGCCTGGCCGTCGAGCAGGAACGAGCAGCGCTCGAGCACCTCGGCCAGGGGCTGCTCGCCGGCAGGGGCCGTGGGATGGGCCGCGATCAGCGCGTTCTCCACTGCACCCCGGGTGACTCGGCCGTCGCTGTCTCGGGGCAGGGCCTCGAAGTCCAGCTCCTGCGAGTCCTGGCCCACCGAGGCCTTCGCCGCGGCGTAGTAGTTGATCGTCAGCGACATGTCGCACCTTCCTCGCGATCTCCGGCATCACGGTACGCGGCCCGCGCGCACGCGGGCGTCACGACCAGGATCTCATCCGCCGATCGCGGACATGGAGCGGACGGGCTGCACGAAGCCGTCGTCGCCCAACCCGGTGCGATCCATGCCGTGCGCCGCGGGCTTGATCCACATGGCTGCCCGCCAGCGCTCGGCGATCAGCTCGTCCGCCCGCTCCTGCGGCAGCGCGCCCTGCTCGGTCTGACCGCGCAGCAGGTCGCGCAGGCCGAACTCCTCGTGGGAGAACAGGCACGAGCGGATCTCACCCTCGGCCGTCAGGCGGGTGCGCCGGCAGTCGCCGCAGAAGGGCTCGGTCACGGAGGCGATGATCCCCACGGTGCCCAGCGGCTCGTCCGCCAGCTCGGCATCCAGCGCGCGGACGTCCCACAGCTCTGCCGGGGCGCCGGCGCGAGGGACGGGGCGCGGATCCAAGCGGAAGCGCCGGCTCAGCAGCTGCCGGATCTCCGCGGCCGTCACCATGCCGCGGCGCGTCCAGGTGTGGTCCTCGTCCAGGGGCATCTGCTCGATGAAGCGCAGCTGCAGCCCCTGCTCGAGGGTCCAGGCCAGCAGGTCGGCGGCGCCGTCGTCGTTGATCCCGCGCAACAGCACGGAGTTGATCTTCACGGGCTCCAGCCCGGCCTCCTGAGCGGCCCGGATGCCGGCCAGCACCTGCGGCAGCCGGTCGCGGCGGGCCAGACGGGCGAAGGTCGCCCGGTCCAGGGTGTCCAGCGAGACGTTCAGCCGCGTGAGCCCGGCTGCCCGGAGCCCGGCGGCGCGGCGATCCAGCCCGATCGCGTTCGTGGTCAGGGAGATCGGCAGCTCGGGGTGCTCGCGGTGCACTCCGGCGATGATCTCCTCGAGATCCGGGCGGATCAGGGGCTCGCCGCCGGTCAGTCGCAGCTCCACGATGCCCAGGCGCTGCACGCCGATGCCCACCAGGCGCTGGATCTCGGCGGCGGTGAGCAGCTCGGACGACGGACGCCAGTCCATCCCCTCGGCGGGCATGCAGTAGGTGCAGCGCAGGTTGCACTTGTCGGTCAGGGAGATGCGCAGATCGGCGGCCCTGCGCCCGAAGGAGTCCACGAGCCCCAGTGCCGGATCCGCAGGCGAGGGCTCCAGACGTGTGCGCAGACCCGGCATCCCGAGAGCGGTGGTCATGGGGGTCACCTCGTTCCCTTTCCGGCTGTGCTCCAGCCGGTGCTGGTCGTGTCTGCCAGGCTATCGGCGCAGACTGCGGATCCTGCTGCGGTGGCCCGGACTTGCTTTGTGCGGCATCACACACCTGCCTGCTCGGGCGCCTTCCGCGGTGCAGCGGTCCCGCCCGCAGGCAGGATCAGCCACGATAGACAGCACACGATCCAGAAGCCTTGACACGGCTCAAGCCGACTCGGGAGGGGTGGCCGACATGGCAGGGCACGGCGGCAGGCACGGGCACGGGCACCGATCGCGCGGCGTGGACGAGCACATCGCCGCGATCCAGGGCGTCATCGAGCGCAGCCGGTGGTCAGACCGGGCGACGGAGGAGGTCGCGCTGGAGGATGCCGCCGGTCGGGTGCTGGCCGAGGAGCTGACGGCCCCGATCCCGCTGCCGAGATTCGACGACTCCCAGATGGACGGCTACGCCGTGCGCGCAGCGGACACGCACAGCGACGGCGGCCAAGACGACAGCGCCCATAAGGAGAGCGGCCAGCGCGGAGGCGCTGACCCGGGGCTCGTCGAGCTGCTCGTGGCCGTCACCGGAGCCGCCGGGCACGAGCCTGCGCCGCTGGCTCCCGGCACGGCCGCCCCCGTCATGACCGGAGCGCCGATCCCGTCCGGTGCGGATGCCGTCGTGCCGGTCGAGGAGGCGGCACCGTCGCAGTTCCTGGCCGAGGGCGCGACGGTGCGGGTGCCGTCCGGGCAGCCGAGCGGGCGCTTCGTGCGCCCCGCAGGCTCGGACGTCGCCCGGGGCGGATCCGTGCTGCCTCCCGGGATGATCCTGAGCCCCGTGGCCATCGGCGCGATCGCGGCCCTGGGGCTGCAGCGGGTGCGCGTGCGGCCCAGGCTCCGCGTCGGGATCCTGACCACCGGCGACGAGGTCGTCGAGCCGGGGCAGCAGCCCTCGGCAGCCCAGGTGCACAACGCCAATGCCGCCCTGCTGTGCGCTCAGCTGGTGCGGCTGGGGTGCCGGGTCACGGCCGTGCGGCATGTGATCGACGACGACGAGCAGCTGCGCACCCTGCTGAGCTCCTCGGACTTCGAGGCCCCCGACGTCTGGGTGAGCTCCGGCGGGATCTCCGAGGGCGCCTTCGAGGTCGTGCGCCGGGTGCTCAGCGCCGAGCCCGACAGCGAGTTCCTGCACGTGGCCATGCAGCCTGGCGGGCCGCAGGGCCTGGCCATGATCGAGGGCACCGCGGTCGTGTGCCTGCCCGGCAACCCGGTGTCCACCTGGGTCTCCGCGGAGGCGCTGCTGCGCCCAGCGCTCGCGGCGGCCGGGGCCGGACCCGAAGCTCCGCGCGCGATCACCGCCGAGTGCGCCGAGGACCTCGAGCGGCTGCCCGGGCGGACGAGGATCATCCGCGCCCGGTGGGACGGGCACAGGGCGCACCGGCTGGGCGGATACAGCTCGCACCTGCTGGCCTCGGCGGCCGCTGCGGACGCTCTGATCGTCCTGGAGTCCGGCAAGGGGCCGGTGCCCGCCGGTGAGCCCGTGGAGGTCCGTCTGCTCTGAAAGCCCTCGGATGCGGCCACTCGCAGCCGTGAGGGGTCTGCTGTGCAGGCCTTCCTGCGGTGAAGGGCGGCAGAGCGGGCCCCTCACGGGGCCGGCAGCCCCGTGACGCGGAAGAGCCCGGCGACTCGCGGTGGGCGAGGTGCCGAGCTCTGGAGCGGAAGGCCTCAGCGGCGCTCGGGCTTGACGGCGAGCACCGGGCAGGCGGCCTCGAGCAGGATCTGCTGCGCGGCGCTCCCCAGCAGCAGCTTGCCCATGGGGCTGCGGTGGCGGATGCCCACGACGATCAGGGAGGCGTCTGCCGCCTCGGCGGCATCGAGGAGGTCGCCCACGGCATCGCGGCCGCGGGGCTCCGGTTGCTGATGGGTGACCTTGACGCCCTGCAGCTCCTGGGCTTCGGTGTCGGAGTCGTCCCCGCCGAGGTGGAAGATCACGGCGTCCTCCGAGCGGCGGGCGGCCTCGGCCAGCCCGGCGTCCAGGGCGGCCTGGCCCTCGGCGGTGCCGGCGCGGGCGATCACGATGGTCATGGGTCCTCCTGGGGCGGGATCTGGGGCGCGCTGTGGCTGCGCAGAGCCTATGGTACATATCACATCCGACGCGCCGCGCCGAGGTGGCGGCACCATGGATGCACTTCTGTCTCGAACGTGACGGGCTGATCATCGTCGCACGTCGCGGGCGGTATGGGTGCGGGATGCGCTCCGGCCACCAGCTGCATCCGCACCAGCATCGAGGTCCCCATGAAACTCCGCGCGTCCCTGCTCAGCGTCACCGCGGCCCTGGCCGCCCTCTCCCTGGGCCTCGGCGGCCTGGCCCCCGCGGCGGCGGCGCCCGGGTCGTCGTCGAGCGCCTCCGATCCCGCTGCTGAGGCCGTCCCGGAGACCGCGCCCCGGCCCCGGCTGCAGCCCGGGCGGTCTCGGCCGCCGACAGTGCGGCCGATCAGCCGCTGGGCGCGTTCTATGCCGCACCCTCGCAGCTGCCCCAGGCGCCGGCGAGCCGGCTCAAGCACGAGTCCTCGCCCTTCTATCTCGGACCGGCGCGAGCGGTGCGGCTGGGCGAGGCGCAGTCCCGGATCATGTACACCACGACCGACTCGGACGGCGCGATCGTCCCGGTGACGGACTCGTTCCTGAAGTCGGGCTCGCCGTGGCGCGGCCCAGGGGTCCGCCCTCTGATCACCTATGCGGTGGGCACGCAGGGCGTGGCGAATCAGTGCGCGCCCAGCCATCAGGGCGCCCAGGGCACCGAGTACGAGGCCGCGGGCATCAACGCCCTGCTGCTGGCCGGCTACGACGTGGTCGTCACGGACTGCATCGGCCTGGGGATGCAGGGCCCGCACACGTACATGGACCGCCTGGACCAGGGTCACGCCGTGCGCGATGCGGCGGGCGCCGTGCGCGATGCCGGCCTGGGCGGGACCAGCGCGCAGACTCCGGTCGGGATCGTGGGCTACTCCCAGGGCGGCGGGGCCGCAGCCTCAGCCGGCGAGCTGGCTGCCTCCTACGCACCCGATCTCCGGGTGCAGGCCGTCGCGGCCGGCGCCCCGCCCGCCGATCTGAGCCAGGTCACGGCGAAGATCGACAACGGGCTCTACAACGGCTTCCTCATGTACACGCTCAGCGGGCTGGTCGAGTCCGAGGGCATCTCACCGGCGTCGTTCCTGAACCCCCGCGGTGTTCAGCTCTACACCGAGACGATCGGCGAGTGCACGACCTCGGCGATCGCGCCGACGGCCCTGGCCCGGACGAGCAGTCTGACGGCCAGCGGGCGCTCCGTGACCGAGCTGAGCCGCACCGAGCCGTTCCTGTCGATCCTCGAGCGGCAGCGCCTCGGAGCCGCCGCTCAGGCGACGATCCAGGCCAGCGCCCCCAGCGCGACGAAGGCGATCGGGAAGATCCAGGCGATCAGCACCACGCCTCGACCAGCCGGCGGTCGCGCGCCGTCCGGAGCGCGCAGGGGAGAGGTGACACGGTCGTCGTCGCCCGAGAGCTCGCGCGCCTCCAGGGCTGAGAGCACGCACAGGACGAGGAGGGCGCCCACGGAGACGGGGGCTGCCGGGATGCCATCGACCACGGGCTCCAGCGGCAGGGGTCCGGCCAGGGCGCGCAGCGCGCCCAGCAGGAAGAGCCCGGCGAAGAAGGCGAGGCCGAGCCGCGTCCTGCGCAGCAGCGGCCCGAGCAGGACGGGCAGTGCCGCCACTCCGGCGGCGAGCAGTCCCAGGCAGATCAGCTCAGCCACGTTGAAGGACAGCGCCTCGCCGAGGGCCCACCGGTTGGTCGCGTCATTGCCCGTGAGGAAGACGACGAGGGCCGCCAGGGAGATCAGGGTGACGCGCAGGACCCCGGTGTCTCGCGCGGGCTCGTCGGCGTCGCCGACCTCCCGCGCGTACTCCCGGGCGTCGCCGAAGGCCTCCTCCGGGTCGGTGCCCGTCTCGATGCAGTGCGACTCGACCTCGGCCAGGTGGTCGCCGATCCGCGCGCCGGGGACATCGCGAAGGCGCAGCTCGAGGACGAAGTCGTCGCACCAGCGGCGGTGCAGCCGCACGAACGGGCGCTGCCAGACGTCGTGGTCATCGGCCAGGGACTCGGGTGCTGTGCTCATGGTGATCTCCTGAAGAAGGGTGGAGTTCAGGGGTGCGACGGAGCTCGGTCAAGCTCCAGATGGGTGTCGACGGCGCGCGCGAAGGCCGACCAGGCGGTGCGGGCGTCGGCCAGCTCGGCGCGGCCGACGTCGGTGAGGCGGAAGTACTTGCGCCCGGGCCCGCCCTCGCCGGTGCGCCACTCGATCGTCACGAGCTCGCGGGTCTCCAGGCGGGCGAGCAGGGGGTAGAGCGTGCCGCCCATGATCTCGCCGATCCCGGCCTCGGCCAGGCGGGCGATGATCGCGTAGCCGTAGCCGTAGCCGTAGCCGTAGCCGTAGCCGTGGCCGTAGGCGGGGCCGACGGCCAGGCACTGCAGCACGCACGGCTGCAGCACGCCGCGCAGCCATTCGCTGCGTCTGGTCGCTGAGGGGTCTGCTGCAGGAGTCATGACTAGATAGCCACACACACTAGTGGGGGTGGCTATCTAGCAGATGTGCGATGCGGTCCAGGGCCGCCGTGGCTCTGGCGGCTCGCCTCTGCCTGCTCACCTCTGCGCGCGGCGGCCCCGGACGATGGCTTCGGGCAACGTGCCCCGTCGTCCACCGGGGCACGTTAAGGAGCGCGAGGCCTCGAGTCGGTTCAGTCCGGGAGGCGCTGGCCGGTGGCGGTGTCGAAGAGGTGGAGGCGGTCCAGGGCCGGGGTGGTCCAGATGGTGTCGCCGACCTTGACGGCGGAGCGTCCGCTGGTGCGGATGGTGATGCCTTCGGGGGCGTGGTCTTCGTCGGCGGTCTCCTCCTCGGCGGCCGAGGAGTGGGTGGTGACGATCTGGTTGGCTGCGGTGACCGGTGCCAGTGTGCTGTAGATGTAGGCGTCGGCGCCGAGCTCCTCGACGGCCTGGACGGTCACGGGGATGCCTTCGCTCTCTGGGGCCAGTGAGAGGTTCTCGGGGCGGATGCCCACGGTGACCTCGGTGCCGGTGAGGGCCTGGCGCTGGGCGTCGGTGAGCTGGAGACGGGTGGTGCCCAGTGCCAGCACGCCCTGGTCATCCGGGGCGCTGCGCAGCAGGTTCATGGCCGGGGAGCCGATGAATCCGGCCACGAACTCGTTGGCGGGGCGGTCGTAGAGGTTGGCCGGGGTGTCGACCTGCATGAGCTTGCCGCCCTTGAGCACGGCCACGCGATCACCCATGGTCATGGCCTCGGTCTGATCGTGGGTGACATAGACGGTGGTGACGCCCAGGCGTCGGGTGAGGGAGGCGATCTGGGTGCGGGTCTGCACGCGCAGTTTGGCATCGAGGTTGGACAGCGGCTCGTCCATGAGGAAGACCTTGGGGGAGCGCACGATGGCTCGGCCCATGGCCACGCGCTGGCGCTGTCCGCCCGAGAGGTTCTTGGGCTTGCGGTCCAGGTACTCGGTGAGGTCCAGGATCTTGGCGGCCTCCTCGACCTTGGCCCGGCGCTCGTCGGCGGGGACCTTGGCGATCTTCAGCGCGAAGCCCATGTTCTCGGCCACGGTCATGTGGGGGTAGAGGGCGTAGTTCTGGAAGACCATGGCGATGTCGCGGTCGCGGGGGTCGACGTCGGTGACGTCCTGATCGCCGATCAGGATCGAGCCGCGGGTGACGTCCTCGAGTCCCGCCAGCATGCGCAGGGTCGTGGACTTGCCGCAGCCCGACGGGCCCACGAGCACCAGGAACTCGCCGTCGGCGATGTCCAGGCTGAGCTCGGAGACCGAGGGGCTCTCGGCTCCGGGGTACTGACAGGTCACGCGGTCATACGAAACAGTCGCCATGACGAGGCATCCTTTCTGGAAGTGCCGCATGAAATGCGGCGTAAGAGCTGTCTGATGAATCGCTGCTGGAGGCAGTCGGCTGCCGCGAAGCAGAGCTCGGGGCTGTGATCCGGTCAGGACCCGTCGGTCTCGAACAGGACGTTGATGGCCCTGTTGGTCTCGGAGAGGGAAGAGGCGGGCACGTCGTTGGCATAGATGTCTTCGAAAGCGGGGGCCATCAGCGCGGTGATATCGGCTCCGTATCGGGTGACGGGGAAGTAGAACGTGTTGCCCTCTTCGACCGGGGCGATGAAGGGCTCCGGATCGATGCCCATCTCCTGATAGGTCTGCGCGGCGATGGGCGTGGAGTCCTTGCGGGCGGGGAAGACCACGCCAGCTCGGGCGACCTCCTGCTGGCACTGGGCCGAACCCATGAACGCGGTCCACAGCGCGGCGCCCTCGGGATTGTCCGTGTCCTTGACGATGGAGTCGGCCAGGCCGTTCATCATGGACTGGGCCGTTCCGTCGGGACCCACTGGGGTGCGGGCGGTGCCGACGGGGAAATCCTCGATGGCCGCGTAGTTGGGAATCAGCCATGCGCCGTCCACGGCCATGGCCACCGACCCGGAGGAGAGCTGGGAGTTGACGCCCTCAGCTGCGTTGAACTGTCCGTACGGCGGCACGAACCCCTTGTCGGTGAGCCCGAAGTACCAATCCAGGGTCTCCTGAAGAGCCGGATCATCGAGGTTGTAGTGATCCCCCCAGAGCGGTTCGTCGGTGATCTGCCAGCCGTTGGAGGCGGCGAAGGCCGACCACTGCGCCTGGCCCGCAGTGCCGCCGCCGGCCTCGTGCAGCCCGAAGCCGTAGACCGCGACATTGTCCTTGTCGAAGCCTGGTTCGTCGCCGCGCACTCCGTTCTCGTCCACGCTCAGATGCGCCACGATGTCCTCGAAGCTGCCGCCGTCCGTGGGGTTCCACCGGAGGCTGCCGATGTCCTCCGCTGACAGCCCGGCTTCGGCGATCATGTCCTCGTTGTAGAAGATCGCTTCAGTGTCCCAGTCCTTGGGGACGCCGTACTGGTGGCCGTCCGCGCCGGTCCACAGCTCGACGAGGCCATCCTGGTAGTCGTCGGGGTCCAGGTCCGCCGTGGCGGACTGCTCATCCAGCGGGGCGAGCACCTCGAGCTCGGCGAACTGGGGGTATCTGGACACATGATTGGTGAAGACGTCGGGTCCCGTGCCGGCGATGAACCCGGCGGTGAGTCTGGTCCAGTAGTCGTCCCTGAAGCGCCCTGGGTTTGGTTCCGAGCTTCCTGAAGGAGAATCGGATCATGCCCAAGAAGTTCACCCCCGAGTTCCGCGAACGCGCCGTGCGGATGGTCTTCGACCGCCAAGCCACCGAGGGCGGACCACGCGCGGCCTCCATCCGAGTCGTGGCCGAGTCGCTGGGCTGCGGGCCCGAGACCCTGCGCGCCTGGTGCAACCAAGCCATCACAGCAAGCAAGGCCACACCGGCACCCGCCACTGACGAGAGCCTGGGCGAAGAGAATCGCAGGCTGCGTCGAGAACTCGCCGAAGCCCGCCGCGCCAATGAGATCGGCGGATTCAAGCGGTCAGCGCAACATCTCCTGTGAGATGGGACAGTCACTGACCACAGGAGGATCCGGATGCAGGGCAAGCACGGTCATCTCAGCCGGGAGCAGAAGCAGCTGGCGCTCAGGTTGCACGCGAGGGGCTGGCGGCTGGTCGATATCGCCAAGGAGATCGGCTGCAGCGCGCCGATGGTCGGGGTCATGGCCCGGAGCGGCAGGCACCTCGATGCCAAACCGCTCGGCTGGAAACCACGCCAGGGCTGCCTGACGATCGATGAGCGCGAGCAGATCCTTCTGGGGATCAATCGTGGCGACACATTCACCGCGATCGCCGGGCAGCTGGGGCGAACGGTGTCCACCATCAGCCGTGAGGTCAAGCGCGGCGGAGGCCGCTGCGAATACTCGGCTTGGCGCGCACATGAACGTGCCCGCCAGCAGACTCGTCGGCCGAAGCCGTTCAAGCTCAGGCCCGGCCGACTGCTCGAGGAGGTCGCCAGTCGGCTGGAGCAGTTGTGGTCGCCCGACGAGATCGCGGTGCGCCTACGGTTGGATCATGCCGATGATCCGCAGATGCGTGTGAGCCACGAGACGATCTACCAGTCGCTGTTCGTGCAGGGCAGAGGCGAGTTGCGCCGTGAACTGGCCCGGTGCCTGCGGTCCGGAAGGACGGCTCGCAAGCCTCGCGGGGCCATCGAGGGTCGTGGCCGCATCCCCGGCATGGTGATGCTCAGCCAGCGCCCTGCCGAAGCCGACGACCGTGCAGTGCCCGGGCATTGGGAGGGTGACCTCATCCTTGGTCAGGGCAGCCGCAGCGCTGTCGGGACGCTCGTCGAGCGCTCGACACGGATGACATTGCTGCTGCACCTGCCCGATGGCAAGAGCGCCGAGCAGGTCGAGGCAGCAATGCGCGAGGCGGTCAGCAAGCTGCCGTCCTCCTTGGCCCGAACGATCACCTGGGACCAGGGCGCGGAGATGGCCAAGCATGCTGCGTTCACTACCGCCACGGGCATTCCGATCTACTTCTGCGATCCTCACTCGCCCTGGCAGCGCGGCAGCAACGAGAACACCAACGGCCTGCTGCGCCAGTACCTCCCCAAAGGCACCGACCTCAGCGGCCTCAGCCGCAGGGAACTCGACATGATCCAGGACAGTCTCAACGGACGCCCTCGGAAGACATTGGGCTATCTGACACCATCAGAGAAGCTCGCAGAGTTCCTTGCGCTCACCGCTTGAATCCGCCATCCTGAAAAAGGCCTCGGCTTTTTTCGCAGCGGAACTCGACCGCCCCACGACGAGATGATCCGGTTCATCGACATGAACCGCGACGATTTCGGGGTCGAGGCCATCTGCCGCGTGATGCGCGAAACAGAATGTGGGTTCATCACCTCCCGGGCCTACCGGGCTGCGAAGACTCGACCGGCCTCAGCTCGTGCTCTGCGTGATCAATCATTGATCCCGGAAATACAGCGCGTCCATGCGCAGAACTATGGTGTCTACGGGGCGCGGAAGATGTGGCATGCGATGCGCCGAGCAGGCTGGGACCTGGGCCGCGATCAGGTCGCTCGTTTGATGCGTAGCGCCGGGTTGCACGGGGTCCGCCGGGGCCGCAAGCCCAACACCACCCGTCCAGCCCAGGCAGATGATCATCGCCCGGACCTGGTCCAGCGCGACTTCACGGCCGCGGCTCCGCATGAGCTCTGGGTCGCCGACATCACTTATGTGCGTCTTGTGTCGGGATTCTGCTATGCCGCATTCATCACGGATGTCTGCACCCGCAAGATCGTCGGCTGGTCGGTCGCTTCAACGCTGCACACAGATCGCCTGCCGCTTCTGGCTCTGGAACAGGCATTATTGACGACTGGTGCCCGTCGGGATTCTTCTGGCTTGACGCATCACTCGGATCGAGGGTCTCAATATGTGTCGCTGGCCTACTCGGATGCGCTGATTGCTGCAGGTGTGACTGCTTCAGTCGGTACGGTCGGGGATTCTTACGACAATGCCCTGGCAGAAACGGTCAATGGTCTCTATAAGACCGAGATCATCTACTCCAAGCGCGTCTGGCCCTCGGCTACTGCGGTGGAGATCGCGACGTTGGACTGGGTCCACTGGTGGAACACGGCTCGGCTCCACGAACGACTGGGGTACCGGACCCCGGTCGAGGTCGAGGCTGCTTACACTGACCTCGAGGTGACCGCGCCCGCGGTGCCCTGACCTCGGAACGAAACCCAGGGCGCTTCAGGCTGAGTGTGTAGGAGCTCTCATCCTCGGGAGACCTCGACCTCTATCCGGCCACCGACGCGCCGGCCCGCCGCGCGACGTGCGCTACACCCTCATCTGGGAAGAGCCGGTTGTTCAACGAGCTGGCGAGGTCGGGCTGGTAGGCGGCGGGGTTGCCGGTGTCGGGGTCGTCCAGCACCCGGCGTATGTCGACGGCCTCCTGGGTGGGGGCCAGCGCCTCGCCCCGGCGGCCCAGCTCCGCCAGGATGGAACCGGTTCAGGTGTCAGCCAATCAGTCACAACCATCCCGTGAAGAAGCAGACTCGAGCAGGGTCTTCGGAAAGAGCGCGAGGCGTCACGCGGTGACGGCGATCTCCGCCTTGACCCTCCTATTGGCCTCCAAAGCCTTCAGCGCGCTGCACCTGACCCCACCCCCGCGCATCCTCCACCTGGACCCCAAAGGCACCTGACCAGGGCAAACCCCCGCCCCTAGTGACACGACGTGTCAGCAGCTGATCACGCAATCCCCCACAACCCCCCGATCCGCTCTCTTTCCACGAAATCAGCTGCGGAACCCCAGCACAACCATCCCGTGAAGAAGCAGACTCGAGCAGGGTCTTCGGAAAGAGCGCGAGGCGTCACGCGGTGACGGCGATCTCCGCCTTGACCCTCCTATTGGCCTTCTCCACGTCGAGGCGCGTCAGCAGCAGCAGGATGATGAAGTTCATGATGGCCGGGATCCACAGGTACATGAAGCTGATCATCTGCAGCGCGGACTCCGGCTGCGTGTCCGCACCACCGACGTAGCCACTCCATGCGAGCAGCCATCCTGCCAGTGCCGTCCCGATTCCGCCGCCCAGCTTCACGCCGAACGAGGTACAGGAGTACATGACCCCATCGATGCGCCGGTTCTTGGTGAGGTAGGTGTACTCGGACGCCTCGGCTATCAGTGCGTTCAACGTGCCTTGCAGCGGGCTCATCCCGAGCGAGGCCAGGCCCGTGAAGAGGAGCATGAGGGGAATGCTGCCCATGTACGCCGCGACGAGAACACCGAGCCGGCCGACGACCGCGATCACATACCCGGTGATGTTCACCCGGTACATCTCACCGAACCGCTTCACGAGGAACGGGGTGAAGAGCAGACCGATGATCAACGGCGCGTTGATCGCCCACGCGAAGACTCCGAGAAGGTTCGCGTCGCCGAGGATGTACGTCATGAAGTAGATCCCCATGTTGAGCGTCGCGGTGAAGATCTGCGCCAGGAGGAACACGAGTAGGATGATGAGGTAGTACTTGTTGGCCACCGCGAGCTTCGCGGCCTCCTTGACGCTGGTCACCTCCACCTCGGCGAGCTCCGCGGGGTCATGGTGGGCGCCCGGCCGGTCCGCAAGCTCCTCGCGCGAAAGCTCGCGCACCGAGAACACCGACAGCGAGTTCACGGCTAGCCCGATCACGGCGTAGATGATGGCGATCGTGCGCCAGCCCTCGGCGCCGCCACCGAACTGTTGCACACCTGCGACGGTGAAGGTCTGGATGAGCATGCTCGTCCCGAAGGCGAACATGAAGCGGATGCAGCCCATCTGCACACGCTCGGCACCGTTCTTGGTGATGAGCGCCGTCAACGCCGAGAAGGCGATGTTGTTGGCCGTGAAGAAGACCGCGTTCAGCAGCGTGTAGGCGATGAAGAACCAGGCGTATTGCGCGGTCTGGCCGACGTTGGTCGGGATCGCGAAGGTGGCGATGAGCGCGGCGGCGCAACCGAAGTACGCCCAGAACATCCACGGACGTGCCTTGCCCATCTTCGTGTGCGTGCGGTCGATGAGGTTTCCGAAGAAGAGGTCACTGACCCCGTCGAAAAGCCGGGAGACCATGATCAATGTGCCGATGATGCCTGGGTTCAAGCCCACGGCATCGGTGAGGTAGATCATGACGAACGCGGACAGGAACGCATACACGACGTTCCCGCCGACATCGCCCGATCCATAACCGATCTTGTTGTACCACTTGAGGTACGTCTTCTCTTGGGTGGCAGGCACGTCGTTGTGACCCTTCACTAGTTCACTGCTCGATGGTGGGAATCATGGTGATGTCGAACCGGAACGTCTCGGCATCCACGCGGTACTTTTCGAGGAGTTCAGGACCGCAGCTGTTGGACCCGATCCCGGCGTTGGCGTGGTCCAGGCACAAAACGGTGCTGCCCGCCGGTACGAGTTCATAGCTGTGGGCACGTCTCGCCAGCTCTTCCTGCGTGTAAGGGGAGGCGTTGAAGGAGAAGGTCTCGCTCCCCACGGCGGTGAGGGACAGACCGCCTCCGGCCACGATGACGTAGTCACAGTCCGCGTGGCTGCCGTTCTCCTGCGGACGCAGGTAGTCCTCGTGCAGGCGGAAGACGTCGGAGCCAAAGAGGCCGTGATGGGAAGCTCGGCGTTTGTCGACGTAGCTCTCGAACGGACCCAAGCCGCAATAGGTAACCTGCGACATCTCCTTAGGCAGGAACAGCCTGATCCCGAAGCGGGGCAGCGACGGAAAGGCAGGGTCACGCCTCACTGAGAGGGACGCCTGCACCGCACCGGAGGTGTTCACGTGCCAGGCGGCCTCCACCTTCAGGATCGGCTGGATCGTGGGCGCCACGACCGCGAGGGGGAAGGTGAGCGTCACCGCATCCGCGCCTGGCTCGACGCTTGCGGAGTAGGCGCGTGCCGAGGCGGCGTCGTAGTGGGCGCGTCTCCACTCGGCTTTGATGTTCATGTCGTTGTCCGTCGGTGCCCGCCAGATATTGATCTGCGCGGGAGCATCGAGCAGATCCCGACCGCCGAGGGTCATGGTCTGGGGCAGCCCTGTGCGCGTGTCGAAGGCGTACCGGAACGCCTCGGACTCGACGGTGATGGAGGAGGCGTCCTCGGTGACGCGCAACCGGCCCGAGCCCGGCTCGGTGCCCTCCAGGAGAGCGACCGCCCTCTGGTTGCGTCCATCGGCGGTGGTCAGTTCGAGTTCGTCGAAGCCGAGCTCATGCCCCTCCGTGAGGAATGGCACCTCGCCCTTCAGATGAGACGTCACGAGCAGGTGGCAGGTGCCCGCCTCGGGCACGGTCGGCGTGAGCGTCACGGTTGTCTCGGACCGCGGCGGCACGCTCTCGTCGAGATCGACGCGCACAGTCTTGACCACCTCGCCGTCGCAAACGACTCCGCAGGTCAGGTAGATGTGATCGCGCAGATCGGTGAAGTCCATGTCGTTGCGCAGGGTGAGCCGGCCGGTGTGCCGGTCGAACCCGAGGACGCGGACAGGCCGGTGGACGTTCTTGAGCTCCAACAGACCCGTGTGGGGCGTGCGATCGGGGTAGACGAGACCATCCATGCAGAAGTTGCCGAAGTGGATGTCTTCGCCGTGGTCACCGCCATAGAAATAGATGTCCTTGCCGTTGTCGGCCTTGCCCTTGTAGACGGCGTGGTCGCACCATTCCCACACGAAGCCGCCGCACATGCGCTCGTCGGCCCGGATGATCTCCCAGTAGTTTTCGAGGTCACCGGGGCCGTTGCCCATGGCGTGGCTGTATTCCACGAGGATGAACGGCTTGTCCGGGTCGGAATCGAGGTACTCGTGAATCTCGTGCAGCGCGGGGTACATCCGGCTGTAGAGGTCGATGTTCGAGTAGTCGTACTTCCGCTTGCTGTTACGGTAGAAGGCGCTCTCGTAGTGCGTAAGGCGGGTGGGGTCGAACTCGGCCATCCACGCGAGCGCGGCTTCGAAAGTGCACCCGTATGCGCCCTCGTTGCCCGCCGACCACATGACGATGCTCGGGCGGTTCTTCTCACGGATGACGCAAAGTCGGGTGCGGTCGAGGGTCGCCTCGATCCACTCGGGGTTGTCCGCGATCGGCTCGTTCCAGTGTTCGACCTGATTCGCGAAGGAGGGGTCCTCCAGGAACTGAAACTGGGTGCCGTGGCTCTCGTTGTCGGCCTCGCCCATGACGAAGAATCCATATTCGTCGCACAGCTGGTAAAAGCGCGGCGCGTTTGGATAGTGAGCGCTGCGCACCGCGTTGATGTTGTGCTGCTTCATCAACCGCAGGTCGGTTTTCATGTGATCGAGGTCGATGGCCGGGCCGGTGACCGGGTCGGAGTCGTGGCGGTTGACGCCGCGCAGCTTGATCGGCTGCCCATTGACGTGGACGACGGCATTCACGACCGTGATCTCACGGATGCCGACGCGGTCGGTGACGACCTCCTGCGGTGAGGTGAGGGTGAGGGTATAGAGGTAAGGATTCTCGGCGGTCCACAGCTGCGGGTCCTCAACGCGCAGCTGGACCCGGTGGGTGTACGTGTCGTCGCCGGAGAACTCCTGCAACTCACCGCTTGCGACGCGCGTCCCATCGGCGTCGGTGAGTTCGGCGGAGGTCGGCACGGACTTGCCGCGGTAGAGCCCCCGGATCTCGACCGTGGCCCCCGTCGTGTCGATCGTCGTGGTGGTGAAGTGGTCGAAGAGGACGGAGGCCGGCCGCGAGAGCAGGTAGACGTCGCCGAAGATCCCGCTGACGCGGAACTTGTCCTGATCTTCCAGGTAGCTGCCGTCGCACCACTTGAGTACAAGGACGGCCAGGCGGTTGGTGCCCGGCTCGATGATCTCGGTGACGTCGAACTCGGCGGTGGCGTGCGAGACCTGGCTGTAGCCGACGTACTTGCCGTTGAGCCACACGTAGAAGCAGGAGTCGACGCCTTCGAAGGTGAGATGAGAGCTCGGGGCGTTTTCACTGGGCGTGTACTCGAACTCGTGGACGTACGCGCCGCACGGATTGTCCTGCGGGACGAACGGCGGATCGAGCGGGAAGGGGTAGCGGATGTTCGTGTACTGGTGGTGGTCGTAGCCCTGGTGCTGCCACGTGCTCGGCACCGGCACACGATCGAAACCGCCCGCGGGGAAGTCGCGCTCGTAGAAGTGGTCCCGAAGCTCGTGGATGCTCTCGAAGTACCGGAACGACCACTCACCGTTCAGCAGCTGCAGACGATCGGAGGAGTCACGAGCCTCCGGACCGGGGTCGAGCGGCGTGGAACTCGGGATGTAGTAGGAACGTGCCGGGAGCGTGTTCTCGTGCAGAACGGCCAAGTCCTCGTAGTACCTGGGAACGATCATCGATGGATCTCCTCTCGCAGTGTTCGATCAGTGTGGTCTTCGTCATACTAGGGTCAACAAAAGTGAACATCAACCCTGTTGAACAGAACATTTTTTTGTTGGTCTCGTGGTCGCAATCGCTCGCCGGTAGTGGCAGGATGCTGTGGTGGCAGGACCCCCTCGAAGTCCTAGGAGCGCATGTGTCCGAGATGATTCCCGACCGTCGTCGGCAGGCGATCCTTGAGCGCGTCCGGTCCGCCGGTGCGGTCCGAGTGTCCGATCTGATCGAGGAGTTCAACGTCTCGGACATGACGGTGCGTCGGGACTTGGACCGGCTGGCGCGGGACGGAGAGGTGCAGAAGGTCCACGGCGGAGCGAAGCTGCCGGCGGGCTCCTCTGCGGCGGAGCCGGGCTTCGCCCGGAAGGCCGAGCTGCAGCTTCCCGAGAAGGCCGCCATCGCGGCCGCAGCCGAGGCCCTGATCGAGCCCGGGATGTCGGTGTCCTTGAACTCGGGGACCACCACTTTCGCCTTGGCTCGTGCCCTTCGCCGTGTCTCGGGCATCACCCTGGTGACCAACTCCCCGCGCATCGCGACCCTGCTCCAGGACGCCCCAGCGGCAGGCCAGACCGTGATCCTCCTCGGGGGCGTCCGCACTCCTTCGGATGCACTGGTCGGACCGCTGGCGGCTGCGGCGCTGCGCACCCTGCATGTGGACCTGTGCTTCCTGGGTGTGCACGGGATCAGTGAACGTCAGGGGCTCACGACCCCGAACATGATGGAAGCCGAGATCAACCGACTCTTCCTGGACCGCTGCGACCGCAGCGTGGTGCTGGCCGACTCGACCAAGTGGGGCATGTCCGGCCTCTATCGCATCGCCGGCCTCGACGAGGTGGACTCCGTCATCACCGACGACGGGCTGGCAGCCGAGCACCGCGAGACCCTGAGCCGATTCGTCCCCGACCTGCGACTGGAGCCCGTCCGATGACCTCTCCCGAGCCTGCCGACACCACCGCCGAGCGGGTGATCGCGCACCGGATCCACCACCTCGCCGATGGGCGAGAAGCCGTGTTCTTCAGCGATCGCGGAACCTCGCCGGTGGAGCACATCGTCGATCAGCGCCCCCTGGGCCCCCGTCCGGCGGGCGGTGAGGTGCGCTTCGACCGTCTGAGCGGGGAATGGGTGGCTGTGGCCGCTCACCGCCAGAGCCGCACGTATCTCCCCCCGGCCGACCAGTGCCCGTTGTGTCCGAGCACAGGCCAGCGGGAATCGGAGATCCCCGCAGCGGATTTCGGCGTCGTCGTCTTCGAGAACCGCTTCCCGTCGCTGGGGCCCGGACTGGGCGCGCTGCCGGAGGCGGACGGGGCGGGGGGCCGGAGTCTGTGGGGGGCGCCCGCGCCTGCCTTCGGGCGATGCGAGGTGGTGGTGTTCACCCCCGAGCACGACGGCTCCTTCGCTTCGCTGCCCTTCGAGCGGGCGCGGACCGTCGTTGAGGCATGGGCTCAGCGCACCGAGGCCCTGTCGGCATTGCAGGGCGTCCGGCAGGTGTTCCCCTTCGAGAATCGCGGCGAGCAGATCGGGGTGACTCTGCACCACCCGCACGGGCAGATCTATGCCTACCCGTATGCCGCACCCCACGCCGCGCAGCTGGCCGCCCGCTCGCGGGCCCATCTGGCCTCCACGGGCCGGGCTCTGATGGGTGAGGTCCTGGCCGATGAGGCCGCAGACGGGGATCGGATGGTCCTGGCCGGGGAGCACTTCTCCGCCTATGTGCCCTATGCGGCGCGCTGGCCGCTGGAGGTCCATCTGCTGCCGCATCGCCAGGTCCCGGATCTGGCGGCCCTGACGGGGGAGGAGCGCGACGAGCTCGCAGTTCTCTATCGGAACCTGGTGCAGCGAGTGGATCGGCTCTATGCCACTCCCACTCCGTACATCGCCGCGTGGCATCAGACGCCCGTGACGACGGCCGACCGGGAGGCCGGCTGGCTGCACCTGCGGCTGACCAGCCCGCGTCGGTCTGAGGACAAGCTGAAGTTCCTGGCCGGCTCCGAGGCCGGCATGGGCGCATTCATCAACGACGTCACCGCCGAGCAGACCGCCGCACGACTGAGGGGGGACGCATGATGGATCCGCAGAGGACCGACCCGCGCGAAGACGCCCGAGCTGCAGACCTCGCACGCCGCTTCACCGAGGTCTACGGTCGCGCTCCGGACGGAGTGTGGCGGGCTCCGGGGC